>JAZOLX010000035.1:0-9347 GCA_045653485.1 Faecousia sp. | reverse complement strand
CACCGCCGGAACAGGAAGGACCGTCAGCAATGATCTGTTCCGCAACAACACGCTCACCTACCTCGACGATGGGGCGCTGGTGGATGCAGGTGCCGGCATTGCTGCGTGCAAACTTGGTCAGTATATGGGTATACAACTCACCGTCGTTGTACTTCACCACGATATCGGTGGCGCTGACGGAGTGAACGGTACCCTCTCCCTTGGCCTTGATACAGACCTCGGAGTCCACTGCGGACTTATGCTCCACGCCGGTGGCGACGATGGGGGATTCGGTGGTCAGCAGGGGCACAGCCTGACGCTGCATGTTCGCGCCCATCAGTGCGCGGTTTGCGTCGTCGTTCTGCAGGAAGGGAATGAAAGAAGTAGCAACGGAGACCATCATTCTGGGAGACACGTCAATATAGTCGATCATGTTCCGGTCCACTTCGATGATGTCGTTGCGGTGACGGCAGGAGATACGGGCGTTCAGCAGACAGCCGTTTTCATCCACAGGCTCATTAGCCTGACCGATATAGAAGTCGTCTTCCACATCGGCGGTCATGTAGTCCACCTGATCGGTGACCTTGCCGGTAGCCTTATCCACCTTGCGGTAGGGGGCCTCCACGAAGCCGTACTCATTGATCTTGGCAAAGGATGCCAGATAGTTGATCAGACCGATGTTGGGACCTTCGGGGGTCTCGATGGGACACATACGGCCGTAGTGGGTGTAGTGAACGTCACGAACATCGAAGGATGCGCGCTCTCTGCTCAGACCGCCGGGGCCCAGAGCGGACAGACGGCGCTTGTGTGTCAGCTCAGCCAGAGGGTTGTTCTGGTCCATGAACTGGCTCAGAGGAGAGCTGCCGAAGAATTCCTTGATGACAGCGGTGACAGGACGGATATTAATCAGGCTCTGGGGAGTAACAGCATCCAGATCCTGCACGGTCATACGCTCGCGGATCACGCGGTCCAGACGGGAGAATCCGATGCGGAACTGGTTCTGCAGCAGTTCGCCTACGCAACGCAGACGGCGGTTGCCCAGATGGTCGATATCGTCAGCGACACCGATACCCATAGCCACGCAGTTGAGGTAGTTGATGGAAGCCATGATATCGTCAACGATGATGTGCTTGGGGATCAGGTCGTCGATACGCTCAGCAATGGCTTCTTCCCAATTGATACCTTCGGTTTCCAGCATTTCCTTCAGCACGGAGAACCGGACCTTTTCTTTGACACCGTAAGCCTTGGGATCAAAGGAAACAAACCGGGCCATATCCACCATACCGTTGGAAAATACCTTCACATTCTGGTCGCCAACCTTAACGGTAGCCTCATTGACACCCAGATCGCTCAGTTCCTTGGCACGGGTACGAGTGATCAGCTCACCGGGCATAGCCAGAAGCTCACCGGTCATGGGATCGGCAACAGGCTCAGCCAGAGTCTGGCCGGACAGGCGGGTCCAGATATCCATCTTCTTATTGAACTTATAGCGGCCCACGGTGCTCACGTCATAGCGGTGTGCATCAAACAGCAGGCCTTCCAGATGGGCCAAAGCGGTTTCCACCGTGGGAGGCTCACCGGGACGCAGACGGCGGTAGATCTCCAACAGGCCCTCTTCCCGGGTCTTGCAGGTATCCTTTTCCAGAGTGGCCATGATTCTGGCATCCTCACCGAACAGTTCCTTGATCTGCTCGTCAGTGTTGACACCCAGGGCCCGGATCAGGCAGGTGATAGGCAGCTTGCGGTTCTTATCGATACGGACCCAGAACACATCGTTGTTATCGGTCTCGTATTCCAGCCATGCGCCACGGTAAGGAATGACGGTGGCGGTGTAGGTGTGCTGGTCAGCCTTGTCCACCTCGTGGCCATAGTACATGCCGGGGCTACGGACAATCTGGGAAACGATAACACGCTCAGCACCGTTGATGACGAAGGTGCCGCCGTTTGTCATCACAGGCAGCTCGCCCATGAAGATATCCTGTTCCTTGATTTCGTCGGTCTCGGTGTTGCGCAGGCGCACACGAACCTTGATGGGCTTAGCGAAGGTAGCGTCCCGCTCCTTGCACTCCTCGATGGTGTACTTGGGCTTGTCCTCCATGGTGTAATCCAGGAAGCTCAGCTCCAGCTTACCGGAGAAATCGGTAATCGTACCGACGTCCTTGAATACCTCACGCAGACCGGTTTCCAGGAACCACTCATAAGAGTCTTTCTGGATTCTCAGCATGTTGGGCATTTCCAGGATCTCCTGGTACTTTGCGTAGGACTTACGCATGGTCTTACCAAACAGTTGGTCCTTGACCATTGCCATATGGATCATCACAGCCTTTCTTTCGGCTTTCGCCTGAATGTTGTGTATTTGATACGCCAGAAGCCGTTGTCACTTTGTTGCATTTTCTATATTGACATCGGCTGCAAACTGTGGTAGAATAGTTGCACTGAATGATACGGCTCAAAATACGCATACTCCCACAGTATGGAGTTCCATTTTACACTATCCCATTGGCTTTGTCAATGGGCGTTTTTTATTTTCCGGGGAAAATTCCCCGGTTTTTTTATTATTTCGGCTGCAATGATACCATAAATGATTTTTCCGTTGAATCCGGAACAGAAATGGTATATACTATTTATATAAACAGCAAGGAGCTACGTTATGGATTTTAAAGTATTGGCAGTGGGTGACGTGGTAGGAACGCCCGGTCTGGACCGGGTGCGCCGGAGCCTGCGCTATTTAAAGAGAAAAACCGGAGCCGACTTTGTCATCGTCAACGGTGAGAACGCCGCTGCCATCGGCATGACACCCCAACAGGGTGAGGATATTTTGGATGCTGGTGCTGATGTGATTACACTTGGTAATCACACCTTTGCCAAGCGGGAGATCGTCACATGGTTGGACGATTGCCCCCAAGTGCTGCGCCCCGCCAACTACGCTCCCCAGACACCGGGCCGCGGTTACAGTATCTTTGACACCAAAGCAGGCCCCGTGGCAGTCATCGACCTGATTGGTCGATGTTCCATGGACTACACCCCGGACAATCCCTTCTTGGAAGTAGAGCGCATCTTAAGGAAACTGGACACCAAGATGATCTTCGTTGAGCTTCACGCAGAAGCTACCTCCGAAAAGCTTGCCATGGGCTATATGCTGGACGGCCGGGTCAGTGCGGTATGGGGTACCCACACCCATGTACCCACCGCTGATGCCCAAGTACTGCCCAAGGGCACCGGCTATGTGACGGACTTAGGCATGACCGGCCCCCAACATTCGGTACTGGGTATCCAACCCCAGCTTTCCATCGCCAAATTTCGGGGCGATTTGACGGAGCGCTACCGCTGGGCCGAAGGCGAGACCAAGCTGGAAGCCGTTTTATTCACCATCGACACCGCCACCGGTCTTTGCCGCAAGGCAGAAAGGGTTGATTTGTATGAAGATTCTGCACAGCGCTGACTGGCATTTAGATTCTCCCATCATCGGTCGCACCGAAGCACAGACCTCCCTGCTCAAATCCACCCTTCTGGAAGTTCCTCACAAAGTCGCCGCGGCAGCACAAGCAGAACACTGTGATCTGATGCTTCTTTCCGGTGATCTTTTTGACGGTGCCGCCACTGCGGAAAGCATCAAGGCTCTGAAAGACGCATTGACAGAAGTGGAGATCCCCGTATTCATCGTACCGGGCAACCACGACTTTCTTTCTCCCACATCTCCATGGCTGACGGAGCACTGGCCTGAAAATGTGCATATTTTTACTGCCCCGCAATGGGAAAGTGTTGCTCTGCGGTCGCTGGATTGCCGCATCTACGGTGCGGCCTTTACCGGCCCGGAATCTGAAGCACTGCTGGATGGCTTCCGGGCAGAATGTAACGAAACCTATGCTATTGGCATTTTGCATGGCGATCCCACGGTAGCTTCCTCCCCCTACTGCCCCATCACCGCTCGACAGATCCGGGATTCGGGTCTAAACTATCTGGCGCTGGGCCATATCCACAAAGGCGATCAGATCCTGTCAGGCAGCACCCTGTGTGCCTGGCCCGGCTGTCCCATGGGCCGTGGCTTTGATGAGCTGGATGCCAAGGGCGTACTGATTGTGACTCTGGACAACCAAGGCTGTGATACCCGGTTCTTGCCTCTGAACACGCCCCGTTTCTTTGATTGGGAGTGCGAAGCAGGTCCCGATGCCGCCGCTTCTCTTTCCCGGCTGTTGCCGGCTGTGGGATGTGACGATTTTTACCGCATCACTCTCACCGGTGAAAGTGAGCTGCTGGACACAGCCCTTTTGGAAAAGGAATTCTTCCAGTTTCCCAACCTGACGCTCCGCAACCGGACAGAGCCGCCCATGGATATCTGGGCCAATATGGGTGAGGATTCTCTGGAAGGCGTGTATTTTGATTTACTGCATCAGCAGTTAGAAAATGCCGACGAAGACACTCGGGAAAAAATTCTGCTGGCAGCAAAGCTCTCCCGCCGGATCTTGGAAAACCGGGAGGTGAAGCTGCCGTGAAGATCTACTCCATGACCGCCACTTTCGGCAAACTAGAAAATGAGACCCTAACCTTGCAACCGGGTCTGAACATCCTCCACGCCCCCAACGAATGGGGTAAAAGCACATGGTGTGCCTTTCTGGTATCCATGCTCTACGGTATTGAAACCAGAGTTCACACCACCAAATCCGCCATTGCCGACAAAGAGCGCTACGCCCCATGGTCCGGCGCTCCCATGGCAGGCCGCATCGACTTAAATTGGAACGGCCGTGATATCACCATTGAGCGCAGCAGCAAGGGCCGCAGTGTTTTCGGCGTTTTTCGGGCCTACGAAACGGAAACAGGACTTGAAGTACCGGAGTTGACCGCTGCTAATTGCGGTCAGATGCTGCTGGGCGTGGAAAAAAGCGTATTCTTACGGGCAGGATTTTTGAAGCTCACGGACCTGCCGGTGACACAAGATGAAGCGCTGCGCCGCCGGCTCAACGCTATGGTCACCACAGGTGATGAAAGCGGTACCGCTGATGCCTTGGGTCAAACCCTCAAGGATTTAAAAAACCGCTGCCGGCTCAATAAGAGTACCGGATTGCTCCCACAGGCAGAGGTACAGCAGAAGGAATTGCAAAACAAGCTGACGGAACTGACCCAGCTGCGTGAGCACTCTTCCCAGATGGAGCAGCGTCTTGCCGAGCTGGACAAGCATCATAAGGCCTTGCTGAATCACAAGGCTGCATTGAACCATGCCGCCAACCGGACTTATCAAGAAAAACTCGCTGCAGCGGAGACCGCTTTGGCTCTGGCACAGGAAAAGGAGCAGCTTTTAAAGGCCCAATGCAGCGCCCTTCCCTCTGCCGATGAAGCGGAGCGGCAATTGCTTCGTTTGCGACAGCTTCGGGATCAGAAGGATTCTCTGCACATGGAGCTGCAAATGTTTCCCGCCGCTCCTCAGGCGCCCCAGCTTCTCCCTATTTTTCAAGGCATTGAGCCGGACAGCGCCATCTCCCAAGCCGAGAATGACGTATTGGACTATGAGGAAAATCGGCAAAAGAAGTCCTTCCCATGGTACTGCATTTTCTTATGGATCATAGGCGCTTTTTGTGGTTTTTTCCAGCCCCGGGGTCCTATGCAGCTGCTGACCATTTTGTTCATCGCCGCAGGCGCTTTGAGCCTGCGTAGCTATGTGACCGCCAAGCGCCGCAGGGAGAATATCCTCCATGACCTGCGTGAGCGCTATCATCCCCTGCCCCCGGAGCAGTGGGTGGAAGCCGCCCGCAGCAGTGCCAAGGCGCAGCAGGCCTATGCCTCCGCCCTCGCCCAACACGAAACCCAGCGGCAGGAACTGGAAAGCCGCATGATCGCTTTACAGACCCAGATCTCCGCCGTTACCGAAGGCCGCTCCTTAATCGAATGTGAACAGCGCTGCAGCGCTGTTCGGGAGCAGTGGGCCGCCTACGCCGATGCCGCCAAGGAGACCCTGCGGGCAAAGGATCTGGTGCAGGCCCTGCGCTCTGCCCACCGGGAAGCTGTTGCCCCGGAATTTCCGGACACCATGACCTATACGGAAGCGGAGACCGCCCGGCTCCTTTCCGATTGCGCCTATGAGCAGCGGCAGCTGCAACAGCAGTTGGGCCACTATAGCGGCAGAATGGAAGCGCTGGGTAGCGAAAGCAATCTCCGTCAGCAGTCGGATGCCGTCACAGAACGCATTTCCAAACTACAATTGACCTACGATGCTCTGGAGATCGCCCAAAGCACACTGGCACAGGCCACTGCCGAGCTGCAGCGGCGCTTCGCCCCCCGGATCTCCAAGCGGGCACAGGAGCTGTTCGGAAAGCTGACCGACGGCCGCTATACCCGGCTGACTTTAGGAGAAGACCTGTCCATCCACGCAGGCACCGACACGGAAGCCACCCTGCACAGCGCCCTGTGGCGCAGTGAGGGTACCATCGACCAGTTGTATCTGGCGCTGCGTCTGGCGGTTGCCGAGGAACTGACCCCTAATGCCCCGCTGGTACTGGACGACGCACTGGTGCGCTTCGACGATCAGCGCTTATCCGAAGCGTTGGACGTGCTCACAGAAGAAGCAAAAAACAAACAGGTGATTCTCTTCACTTGCCAATCCCGGGAAAAACACATTCTAAACGTGTAAATGATCGTTTATATCGCAAAGGACGCAAAAAACGGACTTCCGATCGGAAGTCCGTTTTTTATATGATCAATTAAGCCTTTTCCAGAGCCAGGGTCTGGGTAGTGGCGTCGCAGACCTCGGTGGGGCCCCAGTACTGGATAGCGCCGGGGTAGACATAGCAGGTCTCAACTGCCCACTCCTCGCGGTTGGCAGCAAAGAACTTGAAGGGTGCGCCCTCCAGTTCAACCAGAGCCTTGCGGATAACAGGCTTATCGGCACCGTGACGGCGCTCGATGTTCATCATCTTGGTGATGGGCATACCGCCGGCGACCCACTCTTCGGCGGGTTTGCTGAGGTTGGAGACCTTGGACAGGTAACCGGTGTAACCGTACTGGATCAGCATGAATGCGTTGTAGCCCAGGGAGTAGCAGTAGTCAGCATCGAAGTTAGAGGGGAAAGCGCAGCGGCCTTCGTAACCCAGGAAGTGATGCAGGGGAGAGAACTTGCCTTTGTAAGTGCCTGCGGCCTTACGGGCAGCCAGGTTCGCCTTGACCATTTCGGAGAACAGCTTCTCGGACTCGATGAGAGAAACCTGCACGTTGCCGTGGGGGTCACGCTCCAGGAACAGCTGCTGCTGAATGGTCTGGGGCAGGATAGCGAAAACAGCCATGGAAGCCTCAGTCAGACCAGCCTTGATAAATGCGTACTTTTCTTCCCAAGTGGGCAGCGCATTGAAAGCGTCAGCCTTGGCGCCTGCCAGCAGCTCGTTGATCTCAGCAATCAGAACGGAGAACTCAGGAACGAACTCCACGATGCCCTCGGGGATGATGGCAACACCGAAGTTCCAACCCTTAGCGGCACGGTTAGCGACAGAATCGGCAATGTAGTCGGTGATCTGAGCCAGGGACATCTTCTTGGCAGCAACCTCTTCGCCAATCAGGCAGATGTTGGGGCGGGTCTGCAGAGCGGTCTCCAGAGCAACGTGGGAAGCAGAACGGCCCATGACCTTAACAAAGTGCCAGTACTTCTTAGCGGAATTGGCATCGCGCTCGATGTTGCCCACGATCTCGGCGTAGGTCTTGGTAGCGGTGTCGAAGCCGAAGGAGCACTCGATGTCCTCGTTCTTCAGGTCGCCGTCGATGGTCTTGGGGCAGCCGATGACCTGGATACCGGAACCCTGAGCAGCAAAGTACTCAGCCAGAACAGCAGCATTGGTGTTGGAATCGTCGCCGCCGATGATGACCAGGGCGTTGATGCCGTGCTTCTTGCAGTTTTCTGCAACGATGGCAAACTGCTCTTCGGTTTCCAGCTTGGTTCTGCCGGAGCCGATGATGTCGAAGCCACCGGTGTTGCGGTAGGCGTTGATGTACTCGTCATCGAAAATGATGAAGTCGTTGTCGATCAGACCGCTGGGGCCGCCCTTGAAGCCGTACAGGACATTGTCCTTGTCGGTTGCCTTCAGTGCGTCATACAGGCCACAGATAACATTGTGGCCGCCGGGAGCCTGGCCACCGGACAGGATAACACCCACAACCTGCTTCTTAGCGGGAGCGGTATTCTCGCCCTTTTCAAAAGTAATTTCATTCTTGCCGTAGGTGTTGGGGAACAGCGCCTGGATCTTCTCCTGGTCAGCAACGCTCTGAGTTGCGCCACCGTTCTTAACACAGATCTCAGAAATGCCGTTTCTCAGCATGCCGGGCAGTTTGGGGTTATACTGGTATCTTGCCAGCTGCAAGGGGGACAGTTTCATATCAAAAACACTCCTTAAATGTTAATTTCCATAAATGGCCATTTTGGATTATACTCCATATTACCCAAAAGGTAAATAGGCATTTCTGAAAATTCTTTACACATTTTCATATTGAAATACTGGGAAATTGTGCTATAATGATATTCGTAAAAATTCGGGTCAATCCCGTAACATAAGAAAGGAAAGTTTAACATGGCTCTTGTTACTACTACCGAGATGTTTAAGAAGGCTTACGACGGTGGCTACGCAGTCGGCGCTTTCAATGTCAACAACATGGAGATCGTACAGGCTATCACCGAGGCTTGCCGCGAGGAGAACGCTCCCGTTATCCTGCAGGTATCCAAGGGTGCCCGCCAGTACGCCAACGCTACCTACCTGGTAAAGATGGTTGAGGCCGCTGTTATCGAGTGCCCCAACATCCCCATCGCTCTGCATCTGGACCACGGCGACAGCTTCGAGACCTGCAAGTCCTGCATCGACGGTGGCTTTACCTCCGTTATGATCGATGCTTCCTCCCACTCCTTCGAGGAGAACATCGAGATCACCAAGAAGGTCGTTGAGTATGCTCACGATCACGGTGTTGTCGTTGAAGCTGAGCTGGGTTCTCTGGCCGGCATCGAGGACGAAGTCAATGTTTCCGCTGAGGCTGCTTCCTACACCCGTCCCGAGGAAGTTGAAGAGTTCGTGACCCGCACCGGCTGTGACTCTCTGGCTATCGCCATCGGCACCAGCCACGGTGCTTACAAGTTCACCCCCGAGCAGTGCACCGTCAACGAGCAGGGCATCCTGGTTCCCCCCGCACTGCGCTTCGACGTTCTGGAAGAAGTCACCAAGCGTCTGCCCGGCTTCCCCATCGTTCTGCACGGCTCCTCCTCCGTTCCTCAGGAGTATGTCGCTATGGTCAACGCCAACGGCGGCAAGATGCCCAACGCAATCGGTGTTCCCGAAGAGCAGCTGCGTAAGGCTGCAGCTCTGTCCGTCTGCAAGATCAACATCGACTCCGACCTGCGTCTGGCA
>JAZOLX010000034.1:0-2285 GCA_045653485.1 Faecousia sp. | reverse complement strand
ATTGTCCATATCCTGGCCACTGGAGGCAAACGATACCGATGCTGTCCTTGCAGAGAAGCTTTTTCCAGCCACTCAGCAAGTTGTATCCACAAAGCGGATGCCTGACTTTACACACATCCGTAAGGAGCTGCTTCGTAACGGGGTCAGCAAAAAACTTCTGTGGACTGAATACATGGGGGACTGCCGTGCTAACGGCGAAGAACCACTCATGTATTCCCAGTTCTGTTATCACATCCAACAGGATGAGCAGAAACGCCGTGCAACCATGCACATTAACCGAAAGCCGGGTGAACAGGTCGAAGTTGACTGGGCAGGTGATACTGCAGCAATCATAGACCAGGATACCGGTGAAATCATTAAGGCTTACATATTTGTAGGTGTAATGACTTACAGCCAGTACGCATATGTGGAAGCCTTTCTGGACACAAAACAGAAATCATGGATTCATGCTCATGTCCATATGTACGAATTCTTTGGCGGCGTCGCAAAGATCCTCGTACCGGATAACTGTAAAACAGCTGTTATTCACAATGGTGGTTGGAAAGACCAGCAGATCAATGAAACTTATCAGGAAATGGCTGAACACTACGGAACTGCCATTATTCCGGCACGTGTCAGGTCTCCAAAAGATAAGCCGAATGCTGAAGGAACGGTAGGGAATATTTCTACCTGGATTACAGCAGCACTTCGGGATGAACAGTTCTTCTCCCTTGCCGAATTAAATCGGGCAATTAGAGATAAGCTTGAACTGTTCAACCAAAGGCTCTTTCAGAAGAAAGAGGGTAGTCGGCGAAGCTTATTTCTTGGGGAAGAAAAACCATTGCTGGCACCATTACCTGCTACCCGTTTTGAACTGGCAGACTGGAAAACAGCCACCGTCCAGTTCAATTATCACATATCTGTGGACGGAATGCTATACTCAGTTCCATTTGAATACATCAAAAAGAAAGTTGATGTAAGGGTAACAGATTACACTATTGAGATTTTTTACAACCATAACCGCATTGCTTCCCATCGCCGCCTGAAAGGGCGTACCGGGCAGTACAGCACCATCACAGAGCATATGCCGGAAGACCACCAGAAATATCTGGAATGGAACGGTGACCGTTTCCGTAAATGGGCTGAGCGGATTGGCATAAATACGTACACTGCGGTCAATGCGATACTGACCTCCAAAGGTGTGGAACAACAGACCTACCGGAGTTGTATGGGGCTTCTGAAGCTTGCCGAGAAATACTCGGATGCCATGCTGGAAGCTGCTTGTAAAAAGGCATTATCCTATACAGCGTCACCAAGTTACAAGAGCATCAAAAACATCCTTGTAACCGGTTCTGAAAAGCTGGCATCGGAAGTAAACGATACCAGGACCACACATAAAGCACGCGGCATCACAAGAGGTGCCGATTACTATCGGAGGTAAATACGTATGACTAATCAGAGTACAATTGATAAATTAATTGAAATGCGTCTGACCACTATGGCAAATGCATTCCGTGACCAGCTTGCTGACCCTAAATTCAGGGAAGTCCCCTTTGAAGACCGGTTCGGTATGCTGGTAGACATCGAATTCAACAGCCGCAAAAATAATCGTCTGAAAAGACTGATCAAGAATGCCGGATTCGATCAACCGGAAGCAAGTATCATGGATATCAACTACACTTCCGGACGCAAGCTGAACAAGGATCTGATAAACAGACTTGCTACTTGCGAGTATATATCTGAACACCGGAATCTTTTTATTACCGGTGCAACAGGCTGTGGTAAAACATACATGGCTTGTGCCTTTGGGATGGAAGCCTGTAAACAGTATTTCAACACCAAATATGTCCGTCTTCCGGATTTGCTTATCGATCTGGAAATAGCCAGAACAGAGGGTAACTATCGAAAGGTCATGGCTAAATATGCCAATCCATTGGTTCTGGTACTGGATGAATGGCTCCTCTTGAAACCTACTGAATCAGAACAGAAGGATATCTTCGAACTGCTCCATAGGAGACGCAAGAAATCAACCACGATTTTCTGCTCTCAGTATGAGTTCGAGGAATGGTACGACCAGCTCGGTGGGGATGCCAGCCCTCTGGCTGATGCCATCATCGACCGTATCGCTCATGACAGTTATCGTATCAACATCACAAGCATTGATGCTGAACATGACATATCCATGCGTGAAGTATACGGTTTGGATAAAGCATTACGCGAGTAAACTCGCATAAGCGGTTTCCGTTAATCCGGACAGGCGGTTTCCTGCCTGCCGGATTGGCGGTTTCACCGCACGAGAATATTCA
>JAZOLX010000033.1:0-9676 GCA_045653485.1 Faecousia sp. | reverse complement strand
GAAGTATAACCAGTGGTGCAGCGTCCTGCGTTGGGAGAAGACTTCCCGTCCTTTCCTGCGTCACAGAGAGTTCCTGTGGCAGGAAGGCCACACCATCCATGCTACCGCTGAGGAAGCCAAGGACTTCACCGAGACCATGCTGAATGTCTATGCTGACTTCTGCGAAAATGTGCTGGCAATGCCCGTTACCCGTGGCCAGAAGACCGAGAAGGAGAAGTTCAACGGCGCTGAGGCTACCTACACCATCGAGTGCATGATGCATGACCGCAAGGCACTGTAGGCCGGTACTTCTCACTACTTTGGCGATGGCTTTGCAAAGGCATTCAACATTGAATTTACTGACAAGAACAACCAGAAGGTCAATCCTCACGAAACCTCCTGGGGTGTTTCTACCCGTCTGATCGGCGGTATCATCATGACCCACGGCGACAACAACGGTCTGGTGCTGCCCCCCAAGATCGCTCCCGTGCAGGTGGTGGTTCTGCCCATCGCTCAGCATAAGCCCGGCGTCCTGGATGCTGCAAAGGAACTGAAGAGCCGCTTGATCGCAGCCGGTGTTCGTGTAAAGCTGGATGATTCCGACAACTCCATGGGTTGGAAGTGCGCTGAGTACGAAATGCGCGGTGTGCCTCTGCGCCTGGAGTGCGGCCCTCGTGATCTGGAAAATGGCCAGTGCGTGCTGGTTCGCAGAAACGACGGCGAGAAAATTGTTGTAAAGCTGGAAGACCTGGAAGCTGCTGTTGCAGAGCAGCTGCAGGCTGTCCATGACGGCATGTATGCCAAGGCTAAGAAAAACCTGACCGATCACATCTATGAGGCCCACTCTCTGGAAGAGGCAAAGGCCTTGCAGGAAGCCAACGGCGGCTTCATCAAGACCATGTGGTGCGGTGAGCTGGAATGTGAAATGAAGATGAAGGACGAGGCGGGTATGTCTTCCCGCTGCATGCCCTTTGCACAGGAAAACCTGGGCGATACCTGTCCCATCTGCGGCAAGCCCGCCAAGAAGATGATCTACTGGGGTGTCGCTTACTAAGCGCATCTGTCGTTGAAACGAAAGGAAGTCTGTCATGAAGCATGCCAAGGATTTGTTTAGTCTGGAAGGAAAAGTGGCTATCGTTACCGGCGGTCGTGGCTTGTACGGCGGCTCTATCTCTACCGGCCTTTGCGAAATGGGAGCTACGGTTGTGATCGCTTCCCGTAACGGCGCCAAGTGTGACGAATTTGCTGCCGGTCTGCGTTCCCAAGGCTATGCTGCTGTGGGTATGTCTCTGGACCTAAGCGATGATGTGTCCATCAAGCAGCTTGTAAAGGATGTCATCGCCCGCTATGGCAAGATCGATATTCTGGTCAACAATGCTGTTGATCGCAGTAACAACGTTTCTCTGAACGATGCTACCCGTGAAAAGCTGCAGGCTTCTGCCAACACCAATCTGAACGGCCAGATCCTGCTGAGCCAAGCAGTTTTGGAATACATGGTTCCTGCTGAGAGCGGCAGTATCATCAACATCAGCTCTATGCGCGGCCTGGATTGCCCCCATTTCCCCTTCTATCCGGAGACCTGGGGCGATCAGCCCATCAACTACACCACGGAGAAATGGGCAATGGTCGGTATGACCAAGTATATGGCCGGCCGTTACGGCAAGCATCATATCCGCGTCAACTGTATCGCTCCCGGCGGCTATAGTCCCGGATTGGCAGACGATCCTTTGAAAAAGGCATTCCAGAAAACCTATATTGAAAACTGCCCGCTGGGTTGCTGGGCCAATGAGGATGATATCAAGGGCCCCGTGGCATTTTTGGCATCCGATGCTGCAAATTACATCACCGGCGCCACGCTGGTGATGGACGGCGGCTGGACCATTTGGTAAAGGGAGGCCATATACCTATGAAATATGTCAACAGAAAAGGCATTGATCTGTCTGTCTTCTCTTTAGGTACCGTGCAGTTGGGCAAGCGCTATGGTTTGGGCGTGGATGCGGAGAAACCCTCTGAGGAAACCGCCTTTCATATGCTGGATACCGCTATGGAGCTGGGCGTGAACAATCTGGATACCGCCAACAACTATGGTGATTCCGAAAAGGTGATTGGCCGCTGGCTGGCGAAGCGCCGCAGCGAAGGCAAGCAATTGCCTTGGATCGTAACAAAGATCGGCCCCTTTGACCAATCAAATCCCGCAGCTTTGCGGGATGATATCCTGCGTCAGGCAGAAAAGTGTCTGGAAACGCTGGGCGTTGATACCATCGATTGTCTGATGTTCCATGGCTTTGAAGATTATGCTACCGACGCGGAGACCGCCGGAAAGACACTAAACGATCTGAAAGCACAAGGCCTGTGCGATATGACCGCTATCTCTGCTTATTCCCGCCATGACTACGGTGTCATTGCTGATTCTGGCTTTGACGCCACACAGATCCCACTGAATATCTTTGATTGGGGTCAGATTGAGAATGGTGGTATAGAAAAACTGAACCGCTCCGGTATGATGATCTTCTGCCGTAGTGTGTTTTTGCAGGGCCTGGTGTTCCATACTCCGGAGGATCTGGATTCCCAGATGAGCTTCTGCTTCCCGTATCTGCGCAAATTCAACGAACTGTGCAAGGAATTTGCATTAAGTCCTGCGGCGTTGGCGCTGTCTTTTGTGCTGTCTGTGCCCGGTGTTACCACTGCGGTCATGGGTTGCGATACCGTGAAGCATGTGGAGTCTAACTGCTCCCTGTTCGACCAGACGGTTACACTGACACAAGAGCAACTGGATAAGCTTCATGATGCGTTCCGTGGAATTGATCCAAGAGTGATCAACCCCGGCATGTGGTATAACCGTACATAATATTATGCAGTCCCCTCTACGGAGGGGACTTTTTTCAAAAGGAGAAAGGAGTCACTATGGCAGCATTTCCTTTGAATGAACAGGATCAGCGTATGGCAGAAATGTATCGGGATTTTCTACCGAAGAAGGTCTTTGATGCCCATGCCCATATCCATTTGGCAAAGGCATGTCCCACGGCCAGCCGCCCCGGTTCCGTATTTTGCAGAAGTGCCGCTACCCCGGATGATTATCAAGCAGATATGCTGCCGCTAATGCCGGGAGTGGAGCAGGTGCATCTGAATATGCTTCCTATGGTAGACCCGGTAATTACCGATACGGCAAACGGCCTGCGAAAGCTGGGCAACGACCATGTGATTTCCTTGACCGAAAGCTACCCCGGCAATGTGGCATCTGCCTATATCGTAGCATCGGACAGCCGGCAGGATATGGACCTGCTGACATCCCATGATGGCGTTCGTGGTCTCAAATGCTATGCCTACGGTGCGGGAAAACCTGACTTAAATGCCCTTACCATTGGGGAATACCTGCCGGAAACGGCTTGGGAAATTGCTAATGAAAAGAAGCTTTCAATAACGCTCCACCTGTTCCGCAAAGCGGCACTGGCAGATCCGGATAACTTTTCTTACATCAATACCATGGTAAAGAAATATCCCAATGCACAATTGATTCTGGCCCACTGCGCCAGAGGATTTGCGGCGCTGCCTGCGGTGAAGTCCATCCGTCAGTTAGAAGATTGCGGTAATATTTGGTTTGATCTGGCGGCTATCTGTGAATCCGGACCCATGATGGCCTGTATCATGAAAAACGCGGGCAAGCGCACCATGTGGGGCAGTGATTACCCCATCTGCTTTAACCGGGGCCGTGCGGTTTCTCTGGGAGATTGGCAGACCTGGCTGGGTGGCCCGGAGTGCGCGCATCTGGATCGGGGTTATGTGGCGGGAGAAAATCTCATGGCCTTCTATCAGGCAGCACTGCTGCTGGATCTGGATCAGACCCAAGTGAATGATATTTTTTACAACAATGCTATGAATCTGTTTGGACTATAATATGGAAAGAATTATGATTATCGGCTGCGGTGGCAGCGGAAAAACCACCTTATCAAGAGTGCTGGGAGAAAAGACCGGACTTCCGGTGGTCCATCTGGATCAGATTTTTTGGTCTCCCGGTAACTGGCGGCACTTGGAACGGCCGGATTTTGATGAACGGCTAGTGGAGGAAATGGAAAAACCCCAATGGATCATGGATGGAAATTACAGCCGTACGATGCAGCTGCGACTTGAAAAGTGTGATACGGTGATTTATTTGGATTATAACCGGTTTGTGTGCATTTGGGGTTGGTTAAAGCGCGTGATCAAAAACTGGGGCACAGCCAGACCGGATATGGGCCCCGGATGCAACGAATGGCTGGACCCGGAATTTGCCAAATGGCTCTGGACTTTCAACCGAAAAAACCGCAGGAAATACCACCAAATCCTTTCACAGCAAACGAACAAAGAAATCTATATCTTCAAAAACCGTCGCCAACTCCGGAAATTTCTGGATCAATTATAAAAGCTGTATTATTCGGTTGGCAAGCTTGAATTTGACGGAGGGAATCCAGCGGTGTTTCAATCCACAAAACAAAAAAGAGTATCATATATTGTCTTTAGCGTGTATTTCATTTTACTGATATGGTTGGTGCTTTTTAAATTTGCCACAAGTCTTTCAGAGTTGCCGAGTATGCGCAGCATAAATTTGATCCCCTTTTACTATAACCAAGAGACAAATACACATTTGAATGAAATTCTTTACAATATTATTGTTTTTGTTCCGTTAGGCGTGTATGTTCAACTATTCAAAGAAAATTGGAAAATAGCAACGAAATGTTTGCTTGTTTTTGGGATCAGTTTTCTGTTTGAGGTAGTTCAGTTTATCTTTGCGATCGGTGCCAGTGATGTCACAGATCTTCTTGGAAATACCTTCGGCGGAATCGGTGGTATTCTATTTTGTATTATAATGAGGAAACTTGCTCCTAAGAAATTTATTTCCATGATCAATGTTTCGGGACTGTTAATTGAAATTGCAGCGATTGGGTTGATGCTGTTGCTTTTGGTGGCAAATCGTTAAACAAATTCCCAATTGTCAAACAGTTCTCAATGTGCACCACGATAAGATGGCTGCACGGATAATCCTAATACAAAAACCGACCTGTGATTACAACAGGTCGGTTAACTGTTTATTTGAGGTCGCAAGGCTCTTTGGTGACCACACTTCCCAAATAGTTGGCGGTGCTTTCGGTGTAAAGGCGGTAATAGGAAATGCCCTTTTCTTTGCGCAGTTTTCTACATGGCTTCAAATTGCACCACAGAAACGAGGGGATACCCATCACGATCAAAAACAGCGGGCCTAAAATGGCGGATTGTACGCTGTGTCCGAATTCGTGGACTTGCACTTGCGGATCTCCGTCGTAACTTCTTTCGCTGAGAAACAGAAACATTCCTACGCCCAAGCTACCGCTTTGTTTCCAACGGGTGACGATGCAGCCGTGATAAGTCCGATGAGGCGCATCCTTGTGTGCAAGATAAATCATAAAACCGATCAGTGTTTGGGGGAATCCCCATGTCCATTGCCAAATGCGAAACAGCAGGGACTTCATGCCAAATACCTCTCAACAATGTCTTCCCGAATGGCTTTGACCAGGATGTCCAGCTCTTCTTGGGTGGTGTCCTTGCACAAAGAGATTCGGAAAGAGCCGTCCATGTTTTCCGGGGAAAGCTTCATGGCTGTCAAGGTGTGGCTTCTGTGGCCTTTGGCGCAGGCACTGCCTGCGCTGACGCAGATACCACGCTCCTGCAAAATGTTGATGGTATTTTGGGTGGGGACACCAGGGATGGAAAGATTCAAAATGTGGGGCGCATCGTGAGCGCCATTGATGACGACACCGGAAATTCCTTTGATCTGCTCGATACAATGATCCAGCAAAGCCTGCTCCTTTTGAATATCTTCTTTATAGTGGGGAGCAAGGGCGGCGCAGGCTGCGGCAAAACCCAAAATGGCAGGCATCGCTTCAGTTCCGCTACGGAAACCGTTTTCCTGTCCACCGCCATAGATCAGTGGCGGGAAGGATTTCAGCCGGGGACTGATATACAGGGCGCCTGCACCTTTGGGGCCATGGACTTTGTGAGAAGACACGGTGATCAGGTCAGCACCCAGCGCTTTTGCTTGAAAAGGAACTTTTAAGAATCCCTGTACCGCATCGGTATGAAAAACAGCATCGGGGGCCAGCCTGTGTGTCAGCTTTGCCATTTGGGCGATTGGCATCACGGAACCCACTTCGTTATTGACCATCATGATGGATACCAAAAAGGTGTCCTTGCGCAATGCTGCTTTCAGTGAATCCAAAGGAATGCGGCCCAGCTCATCCGGTTGTAGGTATGTGACCTCAAATCCCTGTGCTTCCAGGGCTTTCATGGTATTCAAGACAGCGTGATGCTCGATGGCTGTGGTAATGATGTGCTTATTCTTCTTGCCAAACCGCTTTGCAGTTCCTATGATGGCCCAGTTGTCGGCTTCTGTACCGCCGGATGTAAAGAAAACGCGGTCAAGCTCTGCGCCCATGGCAGCGGCAACCTGGTTGCGGGCGGTACGCAGCTGACGGGATGCTTCAATGCCGAAGTCATACAGACCGCTGGGGTTTGCCCAGTTTTCGGTTAATGCAAGCATGATCGCTTCCACGGCCTCTTTGCAAGGCTTTGTGGTTGCGGAGTTATCCAAATAGATCATAGTTTCTCACTTTCCTACGCAGAATCGCTCAAAAATTCTGGCGGTAATATCCTCCCGGACAGTAGAGCCGGTTACTTCGCCCATGGCTTCCATAGCGGCTTCCACATCTGTCAAAACCGCGTCCGGAGTCAGACCTAGTTTCAAACCCTGTAATGCGCTGAGCATGGCTTCATAACTTCTGCGGATAGCGTCAAATTGCCGGGGGTTGGTCAAAATAGAACCGTCGCAAGGGGTATTGCCTGCGAACATCTCGTCTACAACACCTGCAAGCAGATCCATGCCTTCGCCGGTTTTGGCGCAGATGGGAATGACAAACATAAAGGGCAGGTCACTGGGGACGGTCTTCTGGGGCAGATCACCCTTGTTGATCAGAGCAACCACATGCTCCGCGTCCACACAACTTTCGATTACCGCACGGTCATCGTCGGTCAAAGCTTGGGAGCCGTCGCAAACAAACAGAACCAGGTCAGCTTCTTCTGCGGCCTTCCGGGAACGCTCAACGCCCATGGCTTCGATCTGGTCGGCAGTTTCCCGGATGCCGGCGGTATCGATGAGCCGCAGACGGGTATTGCCCAGCATGACGGTTTCCTCTACAGTGTCCCGGGTGGTACCGGGAATATCGGTAACGATCACCCGTTCAAATCCTGCCAATGCATTGAGTAAGCTGGATTTGCCTACGTTGGGCTTGCCCACAATGGCAGCAGATACGCCTTGGCGCAAAATGCGACCCTGGCCATAGGTCTGCAGCAGTGTATACAAAGCTTTCGCATCGCTTCGCAGAGAAGCTTCATAGTTGTTCAACTGGAAATCGTCGATGTCTTCGTCGGGATAATCCAACACCGCATGGAAGTGGCTGCAAAGATCGGTCAGGTGGTCATAGACAGGGGAGAGCTTTTTTAGTAAAGTACCGCCTACTTGACCTGCGGCATTGGCTGCGGCTTCGGCAGTATCCGCTTCGATCAGATCAATGACTGCTTCCGCTTGGGTTAGGTCCAACTGGCCGTTTAAAAAGGCCCGTTTGGTAAATTCGCCCCGCTTTGCGGGCAATGCGCCTGCCAAATAAAGCGCTTCCAATCCTGCGGCAAGAACTGCAGGAGATCCGTGACACTGAATCTCTACAGTGTCTTCTCCGGTATAGCTGTGAGGTGCCCGGGTATAAACGGCCATGCACTGGTCAATGGTGCGGCCCTGCTTGTCCTGCAAAGTGCCAAGCATCAGCTTGCGGTTTGGTGCTTTTGACAGAGGCTTTCCGTTATTTAATGTAAATACCTTTCCTGCCACATCAGCACAGCCGTCGCCTGTCAGCCGAAGAATGCCGATAGCGCTGATCTGATTACCGGTGGATACGGCGGCGATTACATGAGACATGATACTTCCTCCAAATTCTAATCCTAATTTAATAGTATAGCATGCAATATAGTGATTTGCAATTGCTATATTCCGGGAGTTTTCGGGCAGAATATCCCAGAGGTGATACCATGACAGATAAACAGATTACAACTGTATTTGAAGGCGCCGGGGATTTTATCCGCAGGGAGCTGCGATGCGGTGCGTATTTACTGTATGCCTATGCGATTGACGGCCTGGTTTCCGGTGCGGACGCATCTGAATATATTTTTCGGCCCATTGCAGTTAATCTACGGGGAGAAACGATGGATGAATTGTATCAGAATGCCCTTCATGGCAGTGTATATAATTCTGTTGCTGGAAGCTGCAAAGATGTGGATGATATTGCGCTGAAACTGGTCAACGGATTTTGCGTGGTGCTGTTTCCGGGTGCTGGGGCCGTGGCATATGAAGTTAGAACGGGTGTGAGCCGTACACCTGCTGCACCAGAGGTGGAAAATACCGTAAAAGGTCCAAAGGATGCTTTTGTGGAAACCATGCGTATCAACACCAGCTTGGTACGTCGTCATTTGCGTACACCGGACCTGCAATTGTATCAGACTACAGTGGGCCGCAGGAGTTTGACAAATGTAACAGTTGCCTACATTCGCGGTATAACCAACGAAGAGTTGGTATTTAAAATGAAAGCGCGTCTGGACGAGATCGATATTGATGGCTTTTTGACTCCGTCTGCGGTGGAGGAGTATGTTACCGGTTCACGTTTTACAACATTCCCATTGATGCAGTATACAGAGCGTGCAGACCGATTCTGTCAAGGCCTTTTGGATGGCCGCGTGGGATTACTGGTGGATGGGCTGCCTCTGGGGTATTTGGCACCTGCTGACCTGGGGTATCTGATGGAAAGCATGGAGGATCGAAGCCGTGATTTCATTTCCGCATCATTTGTACGAATATTACGTTACGGCGCGCTACTTGCCAGCTTGCTGCTTCCGGCCATTTATATTGCGCTCATTCGTTTCCATCCTTATTGGATACCGGAGGCGCTGCGCAACACCATTATGAATACAAAGCAACCGGTGCCTTTTACGGCAGCTGGGGAGGTGCTGGGACTTTTGGTCGCGTATGAACTGCTGCAGGAGTCCGGCGTCCATTTACCTCAGGCAATTGGGCAATCTGTATCAACTATAGGTGGCATCGTTGTGGGCACAGCGGCAGTAGAGGCGGGACTCATTTCTCCGGTAGTGCTGATAGTTGTCAGTATTGCAGGTGTAAGTGGTTTTGCATTGCCCAATCGGGATCTGGCCAATGCTGTACGGGTGTGGCGCTTTGGAATCGGTGCGCTGGGTGCAGTGTTTGGTATGCCCGGCGTCTTGGGAGGAATAGCGCTGCTGCTGGCGCATTTATTTTGTTTGAAATGCCTTGGGGTGCGCTTTATTAAACTGAAAATTGCACCAAATAGAATGTTTATCCGGCATCGGTTGAAAAGACAAAAATATCGTGACAGTGCGATGAAACCAATAGATAAAAGAAACCAAAAATAATGTAGAAAAAAGCAGAATTGATGCTTGACAAAAGGGACAGCATCTGCTAATATACTCTAGCGCTTCGGCGAGGCGCAAAAAACGGCAAAGCGACTCAGAAAAAAGTTGAAAAAACTTGAAAAAAGTTCTTGACAAGAACGAGTCGTTATGCTAGAATAAGCAAGCTAACCGCGTTGCGGTTGCGAGCACTGTACCTTGT
>JAZOLX010000032.1:0-12991 GCA_045653485.1 Faecousia sp. | reverse complement strand
TTTTTGAAAGAAACTATGTATAATAGCCACGTTTGTACGAAAGGAGGTTGATTCCATGAAGAAGATCATCTGCAAGAAGGAATATGATACCGAAACCGCAACTCTGATCAAGGCTTACTCTTTCGGCCAGTTTGGCGATCCCAACGGCTACGAGGAAGACCTGTACCAGACTCCCGGCGGCCTGTACTTCCTGCATGTTGGCGGCGGTGAAACCTCTCCGTATCCCGAAGAGGACATCATCCGCTTGGCTAAGGCCAAGGTGGGTTCCTGGCTGGAGACTCACTGATCCCATGGTACATACCCGGCGGCTGCGCTACGCAGCCGCCGTATTTCTTTTTTAGGTCATCGCGTTGTTTCATTTCTTGACATATGTGCTATGATATACTTATTATATAATCAAAACCAAGGATGATCCTCATGAAGCATCTGGCTTTTCTTTTCATATTTGCGCTGCTGATCAGCGGTTTTTTCGGCTGCACGGCTGTAGCGCCTGCAGACATTGCCGCCACCACATTGCCTGTGTATACCTTTACTGCCAGACTCTGCGAAAACACACCTTTGTCCGTTACCCGTTTGGTGACAGAAAATGTTTCCTGTCTGCACGATTATACCCTGCAGGTAGGGCAAATGCGTGCCATTCAAGGTGCCAAAGCCGTCATTATCAACGGCGCTGACCTTGAGGTGTTTTTGGAAGATGCCCTCCACGATGCAAAGCAAATCATCGATGCCTCCCAAAATCTCTCCCTACAGGAAGGCTCCCACCACGACCACGCCCATGGTCACACCCACGCAGAGGATCCCCACATCTGGCTTTCTCCGGAAAACGCCAAGGTCATGTCCCATAATATCTGCCACGGATTGACGGAAGCGTTTCCCCAATACGCCGCTGTCTTTGAAAAGAATCTTCATAGCCTTGAAAAAGATCTGGATGCCTTGCAAGCCTATGGTGAAGAAACCCTCTCTTCCCTTTCCTGCCGGGAGCTGATCACATTCCATGATGGATTTTCCTACTTTGCGGAAAGCTTTGGACTTACGATCTTAAAAGCTGTGGAAGAGGAATCCGGCAGTGAAGCCTCCGCTGCTCAGCTTATCGATTTGTGCCGGCTTGTCAGCGAACACAAGCTCCCGGCCATCTTCATAGAAACCAACGGTAGTCGCTCTGCCGCAGAAATTATCGCCGCGGAAACCGGCGCAAAGGTCTTTACACTGGACATGGTTATGTCCGGAAATGATTATTTCGAAGCAATGTATCGTAACATCGACACCATAAAGGAGGCACTGCAATGAGCCGCATCCATCATAACAAAGGCTGTGACAGTGCCTGCTGCCTGCGTCTTACCAATGTGGGCATCACCATCGGTGGACAATCCATCGTCAAAGATGTGACCATGCACATCCATTGCGGCCAAATGGTTGCCCTCATCGGCCCCAACGGTGCCGGTAAGAGCACCATCCTACGGGCCATTCTGGGCCAGCAGGAGCACAGCGGTGTCATCAGCTTTGCCATGCCCGGTATCCGCCACCGCCGCCCGCCAAAAATCGGCTATGTGCCCCAAAGTCCCGCCTTTGACCCCGGTGACCCTTTCTCTGTAGCCGATCTCTTTGCCTGCTGCATGAGCAAGCGGCCTGCTTTTCTGGGCCTTGGAAAAGCCATGGAAGGTAAAGTTCTGGAATGTCTGGACCGTGTCCATGGCCGGGATTTGATCCACAAGCGGGTAGGCACCCTTTCCGGCGGTGAGCTACAACGGGTGCTTCTGGCATTGGCTCTGGAGCCTCTGCCCAACATTCTGATCTTAGACGAGCCCATGTCCGGTGTGGATGTCACCGGACACAAAGAACTCATGGATATGCTCGATGAGATCCGCAAAACCTACGATCTGTCCATTCTGATGACCACCCATGATTTTGGTATGCTTCCAAAGTATGCTGATCAGGTGGTGCTGATCGACGGCACGGTCCTGTCCCAGGGAACGCCGGAAGCCGTTCTGAAAAGTACAGAATTTTCCCGCATATTTCATGCGAAAGGGGGCGATGGGCAATGAGCCTTTGGTATGCCCTCTGGGATGCCCTTCCCTTCGAGATGCTCCACTGGGACTTTATGAAAAACGCCCTGCTGGCAGTTCTTCTCATGGCTCCCCTCTTCGGCCTGTGCTCCACTATGATCGTCACCGGTAAGATGAGCTTCTTTTCCGATGCCCTTGGCCACTCAGCCTTTACCGGTATCGCCATTGGATGCATCTGCGGTGTGGCTGCTCCCACATGGATCGCTGTTGTGTTCGCCATCGGTTTTGCCGCGCTGTTCAGCTTCGTACGCAGCCGTTCCAACCAAGCAGCGGACACCATCATCGGTGTATTTTCCAGCACCGCTGTGGCCTTAGGCATCTTCATTGCCACACTGGGCGGCGGCAGCTTTACCAAGTATAACCGCTATCTCATCGGCGACGTGCTTTCCATTACTCCCGGTCAGATCGGCCTGTTGGCATTGGTTCTGCTGGCTGTAGTCCTATTCTGGATTTTCTTTTCCAACAAGCTGATCCTGTCCTCTGTTCATCCGCAACTGGCTTCCTCCCGGGGAATCCCCGTGGCCTTGACACAAGGCATATTCACAACCGTGATCGCCGTTGTGGTGACCCTTGCCATCAACTGGGTGGGATTGCTGATCCTTAACAGCCTTCTGGTGCTGCCCGGTGCTGCCGCAAGAAATCTCTCCCGAAACTTAAAGCAGTATCATCTGTTCAGCATTCTCTTTGCTTTGATTGCCTGTGTCACCGGACTTGTCCTTTCCTATTATCTGGGCGCGTCCTCCGGTGCTGCCATTTGTCTGGTACTGGCTATTATTTTTGCCATATCCTTTGCCCTAAGAAAGGTGCGTGGTTAAGATGCCGGATGTGACCATTCAAGTGATCGCCCGGATGAAAAGCGACTTTCCTACCAAATTCGGTATTCCCCGGCAGAGCGGTCTGGTGCAGGAGCTGCGCTCTACCATCGTCTTTGAACCGGAATTTCGCAATGCCGATGCCCTCCGGGGGATCGAGGATTTCAGCCACCTTTGGCTGATCTGGCAGTTTTCTGAAGCTGTCCGCAGCGGCTGGTCTCCAACCGTCCGTCCGCCCCGTTTAGGCGGCAATACCCGCATGGGTGTATTTGCCACCCGTTCTCCTTTCCGGCCCAACAATCTGGGACTTTCCAGTGTGCGGCTTTTGGGTATTGAGGAAACCAAGGAGTACGGTACCGTGATCCATGTTGCCGGTGCCGATCTGATGGACGGCACCCCCATCTTCGATATCAAACCCTATATTCCCTACGGCGATTGCCATCCGGAAGCCACCGGCGGCTTTACCGACAACGCAAAGGATTTTCTGTTAGCGGTAGATTTCCCGGAAGCGCTGCTGGCAAAGCTTCCCTCAGATAAACAGGCTGCCGCCATTGGCGTGCTGTCCCACGATCCCCGGCCTTCCTACCAAAAGGACTCTGACCGTATCTATGGCCTGACCTTCGCAGGCTTCGATATCCGCTTCACTGTCAAAGATAACACACTGTCCGTACAAGAAGTAGAGAAAGGATGAACACTATGATTTCCAGGTTTTTGCGTTTCCCCGGCGGTAAATCCCGGGCATTGACCCTGAGCTACGATGACGGTGTCATACAAGACCTCCGGCTGATCGAAATTCTAAAAAAACACGGCATTAAGTGTACTTTCAACATCAATGCGAGCCTGATCCCTCCGGAAGATTACAATTTTCCGGAACATATGCTTCGTAATCGCCATTTAAAAGCCAGCGAGATTCTACAGTCCTACTCAAAAGACCTCTTTGAGATTGCGTGCCATGGCTATACCCACCCCTGGCTGGACCAGTGCGACGCAGCCAATGCCACCGCAGAGGTGATGGAAGACCGCAGAGCACTGGAAGAACTGTTCAGTCGTCCCATCCAGGGTATGGCCTATCCCATGGGAACCTTCACCGACGAAACCGTGGAAGTGCTGAAAAACTGCGGCATCCGCTATTGCCGCACAGTGGTATCCACCGAAGGCTTCCATATGCCAACGGATTGGCTGCGTATGCCCGCTACCTGCCACCACAAGAATCCCCGACTCATGGAACTTGCCGACCGGTTTTTGGCAGACAGCATTTACCCGCTCCCCCGTCTTTTCTATGTTTGGGGCCACAGCTATGAGTTTGATAACGATAACAACTGGCATGTGATCGAACAGTTTGCCGAAAAGATGGCAGGCCACGATGATATCTTCTACGGTACCAACATGGAGATCTACAACGCATGGCTGGACTTTACCCGTCTGGAATCCACCGCTGACGGCCACATCATCTATAACCCCAACGTGCGCACTGTCTGGATTGCTGACCGTAGAAACAAAATCTATGAGATCAGACCTGGTCAAACTGTGGAGTTGGAGCCTATCTGCTGGTATCAGTGATACAAGAGGAGTGCATTGTATATGAAGCTTCTGATTTTTGATATCGACAAAACAACTGTCGATATGGCTACCGCCACACCCTACGACGATATCACAGATGTCACTACCGGTTTAAAGCAATATGGTATCACACAGATTCTTACCAGTTTGAAGCAGCTTGGCATTCATATCGCTTTCGTATCCGATATGCCCCATGATCTTGCACAGCAGATTACTGACACGCTGTTCTGTGGCCTTGCAGACGCAGCATACGGTAGTCCTGCATCCATTCCGGAGCAGTTGCTTGCCGCAATGGAACGTTTTGGTGCCACAAAGGACGATTGCTTCTACGTCAGCGGCAATCCAAACTGTATCACAGCCGCCAAAAGTGTGGGACTCTATGTAATCGGCAGTACATGGGATGCCAAAGATTGGGATATTCTGACAGCCGCAGGGCCGGACCGGGTGGTCTGGTGTACCGACGAAGTTCTGCGCTCCGCCAGTGTTGATAGTGTCCATAATTACAAGCAAGTGGGGTATATCCCAAAGTACTGGCATCAGCACATAGAAGAAAAAATCTGGCAGATACACAAAAACCAGATTCGCGCCGGCACGCGGTCCATGTCCTTTGGTCTGATATCGGACATCCACTGGGCCAAGGAGCGCCCCGGTTACTCCGGTGCCATTCTGGAAAAGATTGCAAATGCCTGTGCAATTCCCTATATCTTCAACGGTGGCGATACGGTCTCCGGCGCAGGCACCTGCGCGGCGGATCTGCTGTTTAGTCAGCTTCAGGGATATCATAACGAATTTAACGCTCTGGAATCCCGGATGCTTATGGTACAGGGAAACCACGATCCGGCATATTCCGAATTTGAACCGCCCCGGTACTATGACCAGAACATTACAAAGGCTGAGGTATACGAATATATTTTCCGCTATGAGACCAAATATCCCGACAGGGTCATGAGCGAAGACGGCTCCTATTTTTACGTTGACAATCAACGCAGCAAAGTTCGTTTGATCGCAATGAACCCATACGACGTTCCAAGCGATGAAGTGAATGAGGACGGCAGCGCAAAATACAATAAAATGCGGCTTCCTGGCTACAGGCAAGCACAGCTGGAGTGGTTTGCTAAAGAAGCATTGAATGTTCCATCGACTGACTGGACCGTCGTGCTTTGCACCCATTCGAATCCTGCTACAAAGTTGATCGAGTCTGATTATCTCTGCCGCAATGAAGATGTGATACCGCAGATCATCAGCGCCTACCGGAACGGAACTCCCTGCAAAGTAGTCACAAGCTTTGATGATATCACGGATTACAACATCGATCTCGAATGCGATTTCACCGGTCGTGGCGGTGAATTCGCGGTTTGGGTCAGCGGCCACACCCATCTCGATCTTCAGTGCGTGGTCGATGGAACCCTTTGCACCTCCATCGTCAGTGATTGGAACCACCAGGGAAAGCGTTTGCCTTTCCTGCGCACCGGTGGAACCATTATGGAACACGCCTTTGACATTTTCACCATCGATACCGAAAAGCATAAACTGTATGTTACCCGGGTTGGCGCAGGCGACGACCGGGAATATGACTACACGCCCCGAACATAAAAGAATCGGCAGAAGGAAATTCCTTCTGCCGATTTTCTATCACTCGAGATTACTTGAAGTACTTCACAGCGGAAGCAAACAGCTTCATATCGTACTCGCCGGGAACATTGCGGTACAGGCCCTTCTGCCAGCGCTCGCTGTGGCCCATCTTGCCCAGAACACGGCCATCGGGAGAGGTAATACCCTCAATGGCGTAAATAGCACCGTTGGGGTTGAAAGCGGTGTCCATAGTGGGATCACCATTCAGGTCCACATACTGGGTAGCGATCTGGCCGTTGGCAGCCAGCTGCAGAGCCAGCTCTTCACTGCAGAAGAAGCGGCCTTCACCGTGGGAAATAGGCACGGTGTGGATCTCGCCAACCTCAGTACCTGCCAGCCAGGGGCTCTTGTTGGTGCAAACACGGGTGCGAACCAGCTTGGACTGGTGACGTGCAATGTTGTTATAGGTCAAAGTGGGGCAGTTTTCATCGGTATCGATGATCTTGCCGTAGGGTACCAGACCCAGCTTGACAAGTGCCTGGAAACCGTTGCAGATACCCAGCATCAAGCCATCACGGTCTTCCAACAGCTTGGTAACCTGCTCCTTGATGGCGGGGTTGCGGAAGAACGCGGTAATGAACTTGGCAGAGCCATCGGGCTCGTCACCGCCGGAGAAACCGCCGGGGATGAAGATCATCTGGCTCTCAGCGATCTTTGCCGCGAACTTCTCAACACTGCGGGTAACATCCTCAGCGCTGAGGTTGGGTACCACGAAGATCTCAGGCTCAGCGCCTGCGGTTTCCATGGCTCTTGCGGAGTCAAATTCGCAGTTGGTGCCGGGGAATACAGGAATCAGTACCTTAGGCTTGGCAACCTTCACAGCAGGTGCTGCGTTGCAGCCACCAGTGTAGCCAAATACGGGTAGCTTCTCTTCCTTCTCAGCAACCTTGGTGGGGTAGACTTTTTCCAGAACACCCTCGTTCAGAGCCAGCAGCTCTTCGATGGTGGCGGTATCGCCGTTGAGATCGATGACAGGCTCCTCGGTGGTCCAGCCGATCTTGATAACGCCGGGCAGGTCAACTTCCTCGGTCAGCTCGGCAACCAGTACGCCGCAGCGCTTCTGATGCCACAGATCGTCCATACCCTTGCAGCCAACAAAGCCGATGTTGTTACCAAAGGCCATCTTCATAACTGCTTCACCCAGACCGTACTCTACTGCCCAACCGGCCTTGACCTTACCGGCCTTGTGCAGCTCGTAGAACCGCTCCCAAGCAGCCTTGCGGCTTTCAGCAGTGGGTTCGGTGGGGCCAAAGACATAAACAGGATGGTCAGCTTCCTTGAATTCGGGAGTCAGAACCTGATTCTGATCGATGGGTGCGATAGCAAAGGAGATCAGCGTGGGAGGTACATCGTAGTCCATAAAAGAACCGGACATGGAGTCCTTACCGCCGATAGCGGCAGCGCCCAGCTCCAGCTGCGCATCCAGTGCGCCAAGCAATGCGGCAAAGGGTTTGCCCCAGCGGCTGGGTTCGTTACGCAGGCGCTCAAAGAACTCCTGCAGGGACAGATATGCCTTCTTGTAGTCAGCGCCGGCAGCTACCAGCTTAGCAACGCTGCTGTAAATAGCGGCATGGGCACCGGTGTAGGGATCCATAGACATATGGTCGGGATCCATTGCGTAAGCCATAACGCTGCCCTGGTCGGTGACCTGGCCGGGCAGAGTGGGCAGAACTGCAGCCATCGCCTGGGCAGGGGTGCGCTGAGTCTTGCCGCCAAAGGGCATCAGCACGCTGCCGGTACCGATAGAGCCGCCGAAACGCTCCACAAGACCACGGCGGGAAGCGGTGTTCAGATCCGCAGCCATTTCACGAATGTTCTTATAAAGGCTCTTGCTCAGATCGGAAAGATCCTTCTTTGCGATCTGCACGGAGGCATGCTTGCTTGCACCGTTGGTAACCAGGAAGGAACGGGCCAGATTTGCGATCTCAACGCCCTTCCACTGCATCACCATGCGAGGCTCTTCGGTAACCACAGCCACACGGTAAGCTTCCAGGTTTTCCTCCTGGGCAAAGGCAATGAACTTGTCGGCATCCGCAGCCTCAACAACAACAGCCATACGCTCCTGGGATTCGGAGATAGCGATCTCAGTGCCATCCAGGCCGTCATACTTCTTGCGAACAGCATCCAGGTCGATGCGCAGACCGTCAGCCAGCTCACCGATAGCAACGGAAACGCCGCCTGCGCCGAAGTCATTGCAGCGTTTGATCAGACGGGTGACCTCGGGATTCCGGAACAGACGCTGGATCTTCCGCTCTTCGGGGGCATTACCCTTCTGAACTTCAGAAGCCATAGTGGTCAAAGACTTCATGTTGTGGCTCTTGGAAGAACCGGTAGCGCCGCCAATGCCGTCACGGCCGGTACGGCCGCCCAGCAGGACAATCACATCACCGGGAGCGGGACGCTCACGGCGTACGTTATAAGCGGGAGCCGCGCCAACCACAGCGCCGCATTCCAGGCGCTTGGCAACAAAGCCATCGTGGTAGATTTCCGCAACATGACCGGTAGCCAGACCAATCTGGTTACCGTAGGAAGAGTAACCTGCGGCAGCGGTCTGACACAGCTTACGCTGGGGCAGCTTGCCGGCCAGGGTCTCCTTCAGAGACTTCCGGGGGTCAGCAGCGCCGGTAACACGCATAGCCTGGTGGACGTAAGCACGGCCAGACAGGGGGTCACGGATACAGCCGCCGATACAGGTTGCAGCGCCGCCGAAAGGCTCGATCTCCGTGGGATGGTTGTGGGTCTCGTTCTTGAACATCAAGAGCCAATCCTGGTCTTCCCCGTTAACCTTGGCGGTCACATGGATGGAGCAGGCGTTGATTTCTTCACTCTCGTCCAGTTCGGGGAGCATTCCACGCTTTTTCAGAGTCTTGGCACCAATGGTGGCAATGTCCATCAGTGTCTGGGGCCGCTTGGCAGACTTCTCTTCGCCATAGACCTCCACACGAGCGGCAAGATAGCGCTTATAGGCCTCGGCAACGGTGGGATCATCGATCTTCACATCATCAATGATGGTGGAGAAGGTGGTGTGACGGCAGTGGTCAGACCAGTAGGTGTCGACCAGGCGGATCTCGGTAATGGTGGGATCACGCTGCTCCTGAGCTGCAAAGTAGTTCTGCAGGAACTTCAGATCATCCAGGTCCATGGCCAAGCCCAAAGTATCCAGCAGCTCAGCCAAAGCGGATTCATCCATAGTGATGAAGCCGGTGACAGTAGCAACGGAGCTGGGCAAAGCATACTCCACAGCCAGAGTCTCGGGCATTTCCAGGGAAGCCTCACGGCATTCCACGGGGTTGATGACATGCTTCTTGATAGCAGTGATTTCTTCCTCAGTCAGTGCGCCTTCCAGCACATAGACCTTTGCGCTGCGGACGGTGGGACGGTCGCACTGACCCAGGATCTGGATACACTGGGCAGCGGAGTCAGCACGCTGGTCAAACTGACCGGGCAGAGGCTCAACAGCGAATACCACCTTACCGGTGGGAACTTCGTAGGAAACATTATCCACCTGAGGCTCAGAAAAAACAGTGTTGACGCTGTAGCCAAAGAGCTTCTCGTCGATACCTTCTGCATCGTAACGGTTCAGCACACGGACACTTTCCAGGCTGCTGATCTGCAGGAAGTCCTTAACTTCCTTGAGCAGGCTGTCAGCCTCGTGAGTCTGACCGGGTTTCTTTTCAACATATACACGATAAACCATGGGGGCAAAACCTCCTTATTTATATGCTGCCAGACCACGCTGGCCAATATCGCTTCTGCGATAAGCGTTTTCAAACTTGACACCGTCAGCCAGGCGGTAAGCTTCCTTCACTGCTGCTTCCAGGGAGTCAGCAACAGCGGTAGTACCCACTACACGGCCACCGGATGTCAGCAGTTTGCCACCGTCCAGCTTTGCACCGGCAACATAGGTATGCTCGGCGGCTTCCTGGGTCATGGTGATTTCAAAGCCCTTGGCGTAGCTTTCGGGATAACCTGCGGAAGCGGTGATGACGCAGCAGGCGTGCTTATCAGCGAATTTTACCTCAGTTTCTGCCAAAGTGCCATTGGTAGTAGCCTGCATAACGGTCAGCAGATCGCTTTCCAGCAGGGGCAGAACCACCTGAGTCTCGGGATCGCCAAAACGGCAGTTATACTCAATGACCTTAGGACCGTTGGGAGTCAGCATCAAGCCGAAGTACAGGCAGCCCTTGAAGGTGCGGCCTTCGGCCTTCATAGCGCGAATGGTGGGCAGGAAAATCTTCTCCATGCACACCCAAGCCATTTCCTCGGTGTAGTAGGGGTTGGGGGCGATGGTGCCCATACCGCCGGTGTTGAGGCCGGTGTCATTGTCCCCTGCCCGCTTATGATCCATAGAAGAGATCATGGGCACAACACTCTCACCGTCGGTGAAAGCCAGCACTGAGACCTCAGGACCGGTGAGGAACTCTTCAATAACAACGGTAGAGCCGGACTTGCCGAACTTACCGCCTGCCATCATATCCACAACGGCTTCCTTGGCTTCTTCACGGGTCTGGGCAATGATAACGCCCTTGCCCAAAGCCAGGCCGTCAGCCTTAATGACAGTGGGGATTGGTGCATCTTCCAGGTAGGCCAGTGCCTTGTCCATCTCGGTGAAGATCTCATAAGAAGCGGTGGGGATGCTGTACTTTTTCATCAGATCCTTACTGAAAGCCTTGCTGCCTTCGATGATGGCGGCATTTGCCTTAGGACCGAAGCAAGGGATACCGATCTCATTCAGACGATCGACACAACCCAGTACCAGGGGATCGTCGGGAGCGACTACCGCATAGTCAATGGCATTTTCCTTTGCGAAATTCACGATGCCGTCAATGTCGGTAGCACCGATGTTCACACAGGTGGCATCGGCAGCGATACCGCCGTTACCGGGCAAAGCAAAAATTTCTTCCACCTGGGGATTCTTTTTCAAACTCTTGATGATGGCGTGCTCTCTGCCGCCACCACCAACAACGAGGATGTTCATAAAAGGACACTCCTTTGTAAGATACTAGATATAAGATACGAGATACGAGATGTTATCGGGTTTCTTCAGATGTTCTAATAGTTGCTACCAACATCATCAAAAGTTCCCGGCAATCTTGCAAAATCGAGAGGTAGATACTATCCGGGATGTAATCACAGCTATGCAGCAATTCCAGCCAGTAGAGCGTTTCAGAAGCTTCTTTTTTGGCAATCTGCAGCTTGGCAACAAAATCCCGCTTACTGCTGCCATAAACAGCTTCCGCAATATTTGCGCCAATGCTTGTACCACTTCGCAGGAGCTGTTTTGACATGATGTTCTCACGCTTTTCTTGGATTAGGAATTGATACAGCCGAACGATGCGTTTTGCAAAAGCCATACTTTTTTGTTTCAAAATACTGTCTTTCGACAAAAAACACCACGCCTTTCTTGTGACGAACAGATATGAGTTAAAATATCTTATATCTTATAACTCATATCTCATATCTTCACATTAATGATGGAACAGGCGCATGCCGGTGAAGGCCATGACGATACCGTTCTTATCACACTCTTCGATGACCAGATCGTCACGGATGGAGCCGCCGGGCTCTGCGATATACTTAACGCCGGAAGCAACGCCACGCTTGACGGAGTCAGCGAAGGGGAAGAAAGCATCACTGCCCAGTGCCACAGCATCACGGGAATCCAGCCATGCGCGCTTCTCTTCCGCGGTCAGAGGTTCGGGACGAACGGTGAAGTAGTTCTGCCAGATGCCATCTGCGCAGACATCTTCTTCGTTGCCGTTGATGTAGCCGTCGATGACATTGTCACGACCGGGGCGGCCCAGGTCGGGGCGGAAGGGCAGATTCAGAGTCTTGGGATGTTGACGCAGGAACCAGGTATCGGCCTTGCCACCGGCCAGTCTGACACAGTGGACGCGGCTCTGCTGACCGGCACCAACGCCGATGGCCTGGCCGTCGTATGCAAAGCAGACGGAGTTGGACTGGGTGTACTTCAGGGTGATCAGAGAAATGATCAGGTCGATCTTTGCACTCTCGGGCAGTTCCTTGTTAGCGGTAACAATGTTCTGCAGCAGGTGTTCACCGATCTTGAAGTTGTTGCGGCCCTGCTGGAAGGTGATGCCGAAGATCTGCTTGTTCTCCTGCTCAGCGGGAACATAGTCGGGGTTGATGGCCACCACATTGTAGCTGCCCTTACGCTTGTTTCTCAGGATGGTCAGCGCTTCCTCGGTGTAGCCGGGAGCGATAACACCGTCGGAAACCTCGGGAGCGATCAAAGATGCGGTCAGCGCGTCACAAACATCGCTGAGGGCAACCCAGTCGCCAAAGGAGCAAAGGCGGTCAGTACCACGGGCACGAACATAGGCGCAGGCCAGAGGATTCTCATCCAGGCCTTCAATATGCTCAACAAAGCATGCCTTCTTCAGATCCAAAGGCAGGGGCTTGCCAACAGCAGCAGAGGTGGGAGAAACATGCTTGAAAGAGGTAGCGCAAGCCATGCCGGTAGCTTCCTTCAGTTCCTTGACCACCTGCCAGGAGTTCAGGGCGTCCATAAAGTTGATGTAACCAGGACGGCCGTTCAGGATAGTGATGGGGAGCTCGCTGCCATCATGCATATACAGCTTAGCGGGCTTCTGGTTGGGGTTGCAACCATACTTCAGTTCAAATTCTTTCATTTTTCATTTCTCCTCACTCATGCTTATTCAGAATCCGCTGCTCATAAGCACCGGTCTCCAGGTCAGTATAACGAACAAACAAAGAAATCTTGTTATCAGGGTTAAGATTATCCCACAGCATTGCGGTAAAGGTGTCCATATCTTCCAGAATCTCCACACGCTCGGGCTCACCCTGGAAGGTGGGGATCACGGGGTTACCATCGCATACATATGTGTGGATAAAATGGCCCAAACCGGCAATTGCAGGGTACTCATAGAAGAAACGGGCACA
>JAZOLX010000031.1:0-1938 GCA_045653485.1 Faecousia sp. | reverse complement strand
ATGCGGCGCTGGGCGACACCTGCCAGAGAGTTGGCGGAGACCCGGCAAGAAAGCTGAGTCCCGCAGACCGCCTGATTGGCTCTTCGCTACTCGCAATAGAGGAGGGCATCACCCCCGCTTATATTGCCGTAGGCGCTGCTGCAGGATTGTGCCGTTACCTGAATGAAAACGGTGGCGAGCAGTCCGTAGATACTGCAAAGGCGGTACTCTTGGAGGTTTCCAAGTTAGAAGAAAACCATACCTTAGCAAAGTTGATCCTTCACTATTACGAAATGCTGCTTGGCGGCTGTAGCCTAACGGCTCTTGTCGCAGAAGCAGACAGAATCACGCATGAGAGCATGCAAGCCACTGTGTGATAATCGCGAATAAGTGCTGACTTATGAATACCCCTCTCCGGAAAACACTCCGGAGAGGGGTTCTTTTAGTTCACAGCCAGAGGAAAACCGGCGGCAGTATGCGCATCGATCAGCTCGTCACACAATGCTACGATCTCGTCGGTTGAAAGCTCGGCGCCCGTATGGGGGTCCATCATTGCTGCCTGATAAACGATTTCCCGCTTGCCGGTATAGGCGGCTTCGATGGTCAGAAGCTGCGGGTAGATGTTGCTGGAGTTCATTGCAGCCAGCTGCAGCGGCAGTTCACCTACATAGCAAGGGGTGATGCCGTTGGCATCCACAAGACAAGGCACCTCTACGCAGGCTTCTTTGGGCAGATTGGAGATGAGACCGTTATTGATGACATTGCCACCAATGGTATAAGGAACATTGGTGACCATTGCCTCCATAATCCGGGAAGCATATTCCTTGGAGCGCTCATGCTCAAGACCTTCACCGGATAGCAGCTTTTCTCTGCGTTCTACCCAAGCTTCGATTTGGTTTATGCAGCGACGGGGATATTCATCCAGAGGAATATTGAACTTTTCAATCAGGTCCTCACGGCCGGGTTTGATGTAGAAAGGATTGTACTCTGCGTTATGCTCACTGGATTCGGTGCAGAAATAACCGAGCTTATCAATATAGTCAAAGCGGACCATATCCTTGTGCTTCATAGTGGCGCTCTTTTCCTTTGCTCGTCTGCGGACTTCGGGGTAAAGGTCGTTGCCCTGCTTGTCTGTCAGCTTCAGCAGCCATGCCATATGGTTGATACCGGCAATTTGGGCAATGTGATTGTCCGCGTATTCATCCATACCCACCTTATGAAGAATGCTGGTGGCACAAACCTGAACACTGTGGCACAGACCGATCATTTTGATGCCTGTATGGCGCTGCAAATAGCCGGTTAGCATTGCCATAGGATTGGTGTAATTCAGGAGCCATGCATCGGGGCAGACCTCCTCCATGTCCGCGGCAAAATCGCGCAATACGGGAATCGTCCTGAGGGCGCGGAAGATGCCACCGATACCCAAAGTATCACCGATGGTCTGACGCAGACCGTATTTTTTGGGGATTTCAAAATCGATGACCGTGCAGGGTTCATAGCCGCCCACCTGAATGGCACAGATAACGAAATCCGCGCCCCGCAGAGCGTTTTTGCGGTTTTCAACACCAAGATAGGAGACGACCTTTGCGCGGTCCTCGTTGAAGCTGTGATTCATAGCCTCAATTACAAGCTGGGAATCCTTTAATCTTTGCGCATCAATGTCATAAAGGGCAAATTCTGCATTTTGCAGAGAAGGGCATAGCATAGTGTCGCCCAAAACATTTTTCAGGAAGGCGGTGCTGCCGGCACCCATAAATGTAATTTTCATCGAAGTTCCTCTTTGCATTTTACATAGTCCATAATACCGAAGGCGGTATTGATGGTTTTTCCGGCTTTAAGATGCTGTTTAATTGCTTTTTGCAGGCTGGTAGCTTCCGGCAGGGTGTCTATATCTGCGGGGATGGTGGGAATATCAAAAATAAAGCTGACAGCACTGCTGTTGGGGTCAATGCGTGTTTC
>JAZOLX010000030.1:0-6097 GCA_045653485.1 Faecousia sp. | reverse complement strand
GATTCTGTCCGCTGCACTGGCAGGCGGCCCCCACACCAAGGCTCTGTCCGGCAAGGATGCCGACGGCAACAACGCTATGTACCGCCTGGGTCACTTCTTCCTGGTGATCAACCCCGAGTTCTTCATGGGTCTGGACACCTTCCGCAGCACCACCGGTGACATTCTCCGGGCTCTGCGGGGTTCCACCAAAGCCCCCGGCCAGGAGCGCATCTACACCGCCGGTGAAAAGGAGCATCTGGCTTGGGTCGAGCGTGAGCCTCTGGGCGTTCCCGTTGGCGAAACCATTCAGAAGGAATTCATGGCTCTGCGCGATGAGTGCGGCCTTTCCTACAAGTTCCCCTTCGAAGCTTAATTACAATCACAGATAAGGAGAAAATGATTATGGATTACGCAAAGGAATCTTTGAAAAAGCACGCCGAATGGGGCGGCAAGATTGAAGTTATCTGCACCGTTCCCTGCAAGACCAAGGAAGATCTGTCCCTGGCCTACACCCCCGGCGTTGCACAGCCCTGCCTGGAGATCCAGAAGGACGTCAATAAGTCCTACGAGCTGACCCGCCGCCACAACCTCTGCGCCGTTATCACTGACGGTACTGCAGTTTTGGGTCTGGGCGACATCGGCCCCGAAGCCGGTATGCCCGTTATGGAAGGCAAGTGCGCTCTGTTCAAGTCCTTCGGCGATGTTGACGCCATCCCTCTGTGCGTCAAGAGCAAGGATGTTGACGAGTTCGTTAACGCTGTTTATCTGATGTCCGGCTCTTTCGGTGGCATCAATCTGGAGGACATCTCCGCTCCCCGTTGCTTTGAGATTGAGCGCAAACTGAAAGAAAAGTGCGACATTCCCATCTTCCACGACGACCAGCACGGCACTGCCGTTATCACCCTGGCAGGTCTGACCAAGGCGCTGAAGGTGGTTGGCAAGAAGAAGGAAGAAGTCAAGATCGCCACTTCCGGCGCCGGCGCTGCCGCCATCGCCATCGTGAAGCTGCTGCTGTCTGCCGGTTTCAAGAATGTGATCATGACTGACCGCACCGGCGCTATCTATGAGGGCCGTGAGGACCTGAACTGGATCAAGAAGGAAATGGCACAGAAGACCAACCTGGAAAAGAAGCAGGGTAAGCTGGCTGATGTGATCGTAGGCGCTGACGTATTCATCGGCGTTTCCGCTCCCGGCACTCTGACCACCGAGATGGTAAAGACCATGAACAAGGACGCGATCGTCTTTGCTTGCGCCAACCCCACTCCCGAGATCTTCCCCGATGATGCCAAGGCAGGCGGCGCTAAGGTCGTTTCCACCGGCCGCTCCGACTACCCCAACCAGATCAACAACGTTCTGGCATTCCCCGGCATCTTCCGTGGCGCATTCGACGTTCGCGCATCCGACATCAACGAAGAAATGAAGGTTGCCGCCGCTACCGCTCTGGCTAACCTGATCTCCGATGATGAGCTGAATGAGAACTACATCATTCCCGCCGCTTTTGATCCCAGAGTCGGCCCCGCTGTTGCCAAGGCTGTTGCTGAGGCTGCCCGCGCTACCGGCGTTGCACGCATCTAAGTTTTAAAGAGGGGGCAGGCAGCTGCCTGCGCCTCTTTTCAAGGAGATACCTATGGAATTACGCCCCACCATTGAAAAAATGAAGCTGTACCTGTTCGATATGGACGGTACATTGTATCTTGGCAGCCGGTTGTACGATTTTACCATCGAGCTGCTACAGCAGATCCGCCGCACCGGTGGCAAATACCTGTTCATTACCAACAACTCTTCCAAGAGTGTCGCAGACTATGTGAAGAAGTTGGAGAAGTTTGGTATTGCGGCCACCCGTGATGATTTCATGACATCTTCCCAAGCCACTGCCTACTACCTGCACAAGCACCACGAGGGTCAACGGCTGTATGTCTGCGGCACGGAGTCTTTGAAAGAAGAACTTCGGGGCGAAGGCTTTACCGTCACCACCAACATTGACGAAGTGGATTGCATCGTTATGGGTTTTGATACAGAGCTGACCTTCCAGAAGCTTCACGATGTGAGCTATCTGCTGCTGACCCACCCGGAGCTTCCCTACATCGCCACTAATCCCGATCTGGTATGCCCCACGGAGTTTGGCAGTGTGCCCGATTGCGGCAGCGTCTGTGGCATGATCTATAACGCCACCGGCAAAAAGCCTATTGTTATTGGCAAGCCCAGCGCATTGATGCCTGAACTGGCAATGGACAAGCTGGGAATTTCTAAGGAAGAGACCTGCGTGGTAGGCGACCGGATCTACACCGATGTGAAGTCCGGTTTAAATGCAGGCTGCGTTGGCATTCTGGTCATGTCCGGCGAAACTACCTACGAGATTCTGGAGCAATCTCCCGATAAGCCTCATCTGGTTTTGGAGAGCGCCCGGGAAATTCTAGACGTACTGAAAACAATGTGATCTTTTTCTCCGGGATGCCACTGGCATCCCGGCTTTCTGTATGCTATAATAGCATTATTACAATACATAAAGGGGAATCGTCATGGAAGTAACCAACAAATCTCGGAAATTCTGGCTGTCGCTGATAATCTTCAGTCTGGTGGGTCAGGTGGCTTGGGTTGTGGAGAATATGTATCTGAACGTCTTCATCTACAAGATGTTCCACGCCTCCGCTGAGGCTATCTCGGCCATGGTTGCTGCTTCTGCAGCCTCCGCCACCATCACAACGCTGCTGATCGGTGCGCTGTCCGATAAAATCGGCAAAAGAAAACTCTTTATTTGTATGGGTTATATCCTTTGGGGTGTTTCCATTTGGGGCTTTGCCGCTATCCGCATGGATGTGATCAACGCGCTGTTCCCTGCTGCTGTTTCTGCTGCCTCTGTGGGTGTCGCACTGGTGATCATTCTGGATTGTGTAATGACTTTCTTTGGATCCTCCGCCAATGATGCCTGCTTCAACGCATGGCTGACGGACTCTACTGATGAGACCAACCGGGGTGCGGCAGAGGGTATCAACGCTATGATGCCTTTGGTGGCGATTTTGGTGGTATTCGGCAGTTTCATGTTCTGCGACCAAAACCTTCCTGAAACCTGGACACTGATCTTCGGTGTCATCGGCAGTGTAGTCACGGTTCTAGGTGTTCTGGGTTTCTTCCTCATTGAAGATACCGCTGTGCAAAGTAGCGAAAACCGCAGCTATTTTGCCAACATCTTCTACGGTTTCCGGCCTTCTGTCATTCGCAGCAACAGCTCCCTGTATGTGACCCTTGCTGCACTGGCACTGTTTAATATTTCCATCAGCATCTTTATGCCTTATCTGATTCTGTACTACACCGAGGCTTTGGGCATCGAAAACTATGTACTGATCTTTGCCCCAGCCATCGTAGTTGCTGCGGCCTTTACCGGTCTTTACGGCAAAGTCTATGACCGCTGCGGCTTCCAGACTGCCGTCATCCCCACCGTAACACTGCTGATGGGTGGCTATGTCATTCTGTATTTCAGCACCCACATTGTTCCCGTATTCTTTGGTTCCCTAATTATGATGTGCGGCTATCTGGGTACCGGTGCCATGCTGGGCGCCATGGTTCGTGACCGCACACCTGAGGGTAAGGCCGGTATGTTCCAAGGCCAGCGGATCATCAATCAGGTGCTGCTGCCCGGTATTATTGGCCCAGCAATCGGTGCAGCCGTGCTGAAAAATGCGGAAACCATCCTCAACGACGACGGCACAACTTCCTTCATTCCCAATAAAAACATTTTCCTTGCCGCATTTATTGCAGGTATCACAGTTTGGTTTGTTTTGATTCCTCTGTTCCGTATGACCAAAAAGGAGAAGTAATTATGGCCTTTGCAAAATTGACCACTGCCCGGGGTGAGGCACTGTCCGAAACACCATGGCAGGTTTATCCCCGTCCACAACTGAAGCGGGAAAGCTATCTGAATCTGAACGGCACTTGGGAGCTGGAGGCAGAAGGCTATCAAGGGCCGATTCTTGTACCTTTCTGCCCGGAAAGCCGGCTTTCCGGTGTGGAAAAGCACTTTCCCGACGGCAGTACCATCCTCTACCGCCGCAGCTTTACACTGCCGGATAATTTCAACCGTGGAAGGGTGCTGCTGCACTTCGGTGCCGTAGATCAAATAGCCGAAGTTTATGTAAACCAAAAAATGATTGGAAGCCATACCGGCGGCTACGAAAGCTTCTCTTTTGATATCACCGATGCCTTGGAAACCGAAAATTCGCTGGAAGTTCGGGTCATTGATGACCTGCGAGACCATATTTTGCCTTACGGTAAGCAGACTTTAAAGCGAGGTGGCATGTGGTACACCCCTGTTTCCGGTATTTGGCAGACAGTATGGCTGGAAAGCGTTCCAGAAAATTATGTAAACTCTTTAGATATCCAAGTAACATTGAATACCGCCACCATTACCGTTACCCCTGCCTTGAACGGCATTGTGACTCTAGACGGCAGAGATTTCCCTCTGGTGGATGGCAAAGCGGTAATAGCCCCCGATACACCCCATCTTTGGACACCGGAGGACCCCTATTTATATCATTTCACCCTAACTACAGGTAAAGATCGGATTGAGAGCTATTTTGCTCTGCGCACTCTTGACACCAAGATGGTCAACGGTGTATCCCGGCTGTGCCTCAACGGAAAGCCATACTTTTTCCACGGCCTGCTGGATCAAGGTTACTGGCCGGACGGTCTATTTACCCCCGCTGCCCCCGAATGCTTTGCAGAAGATATTCTGGCCATGAAGTCTCTGGGCTTTAATATGCTGCGCAAGCATATTAAAGTCGAATCGGAACAGTTCTATTATGACTGCGACCGGCTGGGCATGGTGGTATTCCAAGATATGGTCAACAACTCCCATTACAGCTTCCTAATGGATACCGTCGTACCCACCTTCCTCAGCCAAACAATGAATGACCGGAAGCGGCATCCTGACCCTACCAGCCGCAAGGCATTCTTAGATGCCATGGAAGCCACCGTCAACCAACTGAAAAACCACCCCAGTATCTGCTACTGGACCATCTTTAACGAAGGCTGGGGTCAGTTTGACAGCACCCCTGTATATCATCGTTTGAAAGAACTGGACAGCAGCCGGTTTATTGATACCACCTCCGGTTGGTTCCGTTGCAGCGAAAGCGATGTGGAAAGCCTGCACATCTACTTTGGCATGTGGCACCGGATGAAGCCTTCTCAAAAGCCCATCGTTCTCAGCGAGTTTGGTGGCTTTACTTACAGCGTGGCTAATCACATTTTCAACCCGGACAAATCCTACGGCTACGGTACATGTAAGACCCCCGAGGAGTTGAACACGCAGCTGGAAAAGGTCTACCGGGAGCATGTGATCCCGGCTATCCAAAAAGGTCTATGCGCCAGTGTCTATACCCAGATCAGTGACGTAGAGGATGAGATCAACGGTCTTTTGACTTATGACCGCAAGGTAACCAAAGTTGACCCTGCCGTGATGAACGCCATTGCACAAGACATTTACTCATCGATTGGGCCGTAATTTTCTGGTCAACAGATTATACAGCAATATGGCACCAAAGCTGACCGGAATCCACAACAAGCTGTAGATCAAACAAACCTGTCCGTGATAGTTAAAGGGCATTTGCCGATAATCCCAGACACGGTAATCCCGGTTTGCCAAAAGTCCAGCAGCCAATTCCACAAAGGTTATGATCCCGGCTCCCACCAAACAGCGCAAAGCTAATGGGAGCCGGGGTCTTACTTCCTCCAGTTTTCCCAAAAGCAAAAAGCAGATACCGCCTGCCAGAAACATACTGATATGGCTTCTGCCGCGCCACAAAAACTCCAAACCTACATAGCCTGTGCCACCCAACAAAAACATCGATAACTTATATAAAAACATCATTTTTTCACCTCAGGATATCTTTCCCAAAAAAACCAAAAAAATTCGAAGAATTTACTTGACAAAATCCATTGTTTTGGATATAATAACGAAGCTGATTTCGGCAATGCCGAAATTACTTGACCATATGGCGGCATAACTCAGTTGGTAGAGTAGCCGGTTCATACCCGGTATGTCATCTGTTCGAATCAGATTGCCGCTACCAGGCCCGTTGGTCAAGCGGTTAAGACACCGCCCTTTCACGGCGGTAACATGGGT
>JAZOLX010000029.1:0-50393 GCA_045653485.1 Faecousia sp. | reverse complement strand
AGAAGCCCACAATCAGATGTTCCGGGATGCTTTCAATCAGGTGCAGAACTCCGGCTCCAACCAGGACTTCGGCACCACCAAGGCTGCCAGAATGTACTTCTCTATGTCTGATCCCGGGCCCAATGCCTTTGCAGGGAATCCCGTGAATCCTCCGAAGTTTTCCAACTGAAAAGTGAAAAGCCGAAAAGTTCGTGCAGCGCAACGACTTTTCGGCTTGCTTTATGATTCCCGCTCGTTGCAGGATCTAAAGACTTAAACATTTTTGTTTAGAGAATATGATATCTTCTATTCTGATTATTTTGATTTTCCATATTATCATAGCTATATGATGGATATTTATCAAAATCTTATCAGCGATGATAAAATGCGGTGGGGAGCACAAGGTAATTGTTCCGGGCGATTGAATGTTACTTTACAATATCTCTTGCAACATGGACACCGCTTGCGGATGCATGAGACAGAGAGTGAGTAATACCGCTGCCGTCACCAATGATATACAGACCATGATAGCGAGATTCCAGCTTGTCGTTGACTTCGACTTCCATATTGTAGAACTTAACCTCTACGCCGTACAGAAGGGTATCATCATTTGCAGTACCGGGAGCAACCTTGTCCAATGCATAGATCATTTCAATGATACCGTCCAGCAGACGCTTAGGCAGAACCAAGCTCAGATCGCCGGGCGTTGCCTGCAGAGTAGGCGTGATAAACGCATCTTCCATGCGGCTCGGCGTAGAGCGGCGGCCACGAATCAGATCACCAAATCTCTGAACAATAACACCACCACCCAGCATATTGCTGAGTCTTGCAATGGATTCACCATAGCCATTAGAATCCTTGAAAGGCTCAGAGAAGTGCTTGGACACAAGCAGCGCAAAGTTGGTATTCTCGGTCTGCATGGCAGGATCTTCATAGCTGTGTCCGTTTACGGTGATAATGCCGTTGGTGTTTTCATTAACAACAGCACCCTTAGGATTCATACAGAAAGTACGAACTTTGTCGCCATACTGCTTGGTACGATATACAATCTTGCTTTCATACAGTTCATCGGTCAGATGTGCAAAGACAGTTGCAGGCAGTTCGACGCGAACACCGAGGTCAACACGATTGGACTTGGTAGGAATATCAAGCGCCTTGCAGATCTTTTCCATCCACTTGCTGCCGCTTCTGCCAACGGATATAACGCACTTTTCACATTCGCAAACAGTATCCTTGCACTTAACCGCATAACCGCCGTCGATAATATCGATGGACTCCACAGGAGAGTCAAAGAAGAAATCAATTTTGCTCTCCAAATACGCCTAAAGATTTTCAAGAACAATGTAGTTGATATCGGTGCCGAGGTGACGAACAGAAGCATCCAACAAATGCAGATCGTTTTGGATGCACAGAGTCTTAAAGCGAGTACCCGTAGTTGAGTACAGCTTAGTTCCTTCGCCGCCGTATTTCAGGTTGATTTCATCGACATAGCGCATCAGATCCAGCGCCTGCTTCTTGCCAATGTACTCATACAGCGTGCCACCGAAATCATTGGTAATATTATACTTGCCATCAGAGAAAGCACCAGCGCCACCGAAACCGCTCATAATAGAGCAGCTCTTACAGCCGATACAGCTTTTGATTTTATCTCCATCAATAGGGCAACAGCGCTTATTCAGAGCATGTCCGGCTTCAAAAACAGCGACTTTCATATCCGGCTTCTGTTGCATCAATTCATACGCTGCAAAAATACCGCCAGGACCAGCACCAATAATAATCACATCATATTTCATAAATTCATTCTCCTATAACCTGTAGTTTCTGAGGATAAGCCTTCAATGCGCACCAACGCGCAAAAGCACAACCTGGTTCTGTTGTAATGCTGTCGCTACTATAAACGCACTCCTTGTTCGCAAAGAACAACCTCAACGATATCACAACGGAGGAAATTACAAAAGCGAAAGGGATTATCAAAATCTTATCAGCGGTGATAAAATTTTCAGCCCGCTTGTAAGCCATAAAAAATTATCCCACTCGCTTACAAGTTTTTTTCACAGTTACTTTTCGCCTTAATTTAGGCGAATTTCCGCAAGATTTCCCTCAAATTTTTCATTTTTCTCCGAGTTCTCAGTCCTTTCGGTACTGTTTTGGTATCAAAGCTTGGTATCAATTATCTGAAAAATCGGCGAAAAATTGATTATTCTTTATAGTAAGTGATACTTGGCTCTGTCCTACAGTTCCAACGGCTTCGATGTTTGAACACAAAGAGGGATATAAAGGTCGTGCTCCTTTAAGAACATTTATATTATAACAGAAAAATATGAACGATTCAAGGATGCATGGTGTTTTATGACTCTCATAAAATAGTTTTGTCATGTTATCCCGGTATCCCTCTTGATGTATGCGAATAAAAGGGTATAACTGAGATAACCTATGAAATGTAGGTGCCGCTATGAAAGAAGCCGAAATACCAAACGCATCCATGAACTGACGCATGTAATTACGTCATTGCTGTCGAACACAACATCTAAAATCACTTGCTTAGCAGTATTTGCAATACACTGTTCAGGTTACATAAAGGATCATATAAAGCGCATTGAGACTCTGGATCGTGACAACGGGGGATACGCAACACAATCAACTTCGTGGCAACCTTTATGTAAGATATTAGGGCGATAAATGATGCGAGGGAGTGCGGCAACACTCCCTCAATATTCATATTCAAAAGCCGCATTCGGGGCTTCAAAATCCAGTAAGGTGACATTGCCATCGGTAAAACGGTAGTACACTTTACAGGAAGGATGCTCGTGGATCGTTCGTGTCATGGCGCCGCTCACGGGTGCCCGGAGAGGATGTCCCGGTGATCCCAGTTGCCTGACAGTCAAGCGCAGTCGGCCTTGCCGGACGATGATTTGGCCATTTTCGATTTTGACTGCCTTGGCACCAAGATATGTGGCAAGGCGGTGTTCTTTTCCTTGCAACACAACGACACCAATGACCCCGGTAAAGTGAAAACTGCCCAGAGGGATATCCGCGACCGACAGCATCAATGCACCCTCTGGGAAGCTGCATTGGGTCCAGGCGTATTCCTTGGGAAAAGAGTGACCACGGTCGCCTTCCAAATAGCCTATGCTATCCCGAAACACATAGGGAATACCGTTGATTGAGATTTCACCGTCTACACGGTGCCGCATACTGTAAACGCTGTGCCGACATTGCATGAATGGAACGTACTGAAAAGGTCCCATAATGTCATATTTGATCGGGGTGAAGACGCCGAAGCGAACAGACCCTGCAGCATGGAATTCGGGTGTATGGATATCCAACGAAATCTCGGATGTACCAAACCGGTTATTGGCGATACGAATCCGGTCATCCTCTCTCCGGAAATCGTTGTAGGGGAATTGTGCATGAAACGCATGGTGATCGGTGATTAGCTGTATGGTGCAAAATTCAGAATCCTTCGTTTTATGAACGGATGGAATAATTGCCAGTGTTTGATGATCAGACTGGCAACGATAATACCAGCCGCAAAAGTATTCACGCATAGAGAGTCCTCCAAATGTAATCTGGAAGATATGATTCCCATATTTGCATGCTTTTTAGCCACTAACGATTCCTTACACAATAAAAAATTAAGGAAAGTATTTTTGATGCGCTTTTCCGTTGGACAGAAAGCGTGTTCGAATTCTTTACGCCGGAGCAGGACACCACCAATCCTCCGGTAGAGTATGTATTCCAAACGGATAACCCCGGTCTGCAGCAGGTGTATGATAAAGTGACAGAATTGGGGGTAACAGAGCCCATCGTGCCTATGTGGGTGCCGGAAGGGTATACGCTGACTGAATTGAGGAGTATAAAGACTCCAAGCGGCAACAAAGTCACTGCTATACTACAGTTAAATGGTAGCAGTATTATGCTATTATATCAGATATCTGTCGAGATAATGCCGATGCGGTATGAAAAGGAAGAGTCTCCTGTTGAGGCATATGAATTTTCAGAAGTATGCCATTTTATTATGGACAATGATCAGAATGTGTCGGCGACCTGGACAGTAGATGGTGCGGAATGTTCCAACAGTACCAATTTAAAAAGAGAAGACATTTATAATATGATCAGATCAATTTATATGGGGGTACTATAATGAAAAAAGCTTAAGGATACTATCTTTGATTCTGGCGTTCAGTTTGCTTTTGGCGTTCCCGGTGCATGCAGCAAGATAATATCCTGAACTCCGTCATTAGCGGCTGCCTGCAAAATGCTTTCTGTAACGAGGCTTGTAAGCGCCAGTATCACGGGCGGTTTATAGGGCGTTTTCTGTAAGACTGTCAATCCCGAAATGACAGAAAGCGAAAGCTCCACAATGAAAAAATCTGGTTGCAGAGCTTCCAGTAAAGTCAGCGCATCTGTACCGGTGTGACAGTTATAAACTTCGTATTGTGTAAGTGCTTCGGCCAGAGCGGCGCTTATGATCTCAGATTTTACAGCGATAAGTATTTTTACCATTGCTCCAACCACCAATAATGCCTTACCTGGGAAAGTATAGCATGCAAAAAACCTGTGGAACAATCTAGGAAAACCCATAAAAACCAAGGTTTTCCGTAAAAGTGAGAGCTGACTGTGATGCTGATTTGGATTGACGGTCGAATAAATGGAAGATTAGTATTACCCAAATATTGAGGGTGGTGCTTGTGAAATATAGAAGAATAACTTCCTTGTGAGACCACTCAACAGGAAGTCGCCGAGCACATTCTTTTCTTTTCCGAATGTGTAACATATTATTGACAAAGCTACAACTGCTTTTGCTTCTTGAACGGTTAACAATACCGGTTGAATTATTCAGATTTTTATGATATAATCTTATAATCTTATATAAGAAAGCGTCGTATACATCACTTTTATAACAGTCTAAAAAACTATATGTAATAGTGTTTTCGTCAATATGATGTCATAATCAGGGAGAATAAAAATATGGAAAAGACAGCAGCAAAACGTGTGATTCCTTTTAGTCCACCGGATATTTCTGAAAGCGAAATAGCTGAAGTTACAGAGGCACTGCGTTCCGGTTGGATCACTACAGGCCCCCGCACAAAGCTGCTGGAGCGCCGCCTTGCCGCCTATATCGAAACAGGAAAAATTGATGTTGATTGTGGCACAGAGGAAGCAATCGCGAAGTACAGCAACAAGGTAGTATGCCTGAACTCTGCCACTGCCGCTGAGGAGCTGAACCTTCGCATTCTTGGTGTTGGTCCCGGTGACGAAGTAATCGTTCCTGCATATACCTATTCCGCTTCGGCATCTGCCGCCATTCATTGCGGTGCCGCGGTTGTATTTGTGGATATTCGGAAGGATGGCGATCCTGTAACCGGTATGCCGGAAATGGATTACGAGAAACTGGAAGCTGCAATTACTGAGAAGACCAAGGCAGTAGTAACGGTGGACTTGGGTGGCATTGTGGCCGACTATGATCGGATCTTTGAGATCGTGGAGAGAAAGAGAAATCTGTTTAGCCCCATGGATTCCAACGGTGATCCGCTGTCTGATCTGGCTTCCCGTATCCAGAAGGCCATTGGACGTGTGGCTGTTGTTGCGGATGATGCCCACAGCCTCGGCGCAAGCCGGGTATTCAAGGGTGAGAAGAAGTATTGCGGTGCCATTGCCGATTTTACGTCCTTCTCTTTCCATGCCGTGAAGAACTTTACCACTGCCGAAGGCGGTGCGAGTGCATGGCTGCCAATTGACGGCGTGGAAGACAGCGAAATTTATAAGATGTTCCAGTTGCTGAGCCTCCACGGCCAGAACAAGGATGCCCTTGCAAAGACCAAGATCGGTGCGTGGGAATATGACATCATCGGACCCTGGTACAAATGCAATATGACGGATATTATGGCGGCAATCGGCCTGAAACAGCTGGACCGGTATCCCGGCCTTTTGGAACGCCGTACACAGATCATCAAACGCTATGACGCGGTATGTGATGAATTGGGCATCTTCCATATGATGCATCATGTGGAGGGAATGGAAAGCTCCAACCACCTGTACCCTATCCGGATTCCGGGAATCGGTGAAGAACAGCGGAATCAAATCATTGCAAAAATGTCGGAGCACGGTGTGGCAACCAATGTCCACTATAAGCCCCTGCCGATGATGACAGCTTATGGAAAGGATTGCAGTGCCTATCCCAATGCCTATGATTATTACCATAACCTTATCACATTGCCACTGCATACACTGCTGTCAGATGAGGATGTTGCATATGTGTGTGAAACATTGAAAACGGTTATCAAAGAAACAAGAGGTTAAGTATGCTGAGAAAGTGGGAAGATCTTCCTGATTTCATGAAAGTCCCGGAGGTTCGTCCTTACTGGGAATCGCTGGATAAGAAGCGTGGAGAGCTTGTATTAAAAAGAGTATTTGATTTGCTGCTTGCTTCAATTCTTCTGATTGTCCTTGCTGTCCCAATGGCGGTGATTGCAGTTGTGATCAAGATGGATTCAGAAGGCCCGGTATTCTACCGTCAGGAACGTGTGACTACATATGGAAAGCATTTCCGTATTCATAAATTCCGCACCATGGTGAGCAATGCGGATAAGCTTGGAACAGCGGTGACAGTGGGTAATGACAGCCGCATCACAAAGGTTGGAGCGAAGCTCCGCGGTTTCCGTTTGGATGAGCTCCCACAGATATTGGATGTTCTTGTTGGTGATATGAGCTTTGTGGGGACAAGACCCGAAGCGGTGAAGTATGTTGAGATGTACCTTCCGGAATATAATGCCACCTTGTTAATGCCGGCAGGAATCACCAGCGAAGCAAGCATCCGCTATAAAGATGAAGATAAACTGCTGAACCGCGCCGATGACGTGGACAGGGTGTACGTAGAAGACGTACTGCCCGCAAAGATGAAATGGAACCTGAATTCTATTTCAAAATTCAGTTTCTTCCAGGAGATACTGACGATGTTCCGAACAGTGCTTGCTGTATTGGGAAAAGACTATAACGATGCGCTAAGTGGCACAAAAGGATGAATGAATATGGCGGATAAACCATTAATTGCGCTCCTTACAAATAATGACGATGATGTATATTGCTTCCGGCTGGAACTGGTACAGGCAATCTTGTCCTGCGGATTCCGTATGCTGATCTCTTGCCCCGATGGCCCGAAATTCGAGGTTATGGAGGAAGTCGGCCTGAAAAAGGGTGAATCTTTCCTCTATGACAATCCTCCCATTGACCGTCGTGGAACCAATGTGGTCAATGATGCAAAGCTGATGCTGCATTACTGGAAGCTTTTCAAAACCCATAAGCCTGCTGTGATCCTGACCTATACCGCCAAGCCGAACGTGTATGCTTCTTTGGTTGCCCATATGCTGCATATCCCGGTGATCAATAATGTGACGGGCCTTGGCTCTGTTCTAAAGGAAAGCGGATTGAAACAGAAGTTTATCATGTGGCTGTTCAAAATGGCTTATCGCGGCTCCGCGTGCATCATGTTCCAAAACAGTACCAATATGCAGCTTGCCAAGGATATGGGGTGGGTAAAGGGTGAAAGTAGACTGATCCCAGGTTCCGGTGTTGCGCTGGAGCGGTATCCGGTGCAGGAATATCCGGATGGCGGGAACGGTGTGGATGGAGAGCCTATCGTATTCAACTACATAGGTCGAATCCTACATGACAAGGGCGTAGATGATTACATCGAAGCAGCAAAGCAGATCAAGAAAGAGTATCCCAATACAGAATTCAATATGCTTGGCTTCATAGAGCCGACAGAAAATCACTATGAAGCAGAACTGGAAGAATTGGGAAAACAGGGAATTGTGTTCTACCGGGGATCTCAGAAAGATGTGAAACCCTGGATCAAGCGGGCCCACGCCATTATCCACCCCAGTACCTACGGTGAGGGCATGAGTAATGTGCTATTGGAGAATGCAAGCTCTGGCCGAGTTATTATTACAACGGACAATCCGGGTTGCCGGGAAACGGTGGTAGACGGTGAATCCGGTTATATCTACCCCGGTGGCGATGTGGATGCACTGGTGGAGAAAATTGAGCATTTTCTTGCTATGGACAATCAGCAGCGAGAGACCATGGGCAAGGTGGGGAGAAGCCACGTGGAAGCTAATTTCTCCAGAGAAGTTGTCGTGCAGGCGTATAAAAATGAGATTATAAGAGTTATCTGATTGAGCGAGCTAATTTCGAATAGTTTAGTTGGGTTGTTTGGGAGTGACTATATGGATATAAATGGTAAGAAAATATTTTTGTACATGAATTTCTTTAAGGATGATTATTCTATTGGAATCACAAAGAAAATTTATGCACAGATTAAAACGCTTCGCAGAATGGGGCTGGATGTAACCTACACCTCTTATGTGGAAGACGGTGCGGTAATCGTAGATAATTGTGATAAGGTAATTTACAAGAAAAAGTATCCCATTGGCAATGCTCAATTCAAACGATACGCCCGGCGATTTTTGTTACTATCCACTGTGGTGGATTATTTGAAAAATACCAATGTGGGATTTGATTTTGCTTATTTGCGTTGGCATACATTTGATAAACTCTTTTTGCAAATGCTTCGTCGGCTGAAGAATTGTGGTGCAGTTTGTATTGTGGAAGCACATGCCTGGACACCCAATAGAGTCGCAGAGTCAATGATTGCAAGATATCAGATTTTTAATGATAATCGCTATTCCCGATTTGCAAAGGATTATGTATCTCTGGTAGCAGGCATGTCTGAGTATGATAATATTTGGGGGATCAAAACCGTTAAGATCGACAATGCGATTGATCTAGAAAGTATTTCTCCAAGAAATTGGATTAAGAATGATTCTGTTATTAGAATTGTCAGTGTATCCAATGAACGCACTTACCATGGCTATGATCGGCTAATCCGAGGTATAAGGAATTATTACAACAATGGGGGAACACGCAAAATTGAAGTCAATTTTGTCGGCGTAAACCTTGAAGAAACAAGAAAACTGGTACATGAGCTGGGCTTGGATGGAATGTTCCATTTTCATGGCAAGCAATTCGGCCGAGCCCTTGATGAAATTTATAATCATTCCGATCTGGGCATTGGCGCGTTGGCGCACCACCGGATCGGTATGTTTGCCGGATCCAGTTTGAAAACCAAGGAGTACTTTGCGAAGGGTCTTCCGTTTATCTACGGTTGGCGAGAACCCGCCTTTGATGAAACATATCCCTATGCTTTAAAAATTGAACTGTGCGAAGATCCTTTAGACATGGAACAAGTGATTGATTTCTATGATTCAATCAAAGACGATGAAGCAATGCTTACAAATATGAGAGCATTCGCTCAGGAACACTACTCTTGGGAGAAGGAATTCCAAAAGGTGTTTGACGCATTGTAAGTGCTATAATAAACAAGTTACACAGGAGGGCCTGAAATGGATGTATTGTTTTTCTTGACAGATCGATTTCCTTACGGAAAAGGAGAGGCGTTCATCGAAAATGAAATCCCGTTTCTGGCAGAGCGATTTGATAGAATTTATGTACTGCCAACCGGTTTGACGGTAAACACAGATATCGTCAGACCCCTTCCTGAAAACTGCATTGTGCTGCAGCCTGCAAACACGGATGACCTGTATCGAAACGGAAGACCGGGTATGCTTAAGCGGCTCGTATGGTCCTGTAAGCATATGATCCCCTGGTGCATTCTGTCGGTGTTCTCCTCCGAGTTTTACCAGGAAATCGCCTTACTTGCAAAACAAAAGCGGCTATCTTTGGGAAGAATCGCCGCAATTGTTAGAAGTTTGGCGCCTATTAAGCGCAACGATATCCATTTCCGTCGCCAATGCAAAGATATTCAGCTTGAGCAAACCGATCGAATCTATGTATATTCCTATTGGATGGGGTTGGATGTTTGCCGCATCGAGAAAATTCTGAAAAACAAAACAATATGTAAGCGGATTGCCCGGGCGCATAGGCACGATCTGTACAGTGAGTTTAGAAAACACGATTATATACCATTCAGAGAACGCATATTGGATTACGTGGATGCTCTGTGTTTGATTTCCCGGGATGGTGTTCGCTATATGCACAATCAGTATCCCCAGTATAAAGAAAAATACGGCATCGCATATTTGGGAACAAAAGACCGCGGTGTTGGTGTATATCACTCGGATGCTACATTCCATTTGGTTTCCTGTTCGTTTGTAATCCCCGTAAAGCGCGTAAAAAGAATCATTGAGGCGCTTTCCTTGGTAGAAGATCAGCAGATCTTCTGGACGCATTTTGGCGGCGGACAGGATTACGAAACAACAAAAGCGTATGCTGACCAATTGCTTTCCGGCAAATCAAACATCCAATACCGCATGGCAGGGCAGATCACCAATTCAGAGCTTATGGAATATTATCGAGATCACAGTGTAAGCTTGTTTGTCAATGTCAGTGAAAACGAGGGCTTGCCTGTGTCTATCATGGAAGCGATTTCTTTCGGTATTCCTGTGGTTGCTACGGATGTGGGTGGAACTAGAGAAGCTTTTGCGGATGTGGAAGATGATGCGTTGTTGAACAAAGATTTCGCCACAGAAGATTTAAAAGCACAGATCCTTCGATTTGCGCAAATGAAGGAAGATGAGTATATGGCAAAGCGTTGCGAGGCCCGGTCTTTGTGGGAAGAGCGATTCTGCGCGGAAAGCAACTATAGAAAGTTTATTGATGAATACTTCCCAAAAGGATGAAGGCGGTGTGAGATAGGATGAGGGTTCTTTTTTTGATTCAGGGTCTGCGCAGCGGCGGTGCGGAGCGTGTTGCATCGGTTCTGTGCAACGCCATGGCAGATCGCGGAATGGAAGTCATCCTTGGTCTGACAGAACAGACAGATCGTGTTGCTTACAATATCCACCAAGGCATTGAATTGCTGGACCTGACCTGCCGCACAGGGAATGTTGTAAAAGACAGATTAACAGCAGTCAAAAAACTGCGTAGACTATACAAAGAGAGAAAACCGGATGTTGTCATTTCTTTTATCACACGGACAAACCTGTGCGCGATCATGGCAGGAATTGGAACAGGTGTACCTGTGATTGTTTCGGAAAGAAACGATCCTGCTGTTGATCCCAGAAGCAGATCCACAAGACTGCTTCGCAGGTTGCTCTATCCTCTTGCATCGGGACTCGTTTTTCAAACATCTTATGCACAGAATTATTTTGGAAGGGCAATAGGAAAAAAATCGACAGTCATTTTTAACCCTGTAAGTGATGATGTGCTGCGGGTAGACTGCGATGGTATCCGTCAGAAGCGAATTGTGCTGGTAGGCAGACTCAACAAGCAAAAGAATATTCCGATGCTGATAAAGGCCTTTGCCAAGATCCACCAGAAATTCCCGGATTATCATGTAGAGATCTATGGAGAGGGTGAAGAGCGGGAGCCGCTTCAAAATGAGATACATGCGCTTCAGATGGATGAAAAAATCCGTTTGATGGGCTTTACAAGAGAAATAATTCCCATCTTGGCAGAATCACAAGTGTTTGTGCTGTGTTCGGATTATGAAGGAATGCCGAATGCGCTGATGGAAGCTATGTGTACGGGATGTGCCTGTATTTCCACTGATGCGCCGGCCTATGGAGCCAGGGAATTGGTGGAGAACGGTGTGAGTGGATTGCTGGTGGAGGTTGGAAATGTTGATCAGCTTGCTACAGCGCTGACGCGGCTGTTAGCCGATGAAAAAGAACGTCAGGCCATGGCGCAGAAGGCAAGAGAAGTACAGCGGCGTTTGGATACAGAAACAATTTTAAATCATTGGATCGCATTCACTGAATCTGTAAGGTGAAAAGATGAGAAGTGGGAAGAAAAAGTATGGTATGCTATTTATAGTGTAACAGCAAAATGGCTTTCGGTATCAAGACGATTGAAGCTGGCAAGGAAATTGCGCGTTTGGATGACAAAAAAGATTTTGGCTTCTATGGGCGACCACGTTAATGTCGAACGAGGAGCGTGCTTTTCACAAGACACGAGAATTGGCAATAATTCCGGACTGGGGATAAACTGTCGCATTCAAGAAGGCGGTGTGACAATCGGTAATAATGTGTTGATGGGGCCGGAGGTATGGATCTACACAACAAATCATAAATTCACCGACACAGACATTCCTATTTGCTTTTAAGGGAATGAACCACCCAAATCGGTGGTTATAGAAGATGATGTTTGGATTGGATCAAGAGTAACGATTCTGCCAGGAGTAACGGCAAGAAAAGGATGCGTAATCGGGGCGGGCACCGTTTTAACGGAAACATTTCCTGAGTATTCTATTATTGCCGGAAATCCTGGAAAGGTTGTGAAATGTAGAATATGAGCAATATTAACCATGTGTTAAGACGAAACGCGGATTGGATACATGGAGAATGTTGACCCAGGAATTTATTTAGCCGAAATTTACAACTAAGATGAAGATCTGAAAGCTCATTTTCTTATGTTAGATACTCCTGCTTTGGAGGGAAGTGCAACATAATGGTAATTAATATTAGAAAAAAAGAAATACCCTTGTTTTTTTTCGCGATATATTGTATCGTAATTTGTTCTTTTGGCTATGGCCGGATTCAACAGGTTACGTTTATTATGTTTTGCCTCAGTACAATTTTATATATTGGCTTGCGCGGAAAAATAAAGTTTGGTAGATTTGGTGTATCTTATCTGTTCTTTACATTGTGGTCCTGGTTTCAAATCTTTTTTGGCTTATGTATTGACAGGGGAACATCTTTAAGAATGGCGGAAACATTGCTGCTCAATATCCTGTTCATAATTATGTGCTATAGTGTAATAATGGATGTGAAAGATGAAAAGGTACTAATCGATACGTTTCTCAAAATGTATGCCATTTCTCTTTTGATAATCATAATAGGTTCCGGAAGTCGTATTTTTCAGACCAGACTGGGTCTAGCTGATCAGACTGGTATCAGCTTTAAACTGCTTGGAGTTACATCATCGATTAGTCCCAATTCTATAGGATTGTGGACCTCAATTGCATTTCTGCTTGCTTTTTATCAAAATACCCAAACACCCAAAAGAAAATACATATATTATATGCTGTTATTTTTGATAGGCAACATAATGGCAGCTTCCAGAAAAGGTGTTCTGACATTAGGTGTAGGTATTTTGGTTTACTATTTATTTAGCGTGAAGAGAAACAAGAGAACGATGCGGTTTTTGTTTGCCATACTTGGTTTGGTGGTAGGCGTAATTTTGGTTTATCAAAATGACTTTTTATATGATAAGGTAGGCCACAGAATAGACCAAATCGTAAAATACATTACACTTAATACCATTAATCCAGACATAATTGGTGGCTCATTGCGTACAAGAATTGCCCTCTTACAGAGGGCCAAAGAATATTTTATTAGCAGACCGATTGTTGGCTATGGAATTAATGCGTACAGCTATATGAATCCACTACATATTGTTGCAGACAATAATTATTGGGAAATACTGGTTGCCGGCGGAATTGTTGGTTTTGTATTATACTATGGTTTTTTAATAAGAGTTGCGATATGTCTGCTTAGATGTAAGAATAAAAACCAATTTTATTGGTTAATCGTTGCATTGTTTGCAATAGCATTGATATCTGACTTTACAGGAAGTAATTATTATTTGCGCTCTACAATATTTCCTTTGGTTTTAGCCGATTCATTTTTGAGTATACACCAAGATATGACAAGGAAAGTTTAGAATAAGGAGAATGAACATGATTAACGTTATTGGATTAGGCTATATTGGCCTTCCCACAGCTCTGATGCTAGCATCCCACGGTGTTGAGATTGTTGGCACAGACTATAATAAGGAACTTGTGGCTACTTTGAATGCCGGCAAGACCACTTTTAAGGAAAAAGGATTGGATGAACTGTTCAACGATGCACGGAAAAGCGGCATACAGTTTACCACGGAGTATCAGAAAACAGATACCTATATTGTTTCCGTTCCCACTCCCTATGATAAATTTTCCAAAAAGGTGGATGCCTGTTATGTGATTTCTGCCGTTAAGAGTGTCATGGAAGTTTGTGAGAACGGATCCACGATTGTTATTGAGTCTACTGTGTCCCCGGGTACAATTGACAAATATGTTCGGCCGGTGATTGCACAGCAGGGAAAGGGAATCGGCAAGGATATTCATCTGGTGCATGCACCGGAAAGAATTATTCCGGGCAATATGGTTTATGAATTGCTACATAATAACCGGACGATCGGTGCGGATGATGTTCAGATCGGTGAGAGAATCAAAGCAATTTACAGCTCTTTCTGCAAGGGTGACATTGTCGTGACGGATATTCGTACCGCAGAGATGACGAAGGTAGTAGAGAACACTTTCCGCGCTGTAAATATTGCTTTCGCAAATGAGCTTGCAAAGATTTGCCGTTATGACAACATGGATGTATATGAGATCATTAGAATCTGCAATATGCATCCTCGTGTGAACATTCTGCAGCCGGGTCCCGGTGTCGGCGGACACTGTATTTCTGTGGATCCCTGGTTCCTAGTGGGTGACTACCCCAGTCTTGCCAAGGTTATTGATGAATCAATGAAGACCAATGACGGTATGCCCGATTTTGTCCTGAACCGGATCTATGAGATCATGAAAGAAAATGGTATTCAGGATACTTCCCGTGTTGGTCTGTATGGCTTGACTTACAAGGAAAATGTGGATGACTGCCGCGAGTCTCCGACCTTGCAGCTTTTGGAGAGCCAGGAGCGGCATTTGGCAGCTCCTCTAAAAGTCTATGATCCTTTCGTGACAGAAAATGTTGTTGCGAATCAATATCACGATTTGGATGAATTCCTTGCAGATATCGATCTGATTGTGATTATGGTTAACCACAATCAGATCAAAGAGAATATGTCTAAATTGGCAGGTAAAATTGTCTTTGATACACGTAAGGTCTGCGACCTTCCTGGTGTTTACAGATTATAATTGTAATGAGGTTGATTGGAATGAAAAAGGTTATGTTGGTCTTCGGAACACGTCCGGAAGCCATAAAGATGTGTCCGCTTGTTAACGAACTGAAATCAAGAAAAACAATTGAAACCATTGTATGCGTAACAGGCCAGCACAGACAAATGTTGGATCAGGTTTTGACTGCATTTCATGTCATTCCAGATTACGACCTCTCCATTATGAAATCCAAACAGACGTTATTTGATATTACCACCAATATATTAAATAAGATCGGAGAAGTGCTGGATGAAGTAAAGCCGGATGTGGTTTTGGTTCATGGCGATACTTCCACAACCTTTGTGACTGCGCTGGCATGTTTCTATAAGCAGATTCCGGTTGGACATGTTGAAGCAGGTCTTCGTACCTATAATATTTACAGTCCTTATCCGGAAGAATTTAACCGTCAGGTTGTATCAATTATTTCTAAGTACAATTTTGCACCGACAGAGCTTTCTAGACAGAACCTGATCCGGGAAGGAAAGGCTGAAAGCAGTATTTATATTACAGGCAATACTGCCATTGATGCGCTCAAAACCACAGTTCGGGAGGAATATGTTCATCCTGAACTGGAATGGGCAAAGGATAGCCGTCTGATTATGATTACGGCTCACCGCCGTGAAAATCTGGGGGCACCCATGCATAATATGTTCCGCGCGATCCGGCGGGTTATGGATGAACATCCGGATGTGAAAGCTATTTATCCGATTCATATGAATCCCGTCGTGCGTGCGGCTGCAGATGAAGAACTTGGCGGCTGTGACAGAGTGCGGATCATTGAACCCCTGGAAGTTCTGGATTTCCATAATTTTCTGGCTCGCAGCTATATGATCCTGACAGACAGCGGCGGTATTCAGGAGGAGGCTCCCTCTTTGGGCAAACCTGTTCTGGTCATGCGGGACACAACAGAACGTCCGGAGGGAATCAAAGCAGGTACACTGAAACTGGTTGGCACGGATGAAGAGATCATCTACCGGAACTTTAAGCTCCTGCTGGAGGACGCTGATGCATATAATGCAATGGCACATGCAAGTAATCCCTATGGTGATGGTTTTGCATGCAAGCGTATTGCAGATATTCTTGCAACTGAAGAATAGGCATAGTTGAGGTTATGTGACTATGAAAAGTTTGTTATATTACTGTAAAAATCCGGGCAGGATAATTCATTTTGCTATTGACAAAATGCTGCACAGTAGTTTGGGAAAGCAATTATCTGATAAGATGTTTTTAAAGATCATGTTTCGTAATCAGATGGGGTATCGTCTGAATTTGGATAATCCCAAAACTTTCAATGAAAAGATCCAATGGTTAAAGCTATATGAACGCAAGGACATATATCCGATTATGGTTGATAAATTTCTGGTTAAGGATTATGTTTCGAAGCTAATCGGAGAAAAATATGTAGTACCGTTGCTGGGCGTCTGGTCATCATTTGATGAGATTGATTTCTCCTCTCTTCCAGAACAATTTGTATTAAAGACGACACATGACTGCGGCGGTGTTGTAATTTGCCAGAACAAAAAGTGTTTTGATTTTGAACATGCAAAGGAAGTTCTAGAAAAGCACTTAACGTGTAACTATTATCACCATTGCCGGGAATGGCCGTATAAAAATGTAAAACCTCGTATTATTGCAGAAAAGTATATGGTCGACGAATCTGGGGTGGAGTTAAAAGATTACAAGATTTTCTGCTTCAACGGCAAACCAATGTTTATTCAGGTGGACTTTGGTAGATTCACTAAGCATGAGAGAAATCTCTACTCTACAGATTGGAAATATATGGGTTTTTCTTCCCTATATCCGACAAACCCCAACAGGGTTATTGAGAAACCGATTTGTTTGGAGAAGATGCTTGAAATAGCTACAATTTTATCTGCAGGAATCCCTCATCTTCGTGTAGACTTGTATGTAATCAATGAAAAAATCTATTTTGGTGAACTGACATTCCATCACGGAGGTGGTTATGAGAAATTCACCCCGGCAGAATGGGACAGAAGATTAGGTGATTTGATAGATTTGAGTACTGTTAAGGAGAAAACTTTATGAAAAAGCGTATAGCTGTTTATGACAGTGGCTCATATGCTTATCCATCGGTGGATACATTATTTAGACCTGATACATCGTATCCGGAATATATGTTAGGAGAATTATCCAAGACCAGAAACACTGCCTATGAAGCTGTCCGGGAATGTTTTAGATTATTGGAACTGGATAAAGAACACTTTGGAACAGAATTCTGGAATCCTCTGAGAGACTATATCAAACCCGGCGATAATGTATTGATCAAGCCTAATTTGGTGATGGATGTAAATTTTAACACCGACGCCGGTACGGAGTGTTTGTATACACAACCAGGCTTGGTGGCTGCGGTTATTGACTATGTGTTGTTGGCGCTTTCTGGAAGCGGTGAAGTTGTAATTGGTGATGCACCTATGCAGGAATGCAATTTTGAGAATCTGAAGACAACCAGCGGATATGATTGTTTGGTAAAGTATTATCAAAGCAAAGGGTTCTCTGTAAAAATGGTGGATTTCCGAGAATTGTCAACTGTGGTAAAAAATGGCGTATACCATTCCTCGATAAAAGACGATGCTAAGGGGACTGTTGTTCAGCTCGGAAAAGAAAGTGCTTTTTATTCGGCCCCAAAAGAGCAAGAAAGCCGTGTTCGTATTACAAACTATGATCCCAGAATTCTTCCGACCCATCACCAGGGAGAAAAACAGGAATATTACATTTCTGATTATATATTGGATGCAGATGTTATTATCAATATGCCGAAGCCTAAGACCCATAGAAAAGCAGGCGTCACGATTTCCTTGAAAAACTTTGTGGGAGCTAATGTACGAAAAGAATTTTTGCCGCATCACACATTAGGCTCTGTTGAGGAACATGGAGATGAATATTTAAAGAAGAACTTTATTCACAAGATGAGAAGTCATTTGTTTGACAAAAAGAATATATACAGTGCGGAAAAGCAATATAAAAAAGTGCAACTTATGCGATATCCGATAGAACTGTGTTCCATCTTGTTGAAATTGACCGGGAATAATTATGCTGAGGGCAGTTGGTATGGAAACCATACGATTAGCCGAACTATTAGCGACCTGAATAAGATTGTTATTTATGCAGATAAAAAAGGAATCGTGCAGGAAACACCACAGCGTAAGATGTTTATTGTAGCAGATATGATTGTTTCCGGAGATCATGAGGGGCCTGTAGCACCGATGCCTAAAAATGTTGGTATGGTAGCGATGGGAGATGATCCGTTACTGTTTGATGAAGCTATCGCTACATTGATGGGATTTGATGTCGAAAAAATTCCTACTTTCAAGGAGATTCGGAACTACACAGGAAAGTGCAGAATCTACGATGCAAAGGATACGGCAGTTATTGTCTCAAATCGTAGAGAATATGATCAAAAAGAACCTGATAATCTGGATAAGAAAGACTATCTAGATTATGTGCCGACAAGTGGATGGAAAGGACATATTGAGAAGAAAAAAGATGCTGAAGAATGACATTACGTAGAGAACAAGTAAATAATCCGGAGAGTTCAACGATTGATATGTAATAAGTACACAAATCGATTGAAAATGAGTTCTGGTATATATTAGGAGATTTAATATTTAGGAAGTATTGAATTTTTGTGTTTCGAAGGTATATGAAAAATAAGCAAAATGATTTTAATCTCAAGGTAAGAAATGTGGAAAAGAGGTCTACCATTACAGAGTTTACAACTATGCAGAAAGATACAATAATCAAATCTACAAAGTGGTCAGTAATCACGGAAATGATTACAAAATTAGCAGCACCTATAACCAATATGGTGTTGGCAAGACTCTTAATGCCGGAAGTATTCGGTTTAGTTGCTACATTCAGTTTGGTGACCTCTTTTGCGGAATTATTCACGGATGCAGGATTTCAGAAATATATCGTTCAGCACGAGTTTGAAGATCAAAAAGACTTCGATTTAAGTGTTAACGTTGCATTTTGGACAAACTTCCTTTTTTCGTGTTTGATATGGTTAGGTATTTGTGTTTTTAGGGATAATATTGCAATTTTCGTTGGAAGTGAAGGATATGGAATCCATATTGCTGTACTCAGTGTTCAAATACCACTATACGCATTTTCAAGCATACATCTGTCGATATATAAAAGACAGTTTAAATTTAAGGAATTACTCCCGATACGCTTAATCGATTCGATAGTGCCATTTTTAATAACGATACCTTTGGCATACTTTCTTAAAAATAGTTGGGCGATTATTATTGGCAATTTATCGAGGCAGATGATAAATGCATTTCTGTTGTCTAAAAAATCCACATGGAAACCGTCTTTTGTATATTCTTTTGTAAAACTGAAAAACATGTGGAAAACATGTACTTGGATGCTAATGGACAGCATAATGATCTGGACTACGTCGTATGCCGGAACATTGGTTGTGAGTTATTTTCTGGATAGCCACTACTTGGGATTATATAGAACGGGGATTACAACAATCACACCGTATATTAATCTTATGTATGCAATGACTGCTCCGGTTCTGTTCTCTGCATTATCTCGGCTGCAAAGTAATTTGAATGATTGCAACGCTTGCTTTTTATCCTACCAGAAAGCTGCGGCCTTAATTGTTTTTCCTCTTGGAATGGCCGTTTATGTTTTTAGTGATGCAGTGACTATGATACTGTTAGGATCTAAATGGATGGAAATATCATCCTTGATTGGTTCTGTGGGATTGGGGCTTTCTTTTTGTGCGATTACGGCTCAGTATAACAGCGACTATTTTAGAGCGCTCGGAAAACCGAAAGTTGCATTTTGTGTGCAAGGCATATATGCAGTCATAATGGTTCCCAGCTTGTTGCTGGCTGTTAAACATTCATTCAGTATGCTGTGCATTGTTACTGGTGTACTTAATGTGGTGTATTCATTTATTTCCATCACAGCAATGCATATCATATTTCGTTTGAACATCACAAAGTATGTAAAGAATATGACTTCAGCCATAATAGGGTGTATTGGTTTTGGATTAGTGGCTGAAGTGCTACTGAAGATGCATGATAATTCACTTGTTTATCAGATATTCGTTGGATTGATTGCAGTTTGTGTGTATATAAGTATTTTGCTTATTATTCCAGAATCAAGAAAAATAATGCTATCTTTTTTGCGTTCAATCAACATATTAAAGAAATGAATGCAAAATAAGAAAGTATACTACTATAGTTATATATAATCTTTTGGAAGGAAAATGGTCTGCGCAGAAAAGATTGAATCGACATACAAAAGAGAACCAGTTATTATCACTTTCATCCCCTGCCGGATCTGCCACATTGGTGCGCACTCTGACCGCCAGCTGGGCAAGATCGCCGGTCTTGCGATGGATCAGGGTATCCACATGGCCTACCGGCCCAAGCGGTCCGGCATCGTGGAGGTCTGCTCCGTTAACTTTCCCACCCGTGCCCAGTGGCATATCCATGATGTGCCAGAAAATTCTCTGTCCAACCAGATGGCACGGTATATTCATAAGGTACAGCTAAAAACCAAGTGGTACCATCGCAAGCAAAGGCCGGAGGTGAGGCAGAGTATATTCGGTCCAGATTTGTGATTGAATATGATGAATTAAAGTGCAGTTTTCTCATGCTAAAAAACATAAGTGGATGTGGCCAATATTTTAAATTATTAGATGACTGCGTCTGTTATTTGTGGTTGGTATTGGAAAATGTATGGCAATCCTAAGACACCATGGTGCGGTTTTTTCAGCAGAAACCAACCAGACAGCAAAACTGCTGAAGCAGGTAGGATTGTTAGAGAAATCCCAAAAGAGAAGTAAAGCGGGTTATGGAATACGGGGATCTCAGAATTGAGATCCCCTATTGGCTTAGTGGCATTCAAAACATCTGCGGTTTTATTTGTGAAAGTCACAGCAGGCGGAAGGCTAAACTGCGGTGTAAACGCTATAATAAAAGTAGGCCACCTGGATCGAAAATATAGTCTTCTGCGTTACAATTATGTCGTTAGAAAAGTAACAAAGGAGGCTCTAATGAAAGGTGACAATACAGGTGAATCAGTATCAACAGATTCGAGTGTACTACGAGCAAGAACACCGGAGTGTTCGGTGGATCGCCCGTGAGCTGCACTGCTCTCGGGACACGGTCCGCAAGTACATTGAGGGAGATTCGGTCCCGTGGGATCGCAAGCCCGGCAGCGGACGTGAATATTCCGCCGCTCCGGAGCCAGGTGTCCGGCGCATGAGAGCCACCGTTCCGATGGGTCAGAGCCCGTGTTCCGGGCGGTGAGAGACGGTATAGTTTCCGTTGCTTTTGTATATTGTTTCCATTGGAAATGTGCATGGCGGCCGGGGTTGCTTTGCGTGGCCGCCATGCCGGTTACCTGTTTGTGCTAATGAATATTTGAGCCATTACTTGCTGCCTACACCGTAGACCTCTCGCATGAATTTTTGGCTGTACTCGTCGGCTCCACGGATCTCAATGGTATAGGAATCGTGGACGATTCGGTCCAGAATGGCAACCGCAATGGTTGCCTCGGGGAACTTGCTATACCATCCAGCCGGGGCAAACTGAGAACAGAAGCTTGTAGAGGCCCACTTGTGCCTTGCGTGGATGATTTCCAACAAATCCCTGGCCTCTGTTTCTGTGAGCGAGATCACATTCTCTCAAGGGTAAAAATCTACATCCTCTCTCATCCTTTCCCATCTTCTCAATTCTTCTCCAAATCTCAGCCGCCCGATCTTTTTCTTTCTTCGCTTTTCTCTTTTCTTCTCTCACGATTTCAGAGCATGGGCAGCACACTCTGTTTTGGTGAGAATACAAAAGATTTTGGCGAGATCTTCTTCTCATTTCTTCTTTTTCTCTTCTCTTCTCTTATCTTATCTCAGCATAAAGTTTGTGACTAAAAACTGAGTTTAGTATCAGAAATGAAGTGAAATGGGCGGGTAATAATGTGAAAAAATATGGAATTTGATATGAAATGATGGGCAGATAATGAGGGATGCCCAGATTCTTATGAAATTCTTTCTGGGTTCTGCTCCTTTCATGAAGTGGAGAAAAGCAGGGATGCTGAGGGGTAGCCAAGATCAATATAAGGATAGAAAAACGACCTTACATCGTCCGTAGAATCTGGACGACGCAAGGTCGTTATATCTTATCTTTTCTTGGGGTTTCTCAGGCTGCGCAACTTTGCCCTTTTGGCGGGGTTACAGGATGCGTGAGATTCCCAAAGACATTCGAATTATTCCCATTCAATGGTGCCGATGGGCTTAGGAGTCAAGTCCATCAAAACACGGTTGATACCTTCGACCTCATGGGTGATACGGTAGGTAATATGGTGCAGCAGGGCATAGGGGATCTCTTCAATGGTGGCGGTCATAGCATCCTTGGTGTTGACAGCGCGGATGATGGCGGGCCAGCCTTCATAGCGGCTCTCATCCTTGACACCGACGCTCTTAATGTCGGGTACAGCAATAAAATATTGCCAAACCTTTTCATTCAGACCATTCTTTTCGAACTCCTCGCGCAGGATGGCATCAGCTTCCCGCAGAGCTTCCAGACGATCGCGGGTGATAGCACCCAGACAGCGGACACCCAGGCCAGGGCCGGGGAAGGGTTGACGGTAGACCATGTTATGGGGCAGGCCCAGAGCTTCACCAACCACGCGGACTTCGTCCTTGAACAGCAGCTTGATGGGCTCGACCAGCTCGAACTGCAGATCCTCGGGCAGACCACCAACATTGTGGTGGGACTTAACAGCCTTCTTGCCCTCGGCAGCCTTGATGGATTCCAAAATGTCGGGATAAATGGTACCCTGTGCCAGGAAAGAAATGCCTTCCAGCTTACGAGCTTCGTCTGCAAAGACAGTGATAAATTCTTTGCCGATGATTTTACGCTTGCGCTCGGGGTCGGAGACACCTGCCAACAAACCCAGAAAATGATCGGTGGCATCTACATAGATCAGGTTGGCATCCAGGCCGTCCTTAAACATCTTAATAACATCTTCGGATTCGTTCTTACGCATCAGACCGTGGTTCACATGGACGCAGACCAACTGCTTGCCGATTGCCTTGATCAGTAGGGCCGCAACCACAGAGGAGTCGACGCCGCCGGAAAGGGCCAGCAGGACCTTCTTATCACCGACCTGCTCACGAACCAGCTTTATCTGCTCGTCGATAAAAGCATTAGCCAGCTCGAAATTGGTGATACGCTCCATGGATTCGGGTCTTACATTATTGGACATATATATTCCTCCCAAATGTGAAGTAAATTTCAAAACTACTCTTCATTTTATCCTATTATTCCCTATTTTTCAATATCCGGAGGAACAAAAATTCCTTTGCAGCTTCCAAAAAATATTGGGTTTTCCGGCATTTTCTATGGTGAATTTGACAAAAGCGGTTATGTGACGAATTCCACAGGAAGAATCTCCATGCTGGAGCATATATCCATGGTTTCTCCCGTTACCGGATGAGAAAAAGTCAAACTGTGGGCGCATAGCAGTTGGTGTGTTAGACCCAACGTTTCGGAATAGGCATGGGATGTCTCACTGCTGTACTGGGGATCACCCAGAATGGGAAAGCCCATATAAGCACAGTGGAGTCGAAGCTGATGGGTACGGCCGGTGACGGGACGTAGTTCGAGTTTACATAATTCTTCTTTGCGCTCCAATACCCGGTATTCTGTTATAGAGAGTTTGCCATCCGGATGGATATACCGCAGCAGGCTGGGCAGAGGCATCCGGGCGATGGGGGCATCGATGATACCGCTATCTGATTCCGGCCCCCCATAGACTAGGGCATGATAAGTTTTTTGCACAGGGGACTCTTGGAGCAAACTGTGAATATGGGAATTTTTTGCCAGCAAAACAACACCAAAAGTATCTCGATCCAGACGGGTCAAAGGGTGAAATGCGCAATTTTGCCCGGTGCGCCGAAAGTAACCCAGAACATAGTTTGCCAGTGTTCCATTAAACTGCGAGTGGGAAGGATGGATCAGCATATTTGCCGGTTTGTCCACGATCAGCAAATAATCATCTTCGTATAAAACGTTCAGAGGTCCATCTTCTGCCGGATATTCCGGCTGGGGTTCTTCCAAAAGGGCAGTGATCACATCCCCTGGTTGTACGGTGTAGTCATTATGCTCTGGCTTGCCGTTAACAAAGATCCGGTTTTGCCACTTCAGACGATTGATCAGACCGGAGGACATATGCAGTTCGTCTTTCAAAAAGGAAGATAGCCGTCCGGACCGGACAGCAGTATGCATTAGCTCCATGAAATCACCTCCCAAGCGGATCGCTTTGTGCATGAACAAAAAGACCCTGCGTTAAGCAGGGTCTTTTGTTGCTTCTTAGAGGGCAGCCTTGGCCTTCTCGACAACAGCTGCGAAAGCAGCGGCGTCCTGAATAGCCATCTCAGACAGGCTCTTGCGGTTCATCTCAATGCCAGCCTTCTTCAGACCGTTCATGAACTTGGAGTAGTTCAGACCGTAGGGAGCGACAGCAGCAGAGATACGGGTGATCCACAGTCTGCGGTAGTCGCGCTTCTTCATCTTACGGCCTACGAAAGCGTAGTTGCCGGACTTGTAGATAGCCTGCTTGGCCATCTTAAAGTGCTTGGACTTGGAACCCCAGTAGCCCTTGGCCAGCTTCAGGGTAGCGTTTCTTCTCTTGCGCGTCATCATTGCGCCTTTAACTCTTGCCATTTCTGTATCCTCCTATCCTTATTTGTACGGGATCATTGCCTTGATAGCGGCAACGTTGGTCACGTCAGCGTAAGCAGTGGTGCGCAGACGACGGGTACGCTTGGTGTCCTTCTTGGTGAGGATGTGGCTCTTGTAAGCGCGGGCTCTCTTAACCTTACCGGACTTGGTCAGGTTGAATCTCTTCTTTGCACCGCTATGGGTTTTCAGCTTAGGCATAGGTAGTTCTCCTTCCGTATCTTTGGTAATTACTTACTGTTCTTGGGGGTCAGGAACATGGCCATAAAACGGCCTTCCAGCTTGGGATTCTTTTCCATGCTGGCAATTTCAGCGCAGGCATCGGCGAAGTCGATCAGAAGCTTCTCGCCCAGGTTGGTATGTGCCATTTCACGACCGCGGAAACGGACGCTGACTTTGACACGGTTGCCGTCGGCCAGGAACTTCTGGGCGGCTTTTACCTTGGTGTTGAAGTCGTTGGTGTCGATGCTGGGGCTCATGCGGATTTCCTTCACTTCCACGACCCGCTGGTTCTTCTTGGCATCCTTTTCCCGCTTCTTTTGGTCGTAGCAGAATTTGGAATAGTCCATGATTTTGCAGACAGGGGGGACAGCGTTGGGAGAGATCTTCACCAGATCCATGCCCTGCTCCTCAGCCATTGCGTTGGCTTCAGCAGCGGAAACGATACCCAACTGGGCACCGTCGGCACCGATCAAACGGATCTCTTTGTCGCGAATCTCCTCATTGAGCTGATGATCTAACTTAGCGATGGTAAGCACCTCCATAAATGGTGGCAGCGCCGAGGAATCGGCTTGCCAGATAACAAAAAAAGCGGATGCCTAGCACCCGCACCAATCCCTAACATCCCCCAAAGGAGAAGTGGAATATTGACCGTTTTGCCTGTGGCTTACGGTGAGGCGGATGTTCAGCCTTCTTTATTACTCGCAAAGTATATCACACAAAAATCCCTTTGTCAAGGGGATTTTCAAAGTTTTTTAGGGGCAAAGGGCTGATTTTTCAGCCCTTTTATACCTCTTTGTACATGGCAGCGGCATCATCCTTGCGGACATTGTCGGCTACCTGCAGTACTTCTACCGCAATGGTCCGTGTGCCCATCGCGATCTCCAGCTTGTCGCCCACCTTGACTTCGTAGCTGGCTTTCACCACGCGGCCGGTGACACTGATACGACCGTTGGCGCAGGCTTCATTGACGACAGTGCGACGCTTGATCAACCGGGAGACCTTCAAAAATTTATCCAGACGCATGGAATTATTTGCTCACAGCGTCCTTCAGAGCCTTGCTGGCCTTGAAAGCGGGGGTGCGGGTTGCGGGAATCTCGATGGTCTCCTTGGTGCGGGGGTTGCGGCCTACACGGGCTTCACGGTCCTTGGTCTCAAAAATGCCGAAGCCGGAAAGCTGTACCCGCTCGCCCTTTGCCAGAGAGGCAACGATGGTATCAATGGCTGCATTCAGGACACGCTCGGCATCCTTCTTGGAGATGCCGGACTGCTCGGCGGCAGCGGCAATCAGATCGGTTTTGTTCATATTATGCCTTCTTTCCAAAAGATTGTTTACAAATGGGAATCTAAATTATCACAGATTTCCCTAAAATGCAAGGGTTTTTCTAAATATAATGATAAAAATTATAACTTGAGTAACTTGGCGATCTTTTCGCCCTTAGGGAGCAGCAGGCAATCGTCTTTCGTAATGGCCTTAAAGAGCACTGCGCACGCCAGATACACCACACCGGCAGCGCCGATGGGGATGGCGCACAGCAAGATTCTGCTGGTGATATGCAGCACGACCAGTGCTTTCCATGCACCCCAAGCCACGATACCCATGAGGGCCACCGGGATCACCGGCCGCAGCAGATTTCTCAGCACAGCAGGCTTCTGTGGGATGCAGCGGCCAATGGCAAACAGATTTAAGATCGCAATGCAGAGATTACACAGGGCAGTACCCATGGGGACACCCAAAATGCCAATTGCCGGGTTACCGGTCAGCAGGTAAACAACCACCAGCTTTACGACACCGCTGCACAGCATGTTGACTACGGGGATACCAGCATGGCCATGGGCCTGCATAATGGCGTTGGTCAGCAGTACGATGGCATGTAAGAATACGGATATGGCCAGCAGGCTCAGAAGCTGGGAAGCCAGTACCAGTTTTTCTCCACTGTAGCCGCCCAGAAGTGCCATGATAGGTTCTGACAGAACCATCAGACCAACTGCGCAGGGCAAGCTCAGCAGGGCCGTTACCCGGGCAGCGGACTCCGTTGTAGTTTTCACACCCTTGTGGTTACAAAGGGTCAGTTGAGAAGCAATGGCCGGGATGATGCTGATGGTGATGGGGGTAATGAAAGAGCTGGGCAGATTATAGATGGTCTTGCCCATGTTGTAAATGCCGTTGAAGTTGGCGGCGATTTTGGCATTGCGTTCAGCGGCGGTCAATCCCTGGGGATTGGCGGCCACAACTTCCCGCTCCAGAATGTCCACCAGGGGAGACAGCAGCCGGTTGCTTTCCAGCAGGGAAATCAGCCGGTCCATATACAGGCTGGTTTCAATGACCGTCAGAAGCTGTAAACCCGCAGCACCAATGGTAATAGGGATCGCGATGGAAAGAAGCCGCTTGGTAGTCTGCCCATAGGATGTAACTTCTCCCCCGGAAGTGGGGATGTTCTGAAATGATCTGTGAAATACACCAAACAGATAAATGCAGGAAACCAGACAACTGACCGTGACACCCAGAATGGCACCGCCGGCAGCCAGAGGAATATTGCCGGTGAAGTGCAGGATCAGCACAGCGCCGGCAAGACCGATAACCAGCTTGAACACGGCCTCCAGCACCTGACTGATGGAAGTGGGGATCATGTTGCCCTGACCCTGGAAGAATCCTCGGTAAGTGGATATGATGCCCATCAAAAAGGCACAAGGGCCAAGGCAGACAATGGCGAACCATGCATCCGGCTGCTCCAGTGCGGCAGCCAGCTGACGGCAGAATACCATCATCAGCAGGGTGCTGATACCACCGATGGCATAAAACAGCGCCCGTGCAGAGGCGTAGACCCGCTTGACTTGATTCTGATTACCCAGAGAAGTGGCTTGGCTGATCATACGGCTCATAGCCACAGGCAGGCCGGCAGTGGAGATCAGCAGCAGCACCGTATAAATATCATAGGCGGTGGAGAAATAGCTGTAACCCTCATCGCCGATGACCATTTTCAGCGGCAGCTTATACAGCGCACCGATGACCTTTACAATGGCTGTGGCCAGAGCCAGCAGAGCAGCGCCATGGAGAAATGTTTGCTTTTTAGGAGCTTGTGACATGTGCGCCTCCTTAATTATCAGAGAAAAGCTTGGGAATTGCGTATTGGGTCAGTTCTTCCACTGCGGTTTTCAGATCAATAGTGGGGAATTGGCCGTTTTGATAGAGGATCTTGCCTTCTACCATGGTCATAGCCACATCGCCACCTTTGGCGGAGAACACCAGACCGGAGATCACATTGTGGCAGGGCATCAGATGGGGTGCAGAGAAGTCCACCAGAACGATATCCGCATCCATGCCCTCTTTCAGCATACCGCAGCGGTCGGCACGGCCCTGTGCCCGGGCACCACAGACGGTGGCCATCATCAGCGCAGCCTGAGAGGGCAGGGCTGCGGCATTTTCCGCAGCTTTGCGGGCATCCAATACCGCATAACGCATCACTTCAAACAGATCCAGATTGCCACATTCCACAGCACCGCCGGTGCCCAGCGCCACGTTCATGCCGGCTTTGACACAGGCGGAAATGGGGGTAGCGGGATCACCAGACTTAGCGGCGGTCACGGGCGTGGCGACAGCAGTTGCTTTCCGCTTGCCCAGCAGTTTCAATTCTTCTTCAGACAGGCAGGCACAACCGGCTGCTGTTGTAGGAACCCGGAACAGGCCATGGCAATCCAAAAGCTCAGCAGGGCCAAGACCGGTGCGTTCCAGACAGGAATCCACTTCTTCCTGAGTTTGGCTCAGATGCAGCTGCATGCCGATCTTTTTTTCGGCAGCGAAGGCAGCAAGACCCTCCCACAGTTTATGATTGCCCGTATACTCGGCATAAATACCTGCATCGATCCGGATACGGCTGTTATCATGGCCGTTCCACTTGTCAAAGACCCGGGACAACTCCTGACACTGCTCATCGGTCTCAAAGTCAAAGTCTTCATTTTCGTCGATGAAGCGGTAAGCGGAAAGGGCTACATTGGCCTTGATGCCCGCATCGGCAGCGGCCTGAGCGGTAGCTTCGGGGTAGTAGTAGAGATCGGAAACGGAGGTGATGCCGAAGCGCAGACACTCGGCTATGCCCAGCGTGGCGGCAGCTTTGGCGCAGCGGGAATCCATCTTGGCTTCCTTCTGCAGCAGATTTTCCAAAGCCTCCCGGCTGCTCAACTCATCCAGATAGCACCGCAGAGCGGTGGTAGCCAGATGGGTGTGGCAGTTGATCAGACCGGGGATAGCCACCATACCGGTGCCGTCGATGATGGTGTTGGGTTTTTCGGTGGGAACGGTTTTGGAAATACTCTCGATCTTACCGTCGGTGACGGCAATGTAAGCGCCGAAGAGAACATCCATCCGCTCATTCATGGTCACAACGGTGACATTGGAAATTAATGTATCCAATTAAACGCATCCTTTCATCAGTGCGAAAAGTTCTTCTTTTTGCTGCAGCACACTATCGATCTGCTGGATGTACTGCTCAGGGAATTTAGGATTATGGAATCGCTGGAGAGAACCGTCTGGGAAGTTAACCTTGTTCATACCGCCACCACCCAGAGAAACGATGGTGTGCAGCTCTTCCATCATGTAGATGTTATACAGACAGTCTAAACCATCCCGGCTCCAGCCTACATTTTCAAAGCTGCCGGACATATATTTCTGCCGGTACAGATAGTAGGGTTTGTAGCCAAGAGAGCGAAGTGTGGCGTTGGCATAATCCACCATTTGGGTCACCGCTTCGGTGGTAGAAAGGCCGGTACGCTTTTCAAACAGATCGGCACCCTTTTTGAGAGCCAACGTATGAACCGTAATATTGGCGGGATTTAATGCGGCCACTGTATCTAAAGAGTGACGGAAACCGTCAAAATCATCGGTGGGCAGGCCTGCGATCAAGTCCATATTGATGGCGGTAAAACCTGCGTCTTCTGCCTGCCGGTAGGCCCGCAGCACATCGGCAGCGTTGTGAGGCCGGCCGCAGGCTTCCAAAACACCATCCATCATGGTTTGGGGATTGATGCTCATCCGGTCTGCGCCGTGGCTGCGGATGGTACGAAGCTTTTCTGCGTCCAGCGTATCGGGACGACCGCCTTCTACGGTAAATTCGATGCATCGGGAAAGATCAAAGCTTTCCTTAACGGCGTCCAAGAGGCCGGCCATCTGAGAAGAGGAAAGGGTGGTGGGAGTGCCACCGCCTATATAGATGGTACGCACATGACCTCCGGAATTTGCCAACAGCTTACCGGTGATTTCCAATTCCCGGTACAGGGCATCCAGATAGGGATCCAGCAATGCCGTGTTCTTACCCACGGTACGGCTGACAAAGCTGCAATAGCTGCAGCGGGTGGGGCAGAATGGAATACCGATGTATAGAGAAACATCCTTTTCATCCAAAAGGTTGACGGCTCTGACAGTGGATTCGCTGCAATCCAAAGCCAGCTTTCTGCGGTCTTCGGTGACAAAATAGACATCCCGGAACAGTTTATCTGCAGAAGCAGCAGTGCCGCCCTCCAACAGGTGCTTGGTAGAAATTTTTGTGGGGCGCACACCGGAAAGGGCGCCCCAGGCAGGAATCTTGTCCAAATGGGGCAAAGCGGCAAGATAATAGCTCTGCTGCAGCGCACGGCGGCGATTGCGAACGGTTTCCTCGCAGGCTTTAAAACGGCGCACTGCCCGGGTGGTCTTGCCGCTGCGGGTAATGACCGTGATGGCGCTTACCCAAGTATTTCCTCTGTGCAGGCTGCTGACGGCTAAATTTTCCTCCCGGCTTTCCGGGGGAAACAGGGCAAGCTGCAGCTGCTCTACAGCATAAAGGTCCTCATGACCTTTTAAAACCAGTTTCATAGATAGCCTCTCATGTAGGGGTTGGTCTGCTGCTCGTGGCGCAGGGTAGAGATTTCCCCGTGACCGGGGAAAATGCGGAAATCTTCTTCCAGTTTGGACAGTCGCTCCAGAGTGTCCATCATCACCACCCGGTCACCACCGGAAAGGTCTGTGCGGCCACAGGAACCTGCGAACAGAGTATCGCCACAGAACATAGCATCTTCACACAGATAGCAGACACTGCCCCATGTATGTCCGGGGGTCTCCATGACGCAGAAGGTCAGACCGCCGGCAGTAATCTTTTCCCCCTCTTCGCAAAAAGAAACCTCACAGAAGTTCTTGTCATGGAGGGGATAAAGATAATCGTTCATAGGATTCTTTCGCTGGGTGTAATCGCTTTGGCTCATCCAAAGATTGCAGCCGGTAGCATTCACCAGTGTTTCCACGGCACCTACATGGTCAAAATGGCCGTGGGTCAGCAAAATAGCATCCAAGGTCAGACCAAGTTCAGTTAGTCGGTTGAGAACGGTCTGGGGTTCATAGCCGGGATCAATGACCGCACAGCGGTTGCTGTCACCCGCCCAAACGATATAGCAGTTTGTTTGATATGCGCCTAAGGGCAGTACATCGATCTTCGGCATAAGCGATCTCCTTTATTTTCTTCTGGGCTCTTCCATCAGTTGCTGGGTATCCAGAATCAAGGTAACAGGGCCATCGTTGATAGAGGCCACTTTCATGTCAGCACCAAACCTGCCGTGCTGAGGCGGAAAACCCAAAGCTTCGCATTCTTTCAGAAACTGCTCATATAGCCGGTTACCCAGCTCTGGGGGTGCGGCTTCTGTAAAGCTGGGACGGCGGCCCTTGCGGCAGTTGCCGTAGAGGGTAAACTGGCTCACGACCAATACTTCGCCGCCTACCTGCTCCAGACCCAGATTCATTTTACCTTGCTCGTCTTCAAATATCCGAAGGCCCAAAGCCTTCTGAGCAAGATATTTGCAATGCTCCTCCGTATCCTCCGGGCCCACGCCCAGCAGAATCAAAAAGCCTTTGCCGATTCGCCCCACAACTTCACCGTCAATGGTGACAGAAGCAGAAGTTACTCTTGTTAATACAGCTCTCATAAAAATACCTCAAAAGCGCTCTGCGCTTTAATTCTGACCCCGGCGGGTACCGATCACATCCCGAATGTTCAGTAGCTTGCTGCGTACAAATTCCAGTTCACCAACATCCTTCACTTCAAAACGGACAGTGAAAGTACTCTTGCCGCCGGGAAGGTCTTTGCCGTACAGCTCTTTGACACGAACCCGGGCGGTGGTCATGGTCTGGGCCAGATCCAGCAGCAGACCGTCACGGGTGATACAATCCAGTTCCAAGGTGGTTTCAAAGGGGTGATCATCCTGACTGGCCCAATGTACCCGTACCCAGCGGGCAGCTTGGATCGGCTCATCCCGGTGTGCGGCATTGGGACAATCGCAACGGTGGACAGAAACACCAAAACCCTTGGTGATAAAACCAACAATGGCATCACCGGGAACGGGGGTACAGCACTTGGCAAACTTGATCATGCAGGAATCGATATCCTCCACGATCACGCCATTTACCGCATGGCGGTTGTGTTTGACAGGTGTGGAATCCAGACGCAGGGGATTCAGCTGCTGCTTCTCGTTGGCCTGATTCTTCAGTGCCCGGTTGATATCATCCCGGATACGACCAACGGCTTTAACGGCGGTCAGACCGCCGTAGCCAATAGCGGCATACATATCTTCCCAGTTATCAAAAGCCAGCTTCTTGAGCAGCTGAGGGCCAACCTCGGGATCGATGGTAATGGACAGAGGCAGTGCCATCCGGCGCATTTCACTTTCAAAGGAGGAGCGACCGTGAGCCACATTCTCTTCTCGCTTTTCCTTCTTGAACCACTGCTTGATTTTGGTGCGGGCCTGATTACTCTTGCAGATGTTCAGCCAGTCACGGCTGGGACCCTTGGCGGATTTTGCGGTAATGACCTCAACGATATCACCGTTTTCCAAAGAGGTATCGATGCCTACGATTCGGTTATTGACTTTTGCGCCAACCATGGAATTACCGACACCGGAGTGGATGGCATAGGCAAAATCAATGGGAGTAGAGCCGGCGGGCAGGGAAACGATCTTGCCCTTAGGGGTAAAGACAAAAACCTCATCATCGAACATATCGATCTTAAGGGAGTTTACATAATCTTCCGCGTCGGTATCCTGCTGGCTTTCCAACAGACGGCGTACCCATTCAAAGTCCTTTTCACTGCCACCGCCGGCACCCTGCTTATATTTCCAGTGTGCGGCGATACCGTATTCTGCGGTCTGGTGCATTTCCCAAGTGCGGATCTGGACTTCAAAGGGGATACCCTGTGTACCGATAACGGTGGTGTGCAAACTCTGGTACATGTTGGGCTTGGGGGTGGAGATATAGTCTTTAAACCGGCCCGGTACCAGATTGAATAGATCGTGGATATGACCCAAAACATTATAGCAATCGGGAATAGAATCCACGATGACCCGGAAAGCATAGATATCGTACAGCTCATCGATGGTCTTGTCTTGGGTGTTCATTTTCCGGTAAATGGAATAGACGTGCTTAATACGGCCGTATGCCTTGTTATGGATTCCCATGGCAGACAGGCGGTCGGCGATGCGGCTTTGGATGGTACGCATAAAGGCCTCGTCCTGCTCCCTGTGAGCGCTCAGATAGGTCATGATCTGCCCATAAGCTTGTGGATTCAGATACCGCAGGGAAATATCTTCCAGCTCCCACTTCATCTTCTGCATACCAAGGCGGTGTGCCAGAGGCGCGTATACGTCCATGGTTTCCTGACATTTTATGATCTGCTTGGCCGGTGTCTGATACTGCATGGTGCGCATATTATGCAACCGGTCAGCGATCTTGATTAACACCACACGGATGTCCTTGGACATAGCCATGAACATTTTACGCAGGTTTTCCATCTGGGCCTGTTCGGTACTGGAGAAATTGGCACGGGTCAGCTTTGTAACGCCCTCAACCAGTTCAGCGGTTGTGTGACCGAAAATTCGGGCAATATCGTCATGGGAGGCGTCGGTATCTTCGATACAATCATGGAGCAGTGCGCCCAAAACGGCGTCAATATCCAACCCCATTTCCGCAACGATCTCCGCTACAGCCAGAGGGTGGATGATATAAGGAGAACCGTCCTTGCGCTTTTGGTCTTTATGTTTTTCACGGGCATATTCCACAGCCCGGTCGATCAGATCCATATCGGTACCGGGCATGTGCTTTGCCACAGTTGCGCGCATGGATTCATAGTGTTGCTCAAAGGATTCCAAGGTTTTCAACTCTCTTTCATTTGCAGCAGGCGCTGCATGGTCTGACTCTGATTCAAATCGGCCTTGCCGGTACCGGGAGTCAGACGGATGGATATGTATTTGTGAAGCCGGTGGGTCTGTATTAGTCCCACATCAGAGAATATGTCCAGACAGACCATCATGCAGCCAAGACTCAAGGAAATTCCCGACCAACGCACGATCTTACGGCACAGGCACATGGGTGTTTCTTCAATGCTCGCACCGGGAACGGATGCCAGATAGCGCCAGACCATTGCCAGCGTTGTCCGGTCCGGCAGGAGTTTCCCAGCAGCTTCCGGCTGCAGGCAACCGTTATGCAGTGTTCGGTATCCACCCAGTTCCGGACTGCAGACAGCCTGACAGGCGGGGCGGATATCTAAAAGGTTCATCTGTGCCGAGCGCTCTTCCCGGAACTCATTGATTTGAGGAACGAAAGCTACATCCACCAGATCGCCTTGATCGATGGAGGCTGCCTGAGCGGACATAGAGAAATAAATGGCATTGATGATATAACGCCCCCGGCGCAACCGCAACCGCAGGTGCTTGCCGTTACCGACACTTTGGAGCCGCTCAATGGTGAGGTTTTCCATCATAAGAACCGGCTTGGGACAGCCATTACCACAGGGTTCCAATGCATCTAGAGCTTCAATATTGGGAATTGTCAGCATTTCCGGGGGAATTGCGCAATCAATATCCAGAGAAGTGCGGGGGGTATCTTCACAATAGTATTGGGCAGCAAGGGAACAGACAGCGTCCCGGAAAGCATCGATATTCTGCCGGGAAATGGTGAAACCTGCAGCAAGCTCATGGCCGCCATAGCTTTCCAGCAACGGCGAAAGCTCGGTCAGGGCGGCAAATAGATTAAATCCTCCGTAGCTACGAGAGCTGGCTTTGCCGTGGTCACCATCAAGACAGATCAAAAAGGTGGGACAGCAGTATTCTTCTGCAATGCGGCTGGCAACAATGCCCACAACACCTTGGTGCCAGCGATCATCAGCCAAAACGATAGCCTCGGGCGTGGTACCTTCGGGCAGCATGGAAATCGCCTGATCATAAATTTCAGATTCTACACCTTGCCGCTGCCGATTTAAATCACACAGAGCCTTGGCGAGGGAGACAGCTTCTTCCGGATCATCGGTTAAAAGCAGGTTGACAGCCAGATCGATCTTGCCCATACGGCCGGCTGCATTAATTCGGGGCGCAAGCATAAAGCCAATGGAAGAGGCATTCAGGGTGGAGCATTCACAGCCACACTCAGACATCAGTGCCGCAAGACCTAACCGGGGACCATGCTGCAGTGATTGCAGGCCCCGGTCTACAAAGACACGGTTTTCCCCTTGCAGCAGCATGACGTCGGCCACAGTTCCAAGGCAGACCATATCTCCATAGGCCGCCAGAACATCTTCCTGATTGCCGTTTAGAGCAGCTGCCAGCTTGAAGGCAACGCCCACGCCGGAAAGATTTTTGTGTGGGTAACTGTCATCGGGACGGTGGGGATCCACCACGGCGATGGCATCGGGAAGCTCATCCTTACATTCATGATGGTCGGTGATGACCAAGTCGATACCCAGCTCTTTGCACAGCCGTGCCTCTTCAACGGCGGTAATGCCGCAGTCTACCGTAATGATCAGACTGACACCATCTCCATGAAGCTGGTGGATGGCTATGGGATTCAAGCCGTAGCCTTCTTCCAACCGCCCGGGGATGTAGGAGATGCACCGGGCACCGCAGCTGCGCAGAAAATCTGTCAGCAGGCAGGTGGCGGTGATGCCATCTACATCGTAGTCGCCGAAAACGGCTATGGTTTCATCATTTTCAATTGCAAGAGCCACACGGCCTACAGCTAAATCCATATCTTTCATCAAGAAAGGATCCTTCATAGGCGCATCACAGGACAGATAGTCATTGGCAGCTTTTTCGCCAGTAATACCTCTTGAAGCCAATACCATTGCGGTCAATGGTTTATAGCCGCAGCCAACCAGAGCATTGACCGCTTCTGCCCCGGGCTGTGATACATTCCAGATTCCGTACTTCAAAGCAATACACATCCATTTTATAACTTTTCTCAATATTATAACAAAAACCTCCCAAAAGTACAATAGCCACCGGGCAAAAAGTTTGAAAAATGGTATGTTGCAGTATAACCCTTAAAAATAATAAATCTGCCAACCTTGTCTGGGTTGGCAGATTTATTACATTGGTTGATCAAATTGAAGGGCGCGTTGCAAAACGCGCCCTATGCTTTTGTGTGGGCAATCTCGGAAAGGACTACGCAGACCATAGGTGAAAGAAGCATCCCACCGATGCCCCAGAGCTGAAAACCGATATACAGGGCAATCAGTGTGATCAGTGGATCCAAGCCCAATTGCTTGCCTACCAGACGCGGTTCCAAAATGCTTCGTGACAGCAGGGCAACTACATAGATGCCCAAAAGACCAAGGGCCTTGACAGATTGTTTCTGCAGCAGGCTGATCAAGCTCCATGGAAGCAAAACGGTTCCGGTACCCAGAACCGGTATGGCATCTACAAGGGCAATGAGAAAGGCCCAGATGGGCGCATAGGGGACCCGTAGCAGCATCAATCCCACACCTACGATAAAAAAACATAACGCCATCAGTTTAAATTGAGCTTTCAACCACCCTCCCAAAGCTGTGCGAATTTGCTTCAATAAGGACACATACCGATTCAGTGATGTGGTGGATTGCAGCCTGTGCAGCCAATCTTTGATTTTAGGAAGGCGTGCAGATACCATGAAGGAGGAAAGAATCCCGGTACCCAAAGCGATGGCACTTCCGGGGATCCATCCCAATATAGAGGATGCGAGGGGAGAAAGTCTTTGCAGAAGCTGCTGCACAATGGCTGTTCCGTTGCTGAAGAAGCCAGTTACAGTTTGGGACACCAAAGGACGGATACCGGGGGGCATTCTGCCAGACAGACGAAGAAGAAATGCTTCCAACGCGTGAAGGCCATCTTGCGCGGCTTGGCTCAGATCCGGCAGGGCATTTGCCATCAAGCTGAGCTCCCGTACAAGGACGGCCATAAGCAAAATGAGAACACATACCAGCAATACCAGTGTGGCGGAAACACCAAGGGCAGCGGCTGCCGGACGGGGTATCCGCTTTGACAGGCGTTTTACCATCGGCTCTGCCGCAAAGGCCAAAAGGCTTCCAAGGAGGAAAGGAAGAAGAATGGGGAGCAAATATTTGACGCCCACCCAGATTAGAAAAACGCTGGTGACAAGAACGATGAATCTTTTTTTGTTAAAATTCAGCATGTTTTCCCCCTTTTCCGGTTGCAATTTGTGGAAGTTGTGGTAAAATGAACATGATCGTATAAAACTGACGAGGAATCGTCTGCTTTGGGAGGTTGCTATGGCAAGTAAACCTAAGTATTACATCGTTGAAGCTTCCGCTTTACCGGAAGTGTTTTTGAAGGTGGCAGAGGCAAAACGGTTGCTCTCCACCGGTGAAGTGGCTACCGTAAACGAAGCTGCCCGCATTACCGGTATCAGCCGCAGTGCCTTTTATAAGTACCGGGATACGGTAATGCCCTTTCACAATATGATGATCGGACGGATCCTTACCTACCAGTTAAAGCTCCATGATGAACCGGGTGTTCTGTCCGGGATCCTCAAGACCTTTGCGGCGCAGGGGGCAAATATTCTGACGATCAACCAGACCATTCCCTCCGGCGGCTGCGCTTTGGTAACCATTGCAGCCGAAACATCCGGTATGCAGGGAACGCCTGATGAGTTGCTGCGACTCCTTTCTCAGAGTAATGGCGTGATCAAGGCAGAGGTCCTCGCCGGATAAATAAATATCAACGGTGCCACGGAATTTTCCGTGGCACTTTTTTCGTCTTCTTTCAGCACCGATGAGCATCTGTTATCATAGAATGCGCTGGAGGGATGGGTATGCTGATCGTGCAAAAATACGGAGGAACCTCTCTGGCAGACAGGGAGAAGATAGCAGCAGCAGCCCGACGGGCAGTGGCCCTGGCCCGGAAAGGTAACCGGGTAGTCGTTGTGGTGTCTGCCCAAGGGCATACTACCGATGAATTGATCGAAAAGGCCAAACAGGTAAATCCCAATGGATCTTCCCGGGAGATGGATGCCTATGTGTCTGCGGGGGAACAGCTGTCCGCTGGACTTCTGGCAATGGCGGTGGAGACCTATGATTATCCGGTGATTAGTCTGACCGGATGGCAGGCCGGTATCTGGACAGATAATACCCATGGGAATGCTAAAATCAAAGCACTGGGAGACCGGCGGATACAGCGGGAACTGGAAAAAGGCAGGATCGTGGTAGTGGCCGGGTTTCAGGGTATTAACGGAGCAGGGGACATCACAACTTTGGGCCGGGGTGGATCCGATACCACCGCAGTGGCACTGGCCGCTTTTTTGAAAGCGGATCTGTGTCAGATTTATACGGATGTAGACGGGGTCTATGACCGGGATCCACGGCGGTATCCCGATGCGGTCCGGTATGACAGGATCTCTTACGGGGATATGCTTGCCTTGATAGCCAATGGTGCACAGGTGCTTCATGACCGAAGTGTGGAGCTTGCTCAAAAGCATGGAATCACCGTAGAGGTGCTTTCGGCCTTTCGGGACAGGAGCGGTACATTGGTTGGCCCTATAGAGTGATTCTGTCCCGGTATTTAAAAGATTATTCTGCTGGATATAAAGAAAATGCCTGCGTGAAAGACGCAGCTTTCTTTCACGCAGGCAATGATTTACTTGTGGTACAGTTTTTCCAGTAGGCGGCGCAGGGGCATGAACAGCAACAGTGCCATCACAAAGTTACCGGCACAGTGCAGCAGATCAAAGGGAATACCCGATACCCACCAGCTTACGGCGAAGCCGATACCGCCGGAGAAAAGGTAGACCGGCGCACACAGGGCACCGAAGAGCAGACCAAACACGCCGCCCAGCAGCGCCCAGGCCAGAGCGCTTTCAGAATTCCGAAGCATCCATGCACCCAAGGCTAAAATGGCCCACACGTATAAATAATTGATATTCCAAAGCTGGATACCGTAAAACAGGATTTCCAGCAGCACATACAGATAAATGGGATACAGGGCTTTTCTGCCAAACACCACAGTGTACAGCATCACAAACAGGGATACCGGTTCAATGTTGGGTAAAAAGCTCATGGCGACCTTTGCACCAAAGGTCAGTGCCCCCAGAATACCAAAAAGGGCCACCTCCCGTAAGGTAGGTTTCAATTTATCCAAGGGTATACACCAACTTATAGACGGCACCGTCGGTGATGGGCGTATCATAAATGCCGGTCATGGCGTAGTCTTCGCCCAGATAGAAAGCCCAGTAACTTTGGTTTACATTCCAATCTGCTTTTTCTCCGTTTACGGTGTGGAACATACCTTCGTCAGCGCCTTCGGAATCAATCAGACCCTTCTCCTCCAAAAAAGCGCCCAGCTTTTCCGCATCTGTACGGTAAGAGAATTCTTTTGTGCTGCCATCAGCGTGTACAACGGTTACAGTAAAGGCTTTTGCGCCCTGAGATGCTTCGGGCCGGGCGGCAAAGTAGACACCTGCAAAAATGGCAATGACAGCGACCAGAGCGATGATGGCAAGAACGGTTTTTTTGTTTTTCATATTGTTTCCTCCTAAAAACAAGATAGCTGCGGCACCTAATGTAGGTGCCGCAGCCGTTTTTCTGCGACAAAGCACTTTGCCCATAAACGCGCAGGCAAAGGGAGAATCCTATGTGTAGGTCTTCTGACTTGCACAGTTGAGGGCTGCGTCCTCTGCATGCTTCTGCCTTCCCGGTTTTCCCAGTGACTGGCTTTCACCAAAAGAAGCATGCCCTGTACTTACAGCGGCGGTACCGTACGGGATTCGCACCCGATTAACTTGTTAAGCCTCAGAGGTTCGTCGCCAAAGAGGCCACACACAGGGTTATCAAATTGTCGTAAGAATTATATCACGGACATAGAGGGATGTCAACAGCAGAAGAATCTGCCCCTACAGCAGAAAAGCTGCAAAAAATAGCAAAGGCATAGGGAGGCACAGGGAGAGGTCCTCATTCCCCATGTACGGTAATTACCTGCTTGCTGCCGATAGGAGGTACCGCCATGTTCCATCCGTTCCAATGCTGCCAGATATTCATAATTGTCCGGCTCCATGGATACCGCCTTTTTGATATGCTCCAGAGCGGTGACCCGGTTGCCGACGCCGTGGTTAGCCAGAGCGCTGAGGTAGTACCACCGGGCATTCCGTTGCGTAGAATTGTTGAGGGTGTTGATCGCCTCTTGGTAGCGGCCAAAACGAATGTACTGATATGCGGAAGCTTGATAAGAATCTCCGGTTTGCTGCCGCTCCTGCTGCTGCCAGGCACCACCGAAGGGATCATAACCGTAACCGCCGTAGTTGCTCTGGGATCGGCTTTGCTGATAAGCCTTTTCCGGATTCTTGATCTGCTCGTAGGCCGCATTGACTTCCTGCATTTTCCGGGCAGCTTCCGCATCTCCGGGGTTCACATCGGGGTGGTATTTTTTTGCCAGCTTTCGATAGGCCCGCTTGATCTCGTCGTCCGATGCGTCCCGGCTGACGCCCAGCACCTTATAGGGATCATCGATCATGTTCTTTCCTCCCACGCAATCTCTCAAATTCCATCCAAACACCACTGTAAAGGATCAGATCCAACAGCGGCTTGTCCTGTACCAGGGGCAGCTTTTCAAATAGTTCCGTACACCGGGCCATTTCCAGCACCAGATACTGCTCCCACTTGGTAATATCCTCACCGGTTCCCATAGCGAGAAACGGATTGTATTTGTTCTTTTTTTGGTCACGGCGATAATCTGCCGCCGCATCCATTAAGTAGATAAACCGGCCCAGTGCCATGCCCATCTGTCGCAGAGTATCCGCCCAAAGATCCTCCCGGTAACATAGAAGTTCTGCCATCAACGCGCCAAAGCAGGAGGCAGGCATATCAGGATTGGGGCAGTTTTCTTTTTCCAAACGGTGAAGGTCATGGATACAGCGCTCCATGGCTTCACATTGCCGGGGATATCGTTCCCGGATATCTGAAAGACCCTTGCCGAAAACAGACATCATGCCTTTTGCCAAAAGGCTGCCGTCATCCTCCGCGTCGTCTTGTGCGTTGTAGTATGCCAGCGCTACATTCATATCCGCTGCATAGCGGATATATTCATTATCCACCCACGACCGCTTCCGGAAAGGGTGGAGCATACAGGCCCGGTCGCCGGTTACTTCTTCCGGCTCATACAGGCTCATCAGCAGCAAAGCCAGAAAGGCCATGTCATAGCTTAAACCCAGACGTGCGGTTTGGGAGGCACTGCTGCGGATTCGCCGACAGATGCCGCAATATACACCATTGTAGCGAAGCTGCTGCTCTTTTGACAGCTCCTTCATGTTGGCAGTTACGTATCCAAACACGGTGACCCCTCCCATTTTTCCATCATAGGGAATATTTATGAATATATGGTAAACTTTTTGTATTATTTTTCGTCATCCATCAGCAGGCGGTTCAGCACACCGCCATAGAAAACGATGCTGATGCAGAAATACAGCCAAAGCATAATCAGCGCAACTGCGTACACCGAACCGTAGATATGGCCGTAAGCGGGAAAATGCTCCACATAAATAGAAAACAAATGGGAGAAAACCAGCCAGCCGATAGAGGCAAAGAACGCCCCCGGAAGGCTGTCGCCCAGGGAGTTTTTCCGATTGGGCAGGGCCATAAACATGGCGGCAAACAGCGCGGTCTGTAAAAACACCAGCAGAAAGAACCGAAGATCGACAATGCCTGTGAGAAACCTCAAAAACGGCATAGAGGATTCGGATAAAAACTTGACCAATCCTGTGCCGAAAACATGCAGCACCAGTGTCAAAAGCAGTACTAGCAGGAAACCAAAGGTATAGCAGACACTGAGCAGCCGTACCTGCAGGTATCCCCGGTTTTCCGGCACCCGGTAGATGGCATTGAGACCTGTCAGCAGGCCGTAGATCCCCCGGCTGGCAGACCAAAGGGCAGTCACAGCGGAGATGCTTACTACCGTTTTGTTGGTATTTTCGTAGGTATTGATGATCAAAAACTCTGCTTCCGGCAGCAGCGCTTCGGGCAAAAATCCTTCCAGAAGCCCCAGAAGGTTATGCACATCCAATGTGGTGTAGCTCAAGATGCCCAAAATCAGCACCAAGGCCGGGAATACGGACAATATCAGAAAGTAGCTGGTGTTGGCGGCGTGGATGGGAATGCGGAGCTGACGGATTTGCAGCCAGTAATTCCAAACTTTTCCCAATAAACCGCCTTTGGGCAATTCTTTCATATACCGATCACCTCACGAAGGTTAGTATATGAAAGCTTGCGGAAGAATACCCGCAGAAACTGTCGCAGTTATGGTGAAGGCCCACCGTAGGGTGGGCCTTGAAGCTTATTCAGCGGAGATCAGATAGTAGTAGACAGGCTGGCCGCCGCGGATCAGATTTACATCCGCGTCGGGACAGATTTCAGCAAAGAGGTCGGCAGCCTTCTGGGCATGCTTCTCCTGGATGTCCTCACCGTAGTAGATGGTGATGAACTCCTTACCGTCATCACGAACCTTCTCAGCCAGGGAGCGCAGCAGGACCTTGATATCCCGGCTGGTGCCGAACAGACCGCTGCCGGCAATGGCTAGATAGTCACCCTCGTGGATCAGATAGCCGTCGAAATCAGAGTTACGAGCAGCATAAGTGATCTGCATGGTGTCCACCATACCCAGAGCCTCGGTCAGAGCCTCGGTATTCTCTTCGATAGAGCCATCGGGGTTGAAGCTGAGCATAGCTGTGATGCCCTGGGGAACGGTCTTACTGGGGATGACCACCACATTCTTGGGGGTCAGACCGGCCACCTGCTGGGCAGCCATGATGATATTCTTGTTATTGGGCAGGATGAACACGGTTTCAGCGGGAACCTTGTTCACAGCCTCCAGAATATCCTGGGTACTGGGGTTCATGGTCTGACCGCCGGAGATGATGCCGTCAACACCCAGATTCATGAATACATCCGCCAGACCATCACCGGCACAGACGGAAACTACACCGATGGGCTTTTCGGGTTCGGCGATCTTGGGGGCGATCTCCTGCTCGCTCATGACCTTTTCGGTGTGCTGCAGACGCATGTTCTCGATCTTGACGGTGACGAAGGAGCCGTACTTCACGGCTTCGCTCAGAGCCTTACCGGGGTCGTTGGTATGCACATGGACCTTGATGATCTCCTCGTCATCCACCAGCACCAGGCTGTCGCCCAGCTCGGAAAGGAAGGCGCGGAAGTCTTCGGGATCGTTATCGTTTTCGCGATCGATGATGAACTCTGTGCAGTAGGTAAAGGTAATGTCGTCAGTATCAAACTGGTCAAAATCAGCGGATTCCTTAGCTTCAGTAGTGTCAAAGCCTTCGGGGATCACCACATCGTTGCCTTGCAGGGAGGACAGCATGGCTTCCAGAACCAGCAGCCAGCCCTTACCGCCGGCATCCACAACACCGGCTTTCTTCAGCACGGGATTCTGGTTGACGGTGTTGGCCAGTGCCACTTTGGCTTCCTCAATGGCAGCTTCCTGAACAAATTCGATGAAATTGTTTTCGCGAGCAGCTTCTCTTGCCTTGGCAGCTGCCAGACGGGAAACGGTGAGGATGGTGCCTGCGGCAGGCTTCATAACTGCTTTGTAAGCAGCATCGACGCCTTCCTGCAAAGCTTCGGCCCACAGAACGCCGTCGCACTCGGTGCAGCCCTTCAGCTTCTTGGAAAGACCCCGGAACAGCAAAGAAAGGATAACACCGGAGTTACCACGGGCGCCACGGAGCATGGCGGAAGCAGCGGTGGCAGCAGCCTTCTCCAGGCTGGGATCCTCTACCTTCCGCAGGTCAGCGGCAGCGGCATTGATGGTCATGGACATGTTGGTGCCGGTGTCGCCGTCGGGAACAGGGAAAACATTCAGGTCATTCAGAGCCTGCTTGCTGATTTCAATAGATGCGGCTGCGCTGATGATCATTCTGCGCAGATCCGCGCCGTTAATTGTCTGTCTCAATGGTTGCTACCTCCGTTAATCGATCATCATGGAATCGATATACACATTGACATCCCGAACCTGGGTGCCGGTGTACTTGTTGACCTCATAGCGGACCCGGGAAATAATGCTCTCACCGACGCTGGTCAGATTCACACCATTGTCTACAATGATGTGCAGATCAATGGAAATGGTGCCGTCTTCATTGGGGATAACATTCACGCCTTTGGAGACGGATTCTTTACGAAGCAGATGGTAAACGCCATCTTTGACACTCCGGGCGGCCATACCCTTAACGCCGAAGCAGTTGGATGCGACGGTGCCGGCAATATCGGTATAGACATTGGTGCTGACGTTTACGGTGCCGTTTTCGTTGTTGTGCTGGATCATAATCAGTACCTCCTAATTGGAAATTGGGGGGGATTAAATCATGCTGTCTTCCCAGCAGGAAGGAGCGGTGAGACCCATCATCTTGACTACAGTGGGAGCAACGTTTGCCAGGCCGTAAGCGCCTTCCTTCACGGTCCAGTTGTTGTCCTTGTCGTAGATAATGAAGGGAACGGGATTCAGAGAGTGTGCGGTACGGACGGAAGTCTTACCCTTCTTGGTTTCGGTCATCTGGTCGGCATTGCCATGGTCAGCGGTGATCAGCACGGTGTAGCCGTACTTGTCAGCGGCTTCGATGATGGCCTTCAGGCCGTTATCAACGCACTCCATGGCGTAAACAACAGCGTCCATAACGCCGGTGTGACCGACCATGTCGCCGTTGGGGAAGTTGCAGCGCAGGAATTGGAACTTCTTGGAGGCCATAGCGTCAACCATCTTCTCGGTGATTTCCTTGGACTTCATAGCGGGAGCCTGCTCGAAGGGGATTACATCGGAGGGAATCTCCTCGTAAACTTCCAGCTCGTCGCAGACCTTGCCGGAGCGGTTGCCGTTCCAGAAATAGGTCACATGGCCGTACTTCTGAGTTTCGGAAACTGCGTACTCGTGGATGCCTGCCTCGCACAGAACCTCGGTCAGAGTGTTCTTGATGACGGGGGGCTGCAGCAGGTAGTTCTCGGGGATGTTCAGGTCAGCGTCGTACTGCAGCATGCCTGCGAACATAACGCCCTCGTAGCCTGGACGGTCGAACTTGTCAAAGTCCTTGCGGTCGAAGGCCAGAGAGATTTCCTGAGCGCGGTCACCGCGGAAGTTAAACAGAATGACGCTGTCGCCGTTTGCGATCTTGGCAACAGGCTCGCCGTTACGGGCAACTACGAAAGCGGGCAGATCCTGGTCGATGCAGCCGGTTTCAGCACGGAAGGTCTCGATGGCTTCGGTAGCGGAAGCAAACATGCGGCCTTCGCCCTGGACGTGGGTTCTCCAACCCTTCTCAACCATACCCCAGTTGGCTTCGTAACGGTCCATGGTGACTACCATACGGCCGCCGCCGGAAGCGATGGCATAGTCGCAACCCTCGGTGTTCAGTTCTTTCAGAACCTCTTCCAGCTGGCCAACGTACTCCAGTGCGGAAGTGGCGGGAACGTCACGGCCGTCCAGCAGGATGTGGCAGTAAGCCTTCTTGACACCTTCAGCCTTAGCCTGCTTCAGCAGAGCGATCAGGTGGGCAATATTGGAGTGAACGTTGCCGTCGGACAGCAGGCCCAGGAAGTGCAGAGCCTTGCCTTCTGCGTTGACAACCAGAGCCTTCCAGGTTTCGGAAACATACAGAGAGCCGTTTTCGATGCTCTCGCCTACCAGCTTGGCACCCTGGGAGTAGACCTGACCGCAGCCAAGGGCGTTGTGGCCGACTTCGGAGTTGCCCATATCTTCATCGCTGGGCAGACCGACGGCGGTACCGTGGGCCTTCAGGTAAGTATGGGGGCAGGTGGCCAGCAAATTGTCCAAAGTGGGAGTCTTGGCAACCACAACAGCGTCACCGCTGCCACCGTCACCTTTGCCCACACCATCCATGATTACTAATACAATGGGTTTTTCCATGAGAAATTCCTCCGTTTATATGTTGGCATAGTTTAAGCATTTTATCACGCATAGTATTTTACATCATTTTTGCGCAAGATACAACCTCTTTTTTTATTTTCCACGAAAACACAAAAACATTTCCCATGGAGATTGGATGAAACAGCCAATTTCCATGGGAAATGTTAAAAAAATATTAAGCAGATGATTAATTCATTGTGCCCTGACTACGCTGAAACAGGTCAGAGATACGGTCACGCAGTGCTCTGGCTTCCGTTGTGTCGTCGCTGCCGTGTTGGTCGATCCATGCGGCAGAGGCGGTTTGTGCCAGTTTTAAGGTTTCCAAATCACAACTGAGGCTTGCCACCCGGAATGCAGGCAGTCCCGATTGCCGGGAACCGAAGAAATCACCGGGACCCCGAAGAGCCAGGTCTTCCTCCGCAATCTTGAAACCGTCAGTGGTCTTGCACAGGGCCTTTAGTCGGGCCAAAGTCTGCTCATTCTTATTATGAGAGGTCAGAATACAGTAGCTCTTGGCTTTACCGCGACCAACACGGCCACGAAGCTGGTGCAACTGGGAAAGGCCAAACCGGTCTGCGTCCTCAATGACCATCAGTGTGGCATTGGGTACATCCACGCCCACTTCGATGACGGTGGTGGCAACCAACACATCCACGTCCCCGCGGGAAAATTCTGCCATGACCGCATCCTTTTCGCTGCCTTTCATCTGCCCGTGGAGGAGCGCCACCCGCAGATCCGGAAATACGGTCTGCTGCAGAGTCTCAGCCCAAGTTTCCACGGCTTTGATGTTTAGTTCCTCCGTCTCTTCCACGGCAGGACAGACCACATAGCACTGATGGCCTTCTGCAACCTGTTTGCGAATAAAAGCATTGATCCGGGCACGCATGGACTCTCCCACCAGAAAGGTGTCTACCGGTTCCCGGCCCGGGGGCAACTCATTGATAATGGAGACTTCCAGATCACCGTACATCAGCAGTGCTAACGTTCTGGGAATGGGGGTGGCGGACATGACCAACAGATGGGGGTTGCTGCCTTTTGCGGAAAGGGCACTGCGTTGGGCAACACCGAAGCGGTGCTGTTCGTCAGCAATTACCAATCCTAAATCAGCAAATGTAGTGGTATCGGATAACAGCGCGTGGGTGCCGATGATGAGATCTGCCTGTCCGTTTTCGATTGCTTCCCGTGCCAGCCGTTTTTCCTTGACAGTCATGGAGCCGGTCAGCAGTACGGTGCGGATACCCAAAGGGGAAAAAAGCTTGCCCAAAGAGGCGTAGTGCTGCTCAGCCAAAATTTCTGTGGGGGCCATGAAAGCGGTTTGATGACCATTTCGGATGCATAGAAAAGCAGCCGCAGCGGCCACCATGGTCTTACCGCTGCCCACATCGCCTTGGACAAGGCGATTCATGGGGGTGCCCCGTTGCAGATCATTTTGGATCTCTGTGATGGCGCGCGTCTGGGCACCGGTCAGTCGGAAGGGGAGTTGCTCATAGAAGGAAGCAAGATCACAGTTTGTGTAGGAGGCAACCCGAACTTGACTCCTGGCGGCACGCATCAGAGCCAGACCTGCGGAAAAGATAAAGAACTCTTCAAAGATCAGCCGTTTTTTTGCCATTTCCGCTTCTTCCATAGTGGTTGGCTCATGGATGGCGTAATAGGCCCGGTCTGCGCCCAGAATGCCGTAGCGCTGCCGCAGAGCCAGGGGAAGGATCTCTTCCGGGGGATCGCAGATGGAAAGAGCCTGCCGGATGGCTTTCAGCAGAGCGGCATTAGAAAGTCCAGCGGTCAAGGGATAGATGGGCAGGATCCGTCTTGTAGTTACCGGCGGCGCATCCAGCGGCTCAAAGATCGGGGAGGTCATATTGTAGCCAATAAAATCACCGGATACAGCGCCGTAGAAAATGTATTCCTTTCCGTACTGCAACTGTTCGGTAGTGAATTTCTGATTAAAAAAAGTAAGGGTCAACCGAGCGGTATGGTCGGCTACCTGAACTTTGGTAATATCCAGGCCCTTACGGATATGGGAGGTCCGGGGCGTGTTCATGACCATGGCCTTGAAACAGGCAGGCTGATCCATCTGCAGTTTGTCAATGGTCACAAGTCTGGTCCGGTCTTCATAGCCCCGGGGAAAGTGACAGATCAGATCCCGGAGGGTGAAGATATTCAGTTGTGCCAACTGCTTAGCCTTGGTAGGGCCGACACCTTTCAATATAGTAACGGGATCAGAAAGCTTTGCCATGGTCTTCACCTCCCTAAGTATCATTTACCATTATATATAAAATTCCGCTTCAACGCAACGGCCGAATTCAATATTATGGTCAGCGAGAGACTTTTTCGCAGGAGAAGCAGTGACGGCTGAAGACATACTTTGTGTATTTCGAAGCTGTCACTGCGAACTACTGCGGAAAAAGATCCGCTGAGACAAAATGAAAAAACTCCCTCCAAGCCAAGCTCGGAAGGAGATATTTTCAGAGAAATTAGGCCATCTTGTTCAGATGCAGGGTCATGCTGCTCTTCTTGCGGGCAGCAGTATTCTTGTGCAGAATACCCTTGGTCACAGCCTTGTCGACAGCCTGCACAGCGGCCTTGTGGGCAGCAGCGGCAGCAGCCTGATCACCACCGGCAACGGCGGCCTCAAACTTCTTAACGGCAGTCTTCAGAGCGGACTTGTCGGCCTTGTTCTTCTCGTAAGCGATCTTGGAAGAAATGACATCCTTCTTAGAGGACTTAATGTTGGGCATGTTCACACCTCCTATTCCCCAATTTGGTCCATACAGCTACACATTATAGCGCGGCCTTTTTATAAAATCAATCCCTTTTTTAAAAAAATTTGCAACAAATTGTGATTTTTTTTGTTTCTCCCAACGGAAAAAAGAAAGTTTTTTGAAAACATACCTTGTCAAGTATAATTTTAGTCAACGTTCCCAGTACTATAGTCATTATTTTGTGGAAGCCAAAACTAGAAATTCTGTTATGAAAAGATAATGATAATTATGTAAACTAAAATGTATAAACACAAAGGGTTAAAGTTTTTAATGCGCTTGTGGAAAAGTCTGTGGACAATGTGGAAAACTGGTGGTTTTCAACAGCTATTTCATGACTTTACGTGAAAAAGGCCATTGCATAACCAAGTGCATAAACACTGTAGATACGGCGGTTGTATCATGTTATGTCGCCGTGGCAACCACTATCTTTTTCAGTAGAAAAAAGAGGAAAAAGTTGTAGAAGTTGTCGAAACCCTATGTTCTCACCGCTGCAAATTTCCTCTTCCTCCGAAAATTTTTGTGAAAAACCAACAAAGATCTGACAGTATGATTTACCATGCAAGGGAAATACTTAGACAAACGGTTTTTACAGGAGGAACGCAATGTCCGGTAAGGTAGAGATCTGCGGCGTAAACACCGCCCGGCTGAAGGTGTTGACCCAGAAAGAAATGGATGAACTGCTTTTGAGGGCCAAGGATGGGGATAAACAGGCCAGAGAAAAGCTCATTGAAGGAAACCTGCGCTTAGTGCTGTCTGTAATACAGCGTTTTGAAAAACGTGGCGAATGTGCAGACGACCTGTTCCAGGTGGGGTGTATTGGTCTAATCAAGGCAATTTCCAATTTTGATCCAACGAAACAGGTAAGATTTTCCACTTATGGGGTACCCATGATTGCTGGTGAAGTGCGCAGATACCTGCGGGATAACAGCACAATTCGGGTGTCCCGGTCATTGCGGGATGTGGCCTATCGAGTATTGCAGTGCAAAGAGGCAATGACTACCCGGATGGGGAGGGAACCCTCAATGGAAGAAATTGCCAAGGAGCTGGAACTGAGTCAGGAGGAAGTCAGTGAGGCACTGGATGCGGTTAGCGCACCTGTAAGCCTTTATGATCCCGTATATTCAGATGGTGGGGATCCTTTGACGGTGATGGACCAAGTCCGGGACACGAAGAATACCGAAGGCAGTTGGATGGAGCACATTGCTCTGAAGGAGGCATTCCGTGCGTTGGGTGAGCGGGAAAAGCAGATTCTGTCCATGCGCTTCTATGACGGAAAGACCCAAATGGAGGTAGCAGGTCTGGTGGGTATTTCTCAGGCGCAAGTCTCCCGGCTGGAGAAAAATGCCATCAGCGCTATGCGTAAGAGTGTAATGGTGTCTTAAAATAATATAAATGATCGTTTAGCGGGCATGGCCCGCAGCAAATTCGCACCAAGACTTCTACTTGTCGTTTTTGCCTTACCTTGCCCGGTATCGTTTTTGCTGTGATTATCGATACCGAGCGGGTTAGGGAAGTAACGACTAGTACTGCACTATGCACGCATTGTCAGCGGGCACTGCCCGCATAAACGATCATTTA
>JAZOLX010000028.1:0-2647 GCA_045653485.1 Faecousia sp. | reverse complement strand
ATGCTCACCGGCTATATGCTGCGCTATACCAAAGTCAAAACCGTAGGCCTGTGTCACAGTGTTCAGTGCTGCAGTAAAGACCTGTTGGAAAGATTGGATATGGCAGATAAATTGGAAAACCGTCAGGAACTAATTGCTGGTATCAATCACATGGGCTGGTTGCTTGATGTCCGAGACAAGGATGGCAATGATCTGTATCCAGAAATCCGTGCTAGAGCTAAAGAGAAGAATCGTACTGAAAAGCACAACGATATGGTGCGCTTTGACTATATCAACCGATTCGGTTATTATTGCACCGAGTCAAGCGAACATAACGCGGAGTATAACCCCTTCTATATCAAGGAAAAGTATCCGGAGTTGATTGAGCGGTACAACATTCCTCTTGATGAGTATCCCAGACGCTGTGTGAATCAGATCAACGAGTGGAAGGAAATGAGTGCGAATCTCATGGCAGACAGTAATTTGGGCCATACTAGATCCCATGAGTACGCTTCTTATATTATGGAAGCTATGTGCACGGATACCCCCATCCGCATCGGCGGCAATGTGTTGAACACTGGTCATTTGATTGCTGATTTCCCAGAACAGACTTGCGTTGAGGTTCCTTGCCTGGTGGATGGAGCCGGTATCCATCCTACCTATGTGGGCGCATTGCCTCCTGTGTTGGCGGCCATGAATATGACTAATATCAATGTGCAGCTTCTGGCAATTGAAGCTGCCAGAACCAAAAAGAAGGAAGATATTGTCCGGGCAGCCATGTTGGATCCTCATACCGCTGCGGAACTTTCTCCTGACGATATTGAAAAGATGGTTATGGAAATGATCGAAGCCCACGGGGACTTTATGGCCATGTATCAGTAAAGGAGATACTTACGGATGCAATATCAGTTTATGCGCTTTCCCGGAGGCCGTGCCAAGGCGGTGACCTTCAGCTATGATGACGGCTGCAGACAGGACATTCCTTTTGCCGACCTGCTTTCTTCCTATGGTTTAAAGGGAACCTTTAATCTGAATATGCATGAACCCGGAAAAATTGGTGCACTTACCAAGGAAGAGGTTCAGGAGCATATGCTGTCGAAAGGCCATGAAATCGCGGTTCATGGCGCGTTCCACCGTGCACCGGGTTCGCTGCGCCCCATACAGGGCATTCAGGAGGTGTTGGAATGCCGGTTAATGCTGGAGAAAACTTTCGGCATTCTTGTCCGGGGGATGGCCTACCCTGATTCTGGCATCACAAGATTTACAAACGGTGCAGATTATGAGAACATCTGGAGCTATCTGAAGGATCTGGATATTGTCTACTCCCGCTCTTTAGGCGGCGACAACAATGCCTTTGCCTTGCCCACCGACTGGTATAACTGGATCCCCACAGCCCATCACGATAATCCCCAGGTTTTGGAGTATGCCGATGCCTTTGTGAAAATGGATCTGTCTCCCAAGACCTATCTTGCCGCAAGACAGCCCAGACTCTTCTACATCTGGGGTCATTCCTATGAGTTCGATCAGAACAATAACTGGGAACATATACACATGCTGTGCAAAAAGCTTGCCAATCAGGAAGATATCTGGTACGCAACCAATATGGAGATTTACAACTATACCATGGCCTACCAGTCCTTGGTGTACAGCGCCGATGGTACCATGATCTATAACCCCACTTTGTATACCATATGGCTGGACCGGGAAGGCGCAGTCTATACCATTCACCCCGGTGAAACGCTAGAGGTTTTTTAATGACGTATAACTCTTTTGACCATTTGCTATGAGGTGTTTCTATGGATCGTTATTTACCTACCGGTAATGAAATGATTTCATTACCAAAAATTAATGAAAATACAGCAGGAATTGAAGATTTTACCTATCTTTCCATGCAGCACAAGGGCTTGATTGAAGTCAGAGGAAGTGCGTGTAAACCTTTGATTGCTCCATTTATTCAAATCGGTGATGAGAGAATCCCACTATCGGATATGTGTTGGACGCGGGAGCATTATTGGATCCCTTCTCTTTCTGCAAAAGCCGGCTTCCACGATTTTTCCATGAAAGTTCTAACGCCGATTGCCGAACGTGGTTTTGCTGTGAAGCTCTCCTTCTGTGCAGCCGATGATGTTGACATTCGTTGGGGATTGGAAGGTTGCTGGGATAGCAGCTGGCACTGCATCAACGAGGACAAGGAACTGGACGGAAAGGCCCGCTGTTATGAAAGCGGCTGGAATTTTAGTGTGATCTTTGACTTCCGCTGCGGAGCGCCCATGTTTGCCTTTGCTCCTATGTGTGACAAGGAAACCAAAGCAGACTACTCTTTCAGCGGAAACAGCGTCAACTACACGCTCGCCAGAAAGGATTCTGCGGCTCGGGGTGAAATCCTCGAAATGACTTTCTACTGGGGCCTTGGATACGAAGAGGTTGCTGCCGCTACCAGTGCAAAAGAAATGCTTCGTCGGGGCTGGGATTGGGAATACAACCGCACCGCTGCATGGCTGGATAAGAGAGTTTGCCAAATGTCAACTCCCAAACTGACTGAAATCTATAATACGAATCTGTTCTTCTGTATTTTCTATTCCACCGGTGTAACCATGGATACCGAAGAACTTGTTTGCGCTACCAGCCGTGGCACTCGCTACTATGTCAGCGCAGCTTACTGGGACCG
>JAZOLX010000027.1:0-51848 GCA_045653485.1 Faecousia sp. | reverse complement strand
CATTTCCGGGACAGTTTCCCGGACAGCAAATATCAATTAGTCAACAACGACGACGCCCATGGAGCGGCAAGTACCGGCGACCTGGCTCTCAGCAGCCTCCAGAGTGGGGCAGTTCAGGTCGGGCATCTTGGTCTTAGCGATCTCAGTGATCTGAGCCTTGGTGATGGTGCCAACCTTCTGCTTGTTGGGAACACCACTGCCCTTGGCCAGGCCGATAGCCTTGGTGATCAGCAGGGGGGTAGGGGGAGTCTTGGTAATGAAGGTGAAGCTGCGGTCAGCATAAACGGTGATGACAACAGGGATCTTGTAACCTTCCATTGCCTGGGTACGAGCGTTGAATTCCTTGATAAATGCGGCGATGTTAACACCGTGCTGGCCCAGTGCGGGACCCACAGGGGGGGATGCAGTAGCCTTAGCGGCGTTGATTTGAAGTTTGATAATACCAGTGACTTTCTGTGCCATTATAAGCACCTCCTGAATAAAATGTGGTAATATGCGATATACGCATTTCTTTCGGGGTTTTTTACCCCTCCCACGTTCCGATCGGAAAACCGACCCGATGCGTTTACTGGGAAATGACGTCGATCTGATCGAGCTCGAACTCGACAGGGGTCTCGCGGCCGAACATAGATACGATCACGCTGACCGCGTTCTTTTCGACCTCAATGCTCTCAACTGTACCGGTGAAGGAGCTCAGAGGACCGTCGAGGATGCGCACGGTATCGCCAACTGCGTAGTTGACAACGATCTCGCGCTTCTCAACGCCCATCTCGTAGACTTCATCTTCGGTCAGGGGAGTGGGGTCGTTGCTGGATGTACCAACGAAGCCGGTGACTCCGCGGACATTCCGGATCACATGCCATGTGTCATCACTGTAGACCATCTTGACCAGCACGTAACCGGGGTAGACCTTGCGGTCGTAGGTTTTGCTGACACCGGACTCGGAGATTTCCGTAACAGTTTCCAAGGGAATGGAAACGGCCAGGATCTGCTCCTGAAGACCACGGCTCTCAACGGTCTTTTCAATGGTGGCTTTTACAGTGTTTTCGTAGCCGGAGTAGGTATGGACTACATACCACTTTGCAGTATCAGCCATAGCTTACACCTTACTTGAACAGGCCGATCAGAGCAGCGATGCCTGCCTGAGCCACGAAGTCGAACAGCCAGATGAACACGCCGACTACGAGGACGCATGCGGCGACGACCAAGGCGTTCTTGCCGACCTGCTTGGGAGTGGGCCACACGACCTTCTTCAGTTCGCTGCGAAGCTCACGGAAGTATCTGCGGATGCCGCTCCAGGTTCTTTTGAACCAGTTTTCCTTCTTGACTTCTGCCATGATGTGCTGGCCTCCTTACTTGGTCTCGTTGTGAGTGGTGTGCTTTCTGCAGAATCTGCAGTACTTTTTCATTTCGAGACGGTCGGGGTCGTTCTTCTTGTTCTTCATGGTGTTGTAGTTTCTCTGCTTGCACTCGGAGCATCTCAAAGTGACTTTCACGCGCATAACGGCACCTCCTTAAATATTGCCTCCCTGTATCACTCCGGCTAGTAAAAATTTAGTATGCGACTCACTACAAAAGCCGCCCGAAGCTGAAAAAAAGCGCACAAAAAAAGCCCTTTTTTCACAGGTAGAATCATTCTAACACAGGGGGGTGGTAATGTCAATAAAAAAATGCTTTATTTTTTGATTATTTTGCACTATAATAGGGGCAAATGACGACACAAAAGGAGAGATCGGCTTGAAAAGAATCATGGGCGTAGATTACGGCGATGCCCGTACGGGAATTGCCATTTCCGACCTGCTTTGCTCCATCGTCGGATCCACCACGGTGATCCACAGCAGACGTGCGGATAAGACCATCGCTGAGATCTGCCGCATTGTAAAAGAGCAGGATGTGGGGGAAATCGTGGTGGGTCTGCCCAAGAATATGAACGGGACGGAAGGCCCCAGAGCGGAGCTTTGCAGGGAGTTTGCCAAAGCGGTGGAGGAAGCCACCGGTCTCGGCGTGACACTCTGGGACGAGCGCAGGACAACCGTTGAGGCCCACAACATCCTCTCGGAGCATAACTACCACGGGAAAAAACGCAAGGATACCGTGGATGCCGTAGCGGCATCACTGATTCTGGAAGGTTACTTGGCTTTCCGTGGTCGGTAAAACAACTCCCGGATACCGGTCAGCAGAAGCAGGATACCAAAGGGCTTGCGTAAGACTGTTTCATCGATCCTGTTTCCAAGTAAGGTAAAAAGGACAGCGCCTGCACAGCCTGCGGCCAAGGCCGGTATAATCCGTTTCAGATCCAGCTTACCCTGTTTGAAGCGAAACAGACAGGCAATCAGAGCGGAAGGAACGAAAAACATTAAATTAACGGTGCCTGCAAGGGTATGAGACATTTGCAGGACCAGTGTGAGCCACAGGATCAACAGGCTGCCGCCACCGATTCCAAGACCGGATAAAAAACCCAATACTGCGCCTGCGGCAATGGAAACAGGTAAAGATTCTAGCATAGGTAACGGAAACCTCCCCATAAGATCATTGCTCCCAGCAGCCGGTGGAGCCAGAGGACAGGAATCCTATTGCCCAGTATTCCCGCAGCAACACCACCAATGCTACTGCCGATGAGGTAGGGCATGGCTTCGTGCCACGGCAATCCCTCTGTGCCGACACGGAACATCAGGCATATCAGGCAAATCGGCAGGATAATGGAAACCGATGCCGGGAAGATAGCCTCCTCTTCGATATCCGTCAGCCAGCAAAGCAGTGGTACCAGTACCATGCCGCCTCCTGCACCAAATAATCCGGTGACACTTCCTGCGGCGAAACCCGCCAAAGCACAAAATACATATCGTTTTAAACGCAAAATAACCGCCTCCTGTGGAAATTTTCTCCACAGGAGGCAATTTTATACAAGAAACTCCCTGCCCAAAGCGGGCAGGGAGGAATCTATAACTTACTGTAAGACGATAACGTCAGCAGGAATTTTGGAGGTATCAAGCACAGTATATGCTTTTCCTTCTACCTGCTCTTTATACCACTCGTTGAAATCGCTGTTATGAAGGGTGTTTTCAATCATATAGTTCCGGAAGGTAACAGTGCTGTGGCCTGCGAAATACATCAGGTGATAACCATATTCGGTTTCAACGATGCCGTAGTCACCGGCCGCGCGATCTTCTGTGAAGCACCAATCGTTGAAGGCAGGAACCATCTGGCCGGGGTAGACATTTTCATACAGACCGCCGTTCTGGGCAGAACCACCGTCATCGGTGTTTTCTGTTGCCAGCTTTGCGAAGGCTTCCTCACCAATACCGCCATCGACCCAAGAGGTCTGCAGCTTTTCAACAGCTTCCTTAGCCTTTGCGATGGAAGCCTCGGGGTATACAGTGTTGCCCTGTGCATCTGTAGTGCCACCGGTGAATGTCTTCAGAATGTGGCGTACATTGACCAGCTTCATTTCGTTATCGTTGCGTCCAAGGAACAAAACAACATTGAAACTGTAAGGTCTGGAAACCTTGTTGCCGTTTTCGTCGGTGACTTCTTTTGTATTTGTGATCACTTTTATATCGCCGGTCTTGCGGTTGTTCTCAGCCAGCCACTCGGCAATATCCTGATCCGTAATGGAAGTGTAGAGCTTATCCTTGTATTCGGTGCAGGCTGCGGATTCAGTTTCAGCATAGGCATCGAGGGTATTAACGAACTTGTTAAATTCCTCGGCTGTAGCAAAACTTTCTTTTTCAATAGCGGCAACCACATCCTGCGCTGCCTTCAGAGCAACATCCTTTTCTTCCTGAGAATGCTCGTGCTCCTTGTCATCTTCATCAGCGGGGCACAGCACCAGATCGTCTACACTCACGTAGAAGGTGGCGTAGGAGAAGGAAGAGAAGTCGTTAAAGTGCTCTTCGTTGTAGGCAGCCAGATCCTCTTCCGTGTAGGACATGGTGTTGTAGATTTCTTCTTTATAAGCGTCAGCAACATGCTGCAGCTCCAGATACTTACGGAAGGACTTTTCGGTTGCGCCGTTTCCGTAGTAGGCTTTCAGATACTGCTTCAGGTTGCGGTAACCCATATTGACAACACCACTTCTCATGCTGTTTATGGTATTGTCGATGCTCTGCTTGCCGGCTTCATCCAGAGTCTTGCCGTTGGCAACTGCTACATCATAAACGGCAAAAGTATTGACAGCCTGCTGTACAGCGCTTTCGATGAAGTAATCAGCATAGGTGACATTGTTTTCTTTGTCATACATCTGCTCATCAAGAGGCTTAGTAAGATCCAGACCCATCAGCATAGCCATGTAGGATGCAGCATAATCACCGTATTGGTTTTTCATCTCTTCATAAGAAGAGCTGATGGTGTCAAAATAGTAGTAACTAAGATCTGCAGCGCTGAGCTCATGCTCACCGACAACCAGTGCGGTGCTGTTACGCTGGGTGATGCCGCTGTTATTGTATGCAGTTACAGCCAAAGAACCAAGGCCGATGGCAAGCACCAGAGCGACGATGACCACGAAGGTGATGGTCTGACCTTTCAGTTTCTTTGCTTCTTTTTGTTCTTGCAGCTGCTTTTCGGTCAATGCAGCAGCATTTTGCTCCTTGCGAAGCTTTTTCTTGCTGGATGCGCCCATGTAATCATTTCCTCTCATAGTCCGGTTGGTAGTGCTATGTGACACCCAGGTGGCACATAGACCGAGTTATTATAACTGCTTTTTCCGCTGTTTTCAAGTATCATTATGGTTGTTTCGAATAAAAAATTAAAAAGTTTACAATCTATGCAAAAATCCGGGGAGAAAAACTCCCCGGATTTGAAAACCCGCTTCGGCCGTGTGTGCCCATTTATGACCTGCACGAAATGGCAGGTGGGTCGCCGCTCACTGCTTTCACTGCTCCCAACGTCCACCCATCGTCAAAGCGTGGGCGGGAGGTCTGCAAAAGGGCAGGGAAGTCTAACGTCCCGATTATAAAATGTGGGTCCAAAAGAGCACATCACGCACCAAGCAGGCAAAAAATCAATCTTCTTCGTCAGAGTCCTCTTCGTAGAGTTGCTCCATGATCAGGTTATAGACAGTCTCCAGCTCCTTGGCGTCTTCAATAGCAGTGAGGATGGACTCACCGTCTTCCTCTACAGACTTCAAAATACTGACTTCCAGAGAAGTATCCTCATCGTCCATGCCGGCAGGGATAACAGCCAGATAGGTATTGCCGCTCCACTCCATAGTTGTGAGGATCTCCAGCTCGAATTCTTCACCGTCTTCATCCACGATGGTCATATAATCGGAACCGAATTGATCTTTCATAACACAGCCTCCTGTTATCATCTGCCTATATTTTACAATCATCGATCTGCAAAATCAAGAAGAAATTCGCGGCCAGCATGTATTTTGTGAACTGGGACAGTTGCGCTTACTTCATTATATACTAAGGCGTCTCTTTTATTCCCTATCAGGTGATTGCATTTCAATGAAGTTTATGGATTATTAATAATTTGGGGGTTTCGTTTTCCTTCTGGGTATGCTATAATACAATGAACATACTATGGGAGCGTATCCCTTGAATCACTTGTGACCATCCGAGTCTTATGATTTCGGTAATGGAGGTAATATTATGGCAAAAAAAATCAGAAAGAATAAGGCACCCAGACAATCCTGGAAACCCCACTGGGCGCTGCGGATATTAAAAAATTTATGGCTGGTTCTGTTTAGCGCTCTGAAGATCGCATTGGGCGCGGCCGCTACCGTCGCAATCATCGTCGGCATTTGCTTTGTTGTCCTTGCCGGTTCAGTAGGTGACTATCTGGATGAGGAGATCCTTTCCAAGGTGGAGACGCAGGATGACGAAAACCGGGACATGAATCTGAACTCCTATGTCTATCATGTGGACCGGAACGGCAATATTCAAAAGCTTCAGAATATCTTTGCTGTCAATAACCGTGAATGGGCAGATTTTGAGGATATCCCGGAGGATCTGATCCATGCCACCATTGCCATTGAGGACAAGCGCTTTTTTGAGCATCAGGGTGTTGACTGGATCACAACGGTGAAGGCTTGCTTTTTTATGTTCTTTGGTAACGGTGACCGGGGTGGCTCCACGATCACTCAGCAGCTGGTAAAAAATGTTACCGATAACTGGGATGTTACCGTGCAGCGTAAGGTGCAGGAGATATTCACCGCCATCGAGTACGAGCGGCGCTACTCCAAAGAAGAGATCATGGAGTGGTATCTCAATGAGATCTATATGGGCAACCGCACCAACGGCGTCAGAATGGCCGCATCCATTTATTTTGGCAAAGAGCTGGAGTCTCTGACCTTGGCTGAATGCGCAAGTCTCATCAGTATTACCAATAACCCGTCTTTGTATAATCCCTACCGGGAAAATCTGGATGCTGGCGGCATGACCGGCAAGGAACGGAACCGGGAACGCCAGCTGGATACACTGAATGAAATGCTCGAACAGGAGTGGATCACTCAGGAAGAGTACGATGAAGCGGTGGCTCAGGAGCTGGTATTCAAGCGGGGCATTGATGCGGAAGATAAGATGGCACACTGTCCCAATGAGGCATGCGGCTACAAAGGTATCGTCAAGACTCTGACAACAGATGAATCCGGAAACAAACATTACTGTCCCAACTGCGGCACGGAGGTGCCTGTGGGTGAGGATGCCTCTCAGGAGGTCTATTCCTACTATGTGGATACCCTTCTGGAAGATGTGGCGGCGGATCTGGCAAAGCGCGATGGCGTTGAGCTGACGGATTCCACCATGAAGTTCTATAAGCAGAAGATCGCCAGCAGTGGTTACCATATTTATTCCTGTCTGGATATGGATGTGCAGACTGCGCTGGATTCCGTCTATCAGGATCTAAGCCAGATCCCAGCGGTTAGAAGCGGCCAGCAGCCCCAGTCTGCCATGGTCATCATCGATAACCGCAGCGGTGATATCGTTGCTTTGATTGGCGGCGTAGGTAAGGATAAGGCCCATGACGGTCAAAACCGCGCGGTGGACTCTGTCCTGCAGACCGGTTCTTCCATTAAACCCTTGACGGTTTACGGCCCCGGCTTTGAGTCCGGTGCCATCAGCCCCGCAACGGTGGTCAAGGATATGCCGCAGAAATATAATGGTACCGTTGGTTGGCCAAAGAACGATAACCGGAAGTATTCCTATTCCCGCACCATTTACAGCGGTATTGTTTCCTCTGTGAATGCGGTGGCGGTCAATACACTGGAAATGATCGGTACCAGTTATTCCTATAACTTTGCGAAAGAGAAGCTGGGGCTGACAAGCTTCATTGATAGCTATACCCGCTATGACGGCGAGATCATGTCCGATGACGATTATGCGCCTCTGGCGTTGGGCGCCCAGACCAAGGGTCTGACAGTTCGGGAAATGGCATCTGCCTTTGCGGTGTTCCCAGGCGGCGGCACCTACCGGGAAGGCCGTACCTATACCAAGGTGTATGACAGCAACGGCAATATCGTTTTGGATAATTCTCAGGACAGCTGGGAAGCCTTCAGCGCCAAGACGGTAAATTATATGCACTACTGTCTGGCCGGATCTGTTGGCGGTACCGGCGGCAATGCCCGCATCAGCGGACAGAATGTTTACGGTAAGACCGGTACCACCTCCAGCAACCGCGACCGGTGGTTCTGCGGCTATACCGGCTACTATACGGCGGCTGTATGGTTTGGCTTCGATACGCCGGAGGAGATCAATCTGGTCATGGGCAACGGTAACAATCCCGCTGCTGTTCTGTTCAGCAAGGTTCTGACCAAGGCTCACCAAGGTCTGGAAAAAGTCCAGTTGATCGACTACAGCAAATTCGGCGGTGTGACTATGTGTCTGGATTCGGGCAAGGTGGCAACTGCTGCCTGTTCGCAGGACGTGCGTACGGTCGATAATATTGCCCGTACCAGCTATGCCAACGTCTATCCGGAGGACCGTCCCAGAGCTCTTTGCGATAAGCATGTGCTTGTGGATTACTGCACAACCGGCGGCGGTGTTGCCAGCGAATACTGCCAGCATTTTGCGGATGAAAAAGATGCCACCGGTGAAGAGGTCAAGATCGAAAAGAAATCTCTGGTGAAAATGACCCAGAAAGAAATCGACGAGCTGGTAAAGGCCAAGACCTGCGGCCTGATGCCGGAGCATCTGCGTGATGATTATATCTATCTGGTCAATGATAATGGTACGGATGCGGCATTCAAGGGTATTGAGGGCAATATCAACAATGATGTGATCGCTCCCTATCTGGTATGTCCCGCGCACACCAAGGATGCTTGGGAGAAGTATCAGGATTCTATTGCGGCTACGGAGCCGGAAACACAGCCTGAAGAGGATGACGGCGCTGTGGGTTAAGCATGGAGGAAACAAATGATTTGGATTTCTGATGAGTGGAAAGATTATGAGGTTCTGGATACCTCCAACGGAGAGCGTCTGGAGCGTTGGGGTAAGTATATATTGGTACGGCCTGACCCGCAGGTGATCTGGGACACGCCCCACAGCGCCCCGGAATGGAAGCGCTATGATGCCCGCTATGTCCGCTCTTCCACAGGCGGTGGTCACTGGACCGACCACAAGCTGCCGGAACGGTGGCAGATCCGTTATAAGGAATATCTGACCTTTAACGTCAAACCTATGAATTTTAAGCACACCGGTGTGTTTCCGGAGCAGGCAGCCAACTGGGATTTTATCCGGGAAAAGTGCCCCAATGCGGGACGTCCTGTGGGGGTGCTGAACATGTTTGCCTATTGCGGCGGCGCCACGTTGGCGGCTGCTGCCGGCGGCGCTGAGGTTTGGCACGTGGATGCCTCCAAAGGTATGGTGGCATGGGCAAAGGAAAATGCCCAGGCCTCCGGCCTGGCGGACCGTCCCATCCACTGGATCGTGGATGATTGTGCTAAGTTTATCCAGCGGGAGATCCGCCGGGGACGCCGTTATGACGGCATCATCATGGACCCGCCCAGCTACGGACGTGGACCCAGCGGTGAGATATGGAAGATGGAGACAAGCTTCTATCCCTTCCTTTTGGAAGTGGCAAAGCTGCTGTCTGACGATCCGCTGTTTGTGATCATCAATTCTTACACCACCGGTCTTGCCCCCTCTGCTGTAGGTTATGCATCGGATGTGGTTTTCGGCGGCGTCCATGGGGGCAGCACTGCCGTTGGTGAGTTGGGACTGACAGTAAAATCCACAGGTCTGATGCTTCCCTGCGGAAGTACAGGCCGCTGGACACCCTAAGGTAGTTCAGCCTAAGGAGGAATACATTTGAACGAAGCGATTCGTGCAGAGCATTTGGCATACACATATCCGGGCGTGGATGACACGCCCGGCGTTGCCGTATTTGGGGATCTGGACCTCAGCATCGAAGAAGGCACTTTTGTGGCAATTTTGGGCAGTAACGGCTGCGGAAAATCCACTTTGGCAAAGCATTTCAATTCTATTTTGCTGCCCACAGGCGGTAAAGTATGGGTCTGCGGTATGGATACTTCCAACGAAGACAGGCTGATGGCTGTTCGCCGCAGTGTGGGCATGGTATTCCAGAATCCCGACAACCAGATCGTAGCTAATGTGGTGGAAGAGGATGTGGCCTTTGGCCCCGAGAATCTGGGCATTGCCAGTCCTGAGATTCGCCACCGGGTAGATCGTGCATTAAAGCAAGTGGGTATGTATGAATACCGGGAGCATGCGCCCCATCTTCTGTCCGGTGGACAGAAGCAGCGCATTGCCATTGCCGGTGTCATCGCCATGGAGCCGAAATGCATCGTTTTGGATGAGCCTACGGCGATGTTGGACCCCAGAGGCCGCCGGGAAGTGATCGACACCATCCGCAAGCTGAATGTGGATAAGAAGATTACAGTGGTTCTCATTACGCACCACATGGATGAGGCGGCAAAGGCCCAACGGGTGGTGGTTCTCCACAAGGGAAAAGTGGCGGCTGACGGTACTCCGGAAGCGGTATTTTCTCAGGTGGACCTGGTTCACAGCATCGGCCTGGCGGCCCCGGACACGGTAGAGCTGTGCCGGGAGCTGAATGACCATGGCTTTGCACTGCCCCTTGATAAGCTGACCATTGAAGATTGTGCGCAGGCACTTTATGATGCCATAAAGGCTTGACCCACTGGAGGAATAGAAATTGACAGCGATTTTACAGGTTCAAAATTTGTCCCATGTTTACAGCATGGGAACTCCCTTTGAGCATGTAGCGCTGGATAATGTGTCATTCAGCGTTGAGCGGGGAGAGTTTATCGGCATCATCGGCCATACCGGCTCCGGTAAGTCTACGCTGATGCAGCATTTGAACGGCCTTTTGAAGCCTACCTCGGGCCAGATTCTGCTGGATGGCAAGGATATCTGGGCCGATAAAGCCACCACCCGCCAGAGCCGTTTCCGGGTGGGTCTGGTATTCCAGTATCCGGAATACCAGCTGTTTGAAGAAACGGTCTATAAGGATATTGCCTTTGGCCCTAAGAATATGGGCCTTGATGAGAAGGAAGTAGACCGCCGTGTGCGGGAAGCCGCCGGTTTTGTTGGCATTACCGACGAACAGTTGGAAGTATCTCCTTTTGACCTGTCCGGCGGACAGAAACGCCGCGTTGCCATTGCCGGTGTCATCGCCATGGAGCCGGAGATTCTGATTCTGGATGAACCCACTGCCGGTCTTGACCCGGTGGGCAGGGAAGGGATCCTTGCCAATATCGAAGCCTACCGCAAGGCGAAAAATGCCACCATCATGATGGTCAGCCATTCCATGAATGATGTGGCCCGGTTGACGGACCGGCTTTTGGTCATGTGTGACGCAAAGCTTGCCATGGACGGCACCCCCGACGAGGTGTTCTGCCGTGCCAATGAACTGCTGGAAATGGGTCTGGATATCCCGGAACTGACAAGAGTATTTTTGCATCTGCAGAAACTGGGTCTGGATGTACAGCCGGTCTATACCATGGAGCAGGCGGTACAGACTTTGCAGAAGCTGAAAGGGGGCAACGGGGATGCTTAAAGATATTACCTTGGGTCAGTATTTCCCGGGAAAATCTCCGGTACACCGTCTTGACCCCCGTACCAAGCTGATCATTCTGGTTGTCTATATCGTGGCCCTCTTTACGGCAAAAAGCTGGATCTCCTACGGTGTTTGCTTTGCATTTCTGGCTGTGAGCATTGGTCTATCCACCATTCCCGTAAAATCCATCGTCAAGGGCATGAAGCCTCTGGTATTCATTTTGATCTTTACAGGTATTTTGAACCTGTTTTTTACCGAAGGTGAGACCGTTCTGGTCCATTTCTGGGTCATTACCATTACTTTGGAAGGTCTGATTCGTGCCATTTTGATGGTGGCAAGAATTTTGATGCTGATCACCGCCACCTTCCTGCTGACCTATACCACCTCGCCCATTTCTTTGACAGACGGTCTGGAAGCGCTGCTGAGTCCCCTGAAAAAGATCCGTGTGCCTGTTCATGAACTGAGCATGATGATGTGCATCGCTCTGCGGTTCATTCCCACCTTGATCGAGGAAACCGATAAGATCATGTCCGCCCAGAAGGCCAGAGGTGCCGATTTTGAAAGCGGCAATCTGATGCAGCGGGTCAAGGCCTTGGTGCCCATTCTGGTGCCGCTGTTTATCAGCGCCTTCCGTCGTGCGGACGAACTGGCTACTGCCATGGAATGCCGCTGCTATCAAGGGGGCGAAGGCAGAACCAAGATGAAGCTGCTGCGCTACCATCTGGGGGATCTGAAAGCCTTTGGTACCGGAGCGCTGCTGATCGTCGCCGTGTTTGTGCTGTCCCGTTTCGGCCTGTGAGGTAGAAAATGCGCAATATCGCTTTGTTTTTAACATACGAGGGAACTGCCTATCATGGCTGGCAAATGCAGAAAAATCTGGCAACGGTCCAGCAGACCTTGGAAAAAGCCATTGCTATGGTAGTAAATCACAGTGTCCACGTTACCGGCTGCGGACGGACCGACGCCGGTGTCCATGCCAAATGCTATGTAGCAAACTTCCGTACGGAATCCACCATTCCGGTGGACAGGCTTCCTTATGCCTTAAATACCCACCTGCCTGTGGATATCGTAGTGACCAAGGCTTTTGAAGTCAGTGAGGATTTCAATGCCATCGGTTCCTGCGCAAGAAAAGAATATACCTATCTGATCTATAATTCCCGGGTCCGGGATCCTTTCTACGTCAATCGGGCATGGTTTTATCCCAAGCACTTAGACGAAAAGGTCATGCAGGCTGCGGCATCCCAGTTTGTGGGCACCCATGATTTCGCCGCGGTCAGAAGTGTGGGCACCGATGTTAAATCCACGGTGCGCACCGTATACTATTACAACGTAGAGCGAAAAGGCAATTTGATCTACCTGCGGGTCTGCGCCAACGGCTTCCTATACAATATGGCCCGTGCCATGGCAGGTACCGTGGTGTATGCCGCAGAGGGGAAGATCAAGCCGGAGGATATCGGTAAGATCTTGGATTCCGGCAACCGTACCGCTGCCGGTCCTACCGTACCCCCCGGGGGCCTGTACATGAGTCACCTGTGGTATGATAACGGGATCGATATCTTTGAATGCCCCGGTGAAGGCCTCACGGTAAATATTTAATAATTTGTTTTTTCTTTTTTGGAGCAAGTGTGTTATACTGCTCCAAAAGATGTCCCCAGCAAAGGAGTGAATGTTATGCAGCCGAAAATGTGCACCAAGTGCAAAAAGAATATTGCGGTTGTTTTTATTACGAAGATCGAAAACGGCGTGACCATGAATGAGGGCTACTGCCTCAAGTGCGCCAGAAGTCTGGGCATTCCCCAGATCGACGCAGCAGTGAAGCAGATGGGTATTTCCGAAGAGGACTTAGATGCCCTCAGCGATGAGATGGTCAGCATGTTCGGTCAGAAGGAAGAGTCCGACGAGGACGATATGGATTCCCAAACCGCCACTTTCCCGCTGCTGAACCAGCTGTTCGGCGGCAACCACATGCCTGCAAAGCGGCCCGAAAAGCCGGAACCGGAGCAGGACACCGAAGAAACCAAGAAGAAAAATAAGAAACATAAGTTTCTGGACAGCTACTGCATGGACTTAACCGGCCGTGCAAAGGCAGGAAAACTGGATAAGGTCATTGGCCGTGATGTGGAAACGGAGCGGGTGATCCAGATCCTTAACCGCCGTCAGAAGAACAATCCCTGCCTCATCGGTGAGCCGGGTGTTGGTAAGACCGCTATCGCGGAAGGCCTTGCTCAGCGGATCGCCGCCGGTGATGTGCCTTACAAGCTGAGAGATAAAGAGGTTTTCCTGTTGGATCTGACGGCACTGGTTGCCGGTACCCAGTTCCGTGGGCAGTTTGAAAGCCGTATGAAGAGTCTCATCGGCGAGATCAAGGAGTGCGGCAATATCATACTGGTCATCGATGAAGTCCATAATCTGGTGGGCGCAGGCGATGCCGAAGGCTCCATGAACGCGGCCAATATTTTGAAGCCTGCTCTGTCCCGTGGCGAGATCCAGGTCATCGGTGCTACCACTTTCAATGAATACCGTAAGCACATCGAAAAGGATGCGGCTCTGGAGCGCCGGTTCCAGCCGGTATCCGTTGCTGAACCCAGCATTGAGGAAGCATGCCAGATCATGCAGGGCATTGCCAAGGCCTATGCCGAGTTCCACGGGGTAGAAATCTCCCCGGAGATCGCACGGCAGTGTGTTGTGCTGTCCGAGCGCTACATTACCGACCGTTTCCTGCCGGATAAGGCCATCGACCTGTTGGACGAAGCCTGCTCCGATGTAAATCTGCGCTGCAAGGAGATCTCTCAGCTGGCAGAGCTGAAAAAAGAGCGGGACGACTATGAGCTGGAGCTTCGTATGCTCAACGAGGATACGGAGAACCAAAACTACGAGCGCCTTGCTATGATCCGCAGTAAGCTGTTGCAGCTGGCTGCCAAAATCGAGGAACTGGAGCAGGTTCCCGCACCCAAGGTGACCATGGAAAACCTGGCTCGCATTATCGAGCTTTGGACGAAGATCCCTGCCTCCAAGATCAAGGCTCAGGAATATGAGCAGATCAAGGGTTTGGCTGACCGCTTGCGTAAGCACATTGTTGGACAGGATGAAGCGGTGGATGCCGTTGCGAGAGCCATCCGCCGTAACCGTGTTGGCATTTCTCCCAAGAAGCGCCCGGTATCCTTTATCTTTGTAGGCCCCACCGGTGTGGGTAAGACAGAACTGGTCAAGTGCTTGGCGAATGACCTGTTTGATACGGTAGATTCCTTGATCCGTCTGGATATGTCCGAGTATATGGAAAAGCACACGGTATCCAAGCTGATCGGTTCTCCTCCAGGCTATGTAGGCTACGACGAAGCGGGCCAGCTTACCGAGAAGATCCGTCGCCGGCCTTACTCTGTAGTGCTGTTCGATGAGATCGAAAAGGCTCACCCGGATGTGTTGAATGTGCTGCTGCAGGTGCTGGACGACGGTCGTATCACCGATGCACAGGGCAGAACGGTCAACTTTGAAAACACCATCATTGTTATGACATCCAATGCAGGCAGTGAAGGCAATGTGGCGGCTCTTGGCTTTGGCCGCACACAGGGCGAACAGGTAAAGGAAAAGACCATGAAGGCCCTCCGGGGTTTCCTGCGTCCGGAGTTTATCAACCGGGTGGATGAGATCATTACCTTCAACCACCTTAGCGAAGAAAACTTCCTTGGAATTGCGGATATCATGTTGGAAGAGTTGCGTCAAAGTCTGGAGAATCGTGGCTTGACCTTTAGCTGGGATGCATCCGTCCGGGAGTATCTGGTGAAGAAGGCCTATTCCGTGACCTACGGCGCCAGAAATCTCCGCCGCACCATCCAGCGGGATCTGGAAGACCCCATCAGCGAGCGAATCATTGATTCTTTCGAATCACCCATTTCTTCCATCCATGCATCTGTGGTAGATGATACTGTTACAGTAGAAGCGAAGTAAATATAAACCGGGAAGGGGAGCCCTTCCCGGTTTCGTCACATATCCAGTGTTGTGCTGATCTTATCGGTAACTTTCCAAGCCGCGTCTTCGACTTTGTTGGCGGCCTTGGCGGCCAGCTTCCGGCCGGGACTGTTTTTCGGCATCATCATGACAGCTACCGCACCTGCCGCAGCGCCGATCCCCATGGTGATGGCCCATCCTCTGAATTTCATAAATACCCCTCCCTTCGACAATAGTATTCCCAAAAGAAATCATTCAAATATGGAAAATTTCGCTCTTTGCAAGGGAAAAAATGTATGCTATAATAAGAAAAAATGCTGTATTGGGGGTATTTTTATGTCCGTTGATATGCTCCAGGAAAAGATTCGCAAGACCAAGAACCCGTCGGTTGTGGTTTTTGAGGCTTTCCCCGATTGGATTCCGCCGCAGCTTACGGAAGAAAACAGCATGGTGCAGGCTCTTGAAAAGCTGTACACAGACCTACTTTCCCAGATGAAAGGCTATGTGGGCGGCATCCGCTTCGGTTTTGGCAGCTTTGCATTGTTGGGTAGCGAGGGCCTTTCTTTGCTGTCCCGACTCCTTTCGGAAGCAAAGCGCCATGGCTACTATGTGCTTTTGGATGCCCCTGAGACCATGTCTCCATTGGCATCCCAGAACGCAGCAACGGTGTTTGACGCACAGCCTACGCCCTATCCCTGTGACGGACTTGTGGTGTCCTCCTATTTAGGCAGTGATATTCTCAGCGGCTATCTGCCTCTTTGCAAAAATGGAAAGAGTCTGTTTGCTGTGGTGCGTACTGCCAACCGGTCCGCTCCGGAAATGCAGGACCTGCTGTCCGGCGGCCGCTTGGTCCATACTGCCGCTGCGGACATCGTAAACCGCTTGGGTGGATCTCAAGTAGCCAAGTGTGGATTCTCACAGATGGGTGTATTGGCATCTGCCAGCTCTGCCGATAGTTTGCGCTCGCTGCGCAGCAAGTATCCAAAGCTGTTTTTGCTGCTGGACGGATATGATTATCCCAACGCCAACGCCAAAAACTGCAGCTTCGCCTTTGATAAGCTGGGTCATGGCGCCGCTGCCTGTGCCGGTGCGTCCGTTGTTGCAGCTTGGAAAGATGCGGGCAGCGATGATTATGCCGCGGCAGCCATCGAAGCGCTGCAGCGCATGAAGAAGAATCTGACCCGTTATGTTACGGTTTTGTGAGGAATATTATGATTAAAATTTACGGTTCCATGCTGTGTAAGGATTGTGTTCAATGCCGGGAAGATCTGGACAAGGCCGGTGTTTCTTACGAATATCTGGACTTTGCTGACAGCCTTTTGCACCTAAAGGAATTCCTAGCCATCCGGGAGGGGAATCCTCTGTTTGATGTTGTCCGTGAAAATGGCGGTATCGGTATCCCTTGCATCGTCAAAGAAGATGGAACGATCACTTTGGATTGGGAAGAATTTATGTAATGGGGCAATGCCCCATGATTAGTGAGCGCTCGGCATACCGGTGGCATCCTGATTGGCACCATTGGTAGGATCAATGGTATCATCGGTGCCGGGGATAATGCCCTCCATGCCGGGGCCGGTCATATCGGTGCTTGGCTGTGTTGCCTGTGTGGTGGGCGCAGTGGTGGGCATAGTAGTGGGTGCCGCGGTGCTGGGAACGGTAGGCTTACTGGTAGCCGGGGAAGAAGTACCGGCAGGCTGATTGCTGCGGCAACCGGCAAGTACGGTTACGGTAAGGACAAGCACAAGGGCGATACTACAAAACTTTTTCATTGTGAACCTCCTAAATTTTCTGATTCCATATCTATTATCTCCGTCAAAGGATGATTTACACTGGAAAAAACTTCCTGTATCGCAAAAAATTAAAAATTTGAAATTTTACCATTGCTATTTTTTGCCGTGTCCTGTATAATACATTAGAATAATATGAAAAGGGGTAGCTTTTACTATGAAGAAGCTGGCTGTTAAGAAAAATATCGAGTGCATGGCATGCTTGGAATGCGTCCGTGCCTGCTCCACTGCTTTCTACAAAGAATTCCATCAGGACCTCTCCTGCATTCAGGTCGTTGCTAAGGGAACCGGTGCAAAGCCTGTTACCTGCATCCAGTGCGGCAAGTGCATGCGCACCTGTGAGCACGGTGCTATCACCCAGAATCCCAAGACCGGTGTGTTCATGATCAATAAGAAGCTGTGTGTCAGCTGCGGCAAGTGCGTAGAAGCCTGCCCCATGAAGGTCATGGTCATGAAGCCTGAGAATCCTGCCTCCAAGTGCATCTCCTGCGGCATCTGCGCTAAGGTTTGCCCCATGGAGCTGTTGGAGATCATCGAGAAGTAAATTTCTACATAAAGAAACAGCCGGTTATGCCGGCTGTTTTTTTCTGTTACAGAAAGTAATAATTGATTATTTGTTTGAAATATGATATACTGATTCTAACTATACACCCGGAGGCGTTTATGACTGATTTGACACTTTTTCAGCAGAAAGTATCTGCTTTGTTACAAAATATAGAACACCGTTTTGAAGAACCGCTTTCCAAGCATACCTCTTTTAAAATTGGCGGCGGTGCGGAAGTGATGGTATTTCCCAAGACCGCACAGGAGCTGGCAGAAGTGCTGAAGATCGCCGATCTTCTTGCTGTTCAGCCTGTTATCCTTGGAGCCGGCACCAACATTCTTGCCCCCGATAAAGGCATCCGTGGTATGGTGATCTGTTTGAAGGATTGCCTGGATGGTATGGAGCAGTTGAATGAAACGACCATTCGTGTGATGGCCGGTGTGACCATGACCCGGGCGGCACTGTTTGCTGCGAATCTGGGCCTTTCCGGTCTGGAATTTGCTCATGGTATTCCCGGAACTGTCGGTGGCGGTGTGTATATGAATGCCGGTGCCTACGGCGGTGAGATCTGTCAAGTATGCACGCAAGTGGCTGTTATGGATCACAAGGGGAATATCACGGTAAAAACCAATGCTGAAATGGAATTTTCTTACCGCCACAGTTTTCTGGAAGAGAATCCCGGTATTGTCGTCTACGCGGATTTTCAACTGCAAAAGGCACCCATTGATGAGATCAAGGGAAAAATGCAGGAGCTGATGAACAAGCGCAAGACCTCTCAGCCGCTGGATATGCCCTCTGCCGGTTCTGCCTTTAAGCGGCCTGTGGGCGGTTATGCGGCAGCACTCATCGATGAAGCCGGTTTGAAAGGTTTTGGGGTGGGCGGCGCTCAAGTCAGCACTAAGCATGCCGGTTTTGTGGTAAATGCAGGAAATGCTACCGCACAGGACGTATTGAACCTGCTGCAGCAGGTATCCGATCAGGTCTATGACCGCACCGGTATCCGTTTGGAGCCGGAAGTAAGAATTTGGTAAAGGAGTTCGCAAAATGGCAGTGTCATTTTCCGCAAATGCGAAAACGGAAGTTTGCAAAGCATTTCCTCAGAAGAACTGCTGCGCTCTGGCTGAGTGCTTTGGTGTGCTGCTGTTTTGCAACAGCTTCGGTGCTGACGGCATCCGTATCATAACCGAAAGCAGGGAATTTGCTGAGATCCTTCCAAAGCTTTTCCGCAAGGCCTTTTCACTCAATTTTGATATTCTCCCGGAGCTGGATGCCGCGGGAAAACTGGTCTTTCAAATCACACAGAGGGAAAGCATAGCACAAATCATGGCCGCCTACGGTTTCGATATGAAAGATACCCTTGCGCTGCATGTAAATCTGCCGGTGGTGGAGGAAGAATGCTGCAAGACCGCTTTTCTGCGGGGCGCATTTCTTGCCGGCGGTTCTGTTACTGACCCCGAAAAAGGGTATCATATGGAACTGGCAACTACCCACGCCAGTGTGTCCAGAGAGACCTATGCGTTGATGCAGGAGGCTATTGGCTTTTCACCGAAGTCTGCCCTCCGGGGTGGCGGTCATGTGCTGTACTTAAAGCAAAGTGATATGATCTCCGATTTTCTGACCTTTCTGGGTGCCCCGGTTGCGGCCATGGGCATCATGGAAGCCAGATTGGAAAAAGAGTTGAACAACAAAGTCAACCGCCGCTGCAACTGCGATGAAGCCAATACCTCCAAGGTGGTGGAGGCCGCGCAGGAACAGCTTGCGGTGATCCGCCTTTTAAAGGAACAGGGGAAACTGGCCCATTTACCCCAAAAGCTGCAGCAGGCAGCAAAGGCCAGAGAAGAAAATCCCTCCGCATCCTTAACAGAACTTGCGGCCATGATGGAGCCGCCCATTACAAAACCCGCCATGAATCACCGGCTGAAAAAGCTGGTGGAGGCAGCAAAGGAGGTCTAGCATGAGCTTCGTGCATTTGCATGTCCATACGGAATATAGCCTGCTGGACGGTGCCTGCCGGATCGCGGGCATGATGGACCGTGTCAAGGAGCTGGGACAGGATGCCATCGCCATTACGGACCATGGTGTAATGTATGGTTGCATCGACTTCTATAAGGCTGCCAAGGCAGCCGGCATCAAACCTATCATCGGCTGCGAGGTCTATGTGGCTCGGCGCGCTATGAGCGACCGTGTTCACGGTATTGATAATGACCCTTACCATCTGGTGCTGCTTTGCGAAAACCGAAAGGGCTACGAGAACCTGTGTCTGCTGGTCTCGGAGGCCTTTCAAAATGGCTTTTACGGCAAACCCAGAGTGGATCTGGCGCTGCTTTCCAAGTACCACGAGGGTATTATTGCCCTTTCTGCCTGCTTGGCAGGCGGTGTGCAGCAGTATCTGCTGGATGAGGACTACGCCCATGCCAAGGAGTATGCCCTAAAGCTTGCGCATATCTTTGGCAAAGGCAATTTCTATCTGGAATTGCAGGATCACAACATCCCGGAGCAGCGGGCGGTTAATCAAGGTATTTTGCGTATGGCCCGGGAAACCGGCTTGCCCTTGGTGGCTACCAATGATGCCCACTACCTGCGCAAAGAGGATGCTGCCATGCAGGATGTCCTGCTTTGTGTCCAGACCGGTAAGACCGTAGATGACACCAACCGCATGAAATTCCAGACCGAGGAATTCTACCTCAAAAGCGAGGAAGAAATGCGGCAGCTTTTCCCCAACTGCGAAGAAGCCTTCCAAAATACGGCATTGATTGCAGATCGCTGTAATCTGGAATTTGTATTTAATGAATACCATCTGCCCTCCTTCCCGGTTCCGGATGGCTATACCAACGAAGAATACTTCCGTAAGCTCTGTATGGATGGCTTTGCGGAGCGCTATACCGATCCTCCCGAAAGCTACCGTCAGCGGTTAGAGTATGAGATCGGTGTTATCAGCCGTATGGGCTATGTCAATTACTATCTGATCGTTTGGGATTTCATTCGTTATGCCAAGGAGCAGGGTATCCCGGTAGGCCCGGGCCGTGGCTCCGGTGCCGCATCCATTGTGGCGTACTGTATGCATATCACCGAAGTGGATCCCATGAAATACGCACTGATCTTTGAACGGTTTTTGAATCCCGAGCGTGTCAGTATGCCGGACTTCGATACGGACTTCTGCCAGGAACGCCGTGGTGAGGTCATTGACTATGTGGTCCGTAAGTACGGCGCTGACCATGTGGCCCAGATCGCTACCTTTGGTACCATGGCTGCCCGTGGCGCCATCCGGGACGTGGGCCGTGCGCTGAACTTTACCTACGCAGAAACAGACGTGGTGGCCAAGCTGGTGCCCACCATGCCGCTGCATATTACCTTAAAGGATGCGCTGAAGGTCTCTCCCAAGCTGAAAGAAATGTATGACGGCGATGAGCGGGTCAAGCTGTTGATCGATACCGCCATGGGTCTGGAGGGTATGCCCAGAAATACCTCCACACATGCGGCCGGTGTTGTGATCACAGCAGATCCGGTGTGCAGCTATGTGCCCCTGTCGCGCAATGACGATACCATTGTCACCCAGTATACCATGACTACCATTGAGGAGCTGGGTCTATTAAAAATGGACTTCTTGGGCCTTCGGAACTTAACTGTCATTAAAGATGCCCAGGAGCAGATCCGTCGCATCGATCCGGATTTTGATATCGCCAAGATCCCGGATGATGACCCCGCCACCTTTGCCATGCTGGCGGAAGGCAAGACCCAAGGAGTATTCCAGTTGGAATCTGCGGGCATGACCGGTGTCTGCGTCAATATGAAAGCCGGTTCCATTGAGGATATCACGGCAATCGTGGCGCTGTACCGCCCCGGTCCTATGGACTCTATCCCCACCTTTATTGCCAATAAATTAGACTCCCGTAAGGTCACCTATAAAACACCCCTTCTGGAGCCGATTTTGAAGGTCACATACGGCTGTATCGTCTATCAGGAACAGGTCATTGAGATATTCCGTTCTTTGGGCGGCTACACCATGGGACAGGCAGATAACATTCGCCGTGCCATCTCCAAGAAAAAGATGAAGGTCATCGAGGCGGAGCGCAAGGTCTTTGTCTATGGAGACCCGGAGCAGGGAATTACCGGCTGTATCGGTCATGGCGTGCCGGAAGCGGTAGCCCAATCCATCTATGATGAGATCGTTGATTTTGCAAATTATGCCTTTAACAAGGCTCACGCGGTATGCTATGCGGTTGTTTCCTACCAGACAGCCTATCTCAAATGCCATTATCCCAAGGAGTACATGGCTGCGCTGATGACCTCCGTGCTGGATTCTGCCACAAAAGTCTCCGGTTACATTGCTGAGTGTAAGGAACTGGGAATCCCTGTTCTGCCCCCGGATATCAACCATTCTGAGGATAACTTCACCGTAGAGGGGGATGCGATCCGCTTTGGCCTTGGCGCTGTGAAAAATGTGGGCCGTGGCTTGATCCGGACCATGTCTGCCAAACGGGCAGAGGAAGGTCCCTTCCGCTCTTTGGAAGACTTCCTGCAGCGGATGGGTGAGGGCGAGCTTAACAAGCGGGCTGTAGAAAACTTTATCAAATGCGGTGCCATGGATTGCTTTGGCTGCCACCGCAGCGAGCTTCTGGCTGTTTATGACACCATGATGGACAGTGTTTCCAGCTCCCGGAAAAAGAATCTGGAAGGCCAGATGGGCCTGTTCGGCATGCTGGAAGACGATGCGGCCGCCCAGATCCCGATTCCGAAGCTGCAGGAGCTGAGCAAGGCAGACCGGATGATGATGGAAAAGGAAACCACCGGCATCTACCTGTCCGGTCATCCTATGGATGACTACCGCAGCCTTTTGCGCAATACCCATGTGGTCAGCATCGGCGCGCTGATGGAAGAGGACAACCCCTTTGCAGATGAACAGATCATCAGTTTGGCGGGCATCGTTCAGGAAGTGAAGATGAAGACCACCCGCAATAATTCCATGATGGCCTATGTGACCGTGGAGGATGATACGGCATCCATTGAAATGCTGGCATTTTCCAGTGTGCTTACCCAGTACGGAGGCTATCTCCGGGAGAATTCTCCTGTGGTGGTTACCGGCCGCCTGTCCCTACGGGACGATAAAGAACCCCAGATCGTGATCAACCGGGCCCGGCCTATTTCCGATTTTGCGAAAGAGACACCGGAAGAAAAGCCGGCAGTGAAGCAGCAACTTTTGTCTGGAACGCTCTATCTGCGGCTTCCCAGTGAGGACGAAAAGCTCTTCCCCAAGATCCGGGCCATCCTGAATATGTTCCCCGGTCATAGTCAAGCAGTGATCTATTTCGCAGATACCAAGCAGCGCAGGGGTACCCGCTGCGCACTGGACGAGCGGATGCTGCAAGAACTGAGAAATGTTTTGGGTGAAGAGAATATTGTGTTGAAATAGCTTTTCTTTTCACAATCCCATGGTATAATATATCGTTGGAGGAGGTGCTGCCAGATGAAAAAACGAATGTTGACGGTGTTGTTTTTGGCAGTGGCCGCTCTTCTCAGTGCCTGCCAGATTCCCACGGTCGATGAAATGTACCGGGTCCCCAAACGGCCCCAATCCTACAATGACCTGCAATCAGTTATGGATGGAGCCATGGGCGCTATGGAATACAGCGCACCCCGTGCAGGTGAGAACCAACAGACCGTTCAAATGGCCGATCTGGATGGTGACGGTATTCGGGAATATCTGCTGTACGCCAAAGGCGACGGAGACAAGCCACTGCAGATTCTGATCTTTGCACAACAGGAATCCGGTTATGTGCTGCTGGATACCATTGGCTGTTCCGGCGCGTCATTCGATGTGGTCGAGTATGTACAAATGGATGGCATTGGCGGTGTAGAGATCGTGGTTGGCTGCAAGATCAGCCAGCAGGTCCCCCGTTCCGTCAGTGTCTATACCCTCAGTGAGGGAACGATCAACCAAGTCTTATCCACCAACTATACAAAGTTTCTGTCTTGTGATCTGGATAATGACACTTGGATGGAACTGATGGTTTTGCGACCGGGGGATTCTAATTCCGACAATGGCATCGCGGAGCTGTACGGAATGGAAAACGGTGCCATAGAACGATCCAATGAAGCCAAACTGTCCGGTCCTGCTGAAAAATTGAAACGGGTGATCACCGGTCGGCTTAACGGTGGCGCAGCGGCAGTTTTTGCAGCCAGTGGGTTTGACGAGAACGCTATTATCACGGACGTGTACACGCTGATCGATGGTGTGTTTACGAACATTTCCTTGTCGAAAGAATCGGATATCAGCGCTCAAACGCTGCGAAATTATAATGTGTATGCCGATGATATTGATGAGGATGGGGAAGTAGAGCTTCCGTCTGTGATCACCATGAAGCAGCTTCAGCAGGGCACCAATGGGGACAAGCAGTATCTGATCCGCTGGTATGCCATCGGAACAGACGGTTCTGAGATAGACAAGATGCATACCTATCACAATTATCTGGGTGATTGGTATCTGCAACTGGATCCCGATTGGGCTGAGCGCATATCCGTCAAACAGGATGGAAATGCGTATGGATTCTACCTGTGGGATGAGGATTATCAAGATGCGCAGAAGATATTTTCAATTCTTGCGCTGACAGGCCAGAACAGGGAAGAACAAGCGGTTGTAGATAACCGTTTTACGGTTTATAAAAGTGACTCCGTGATTTACGCGGCACGCTTGGAGGTTGCGTCCGGTGCATTGCGTATTACACAAGATGATTTGGTCAAGAGCTTCCATCCGATACGCATGGATTGGAAGACAGGAGAAATGTAAGAGATAGTAGAGGTAGAGATATGAAAAAGGTTTTAATTCTGGAGGATGAGGTCAATATCCGCAGCTTTGTGGTGATCAATCTGAAACGGGCAGGTTTCGATGCCATTGAGGCAGCCACCGGGCAGGAGGCTCTGGACCGGATCCAGGAGAATCCGGATATCGGCGTTGCCATTCTGGATATTATGCTGCCGGATATTGATGGTTTTGAGGTTTGCCGCCGTATTCGTGCAACCAACAAGCAGATGGGTATCATTATGCTCACTGCCCGTACCCAGGAGATGGACAAGGTTACCGGCCTTATGACCGGCGCTGACGATTATGTGACAAAGCCTTTTTCTCCCGCGGAACTGACCGCCAGAATTGATGCCCTGTTCCGCCGTCTCGGCGGTGACAGCACCGCCAGCAGCGAGCTTCTGTCCCAGGGGCCCTTTATTATGAACACCCGTAACCACACATTGGAAAAATCCGGTATGCGCATCCGGCTGACCCAAGTGGAGTATTCCATCATGAAGCTGTTTATGCAGAACCCCGGCAGAGCCCTGTCCCGGGAGGACATTCTGGCAGCTGTCTGGGGTAAGGACTACGATGGGGAACTGAAAATCGTGGACGTGAATATCCGCCGTCTGCGCATCAAGGTCGAGGATGATACCTCCAATCCCACCTATATTACAACGGTTTGGGGTTTTGGATATAAGTGGGGTGCTTAAGTAACATGAAAAAAATCAGCGGACTGCGTAGACGGTGGCTTGTAAATACGGTTGGCATCGTCTGTGCGTTGGGCCTTGCCTGTGTGATGACGGTCACCGCTGTTTTTGCCTCCTCTTTTTATTCCAACATGCAATCCGATTTGCGCTACCGCGCAAGAATGACGACGACCTATTTTGCGGAGCATCTGAATCAAAGCTATAACGATTACTATCAGTCCTGCATTACTTATGCCCAGACCTTTGAGGACCGGGACAATCTGGAACTGCAGTTTATCAATGCCCGGGGTCAGATCGTGGCATCCTCCTATGGCCGCTGGACCGGCCAATCTCCCACCACACCGGAGATCCAGAAAGCCATCACTACCCGCAGTGTCCAACCTTTTGTGGGAAAAGATCCTGAGACAGGGGAGCGGATCATGGCGGTTTCCAGCCCCATGATCTACAGCAACGGTGAGGTGATCGGTGTTCTGCGCTATGTTACATCCACAGCCATGATGGATGGACAGATCATAATGACCGCAGTGCTGTCACTGTTGGGCTTGGCGGTTGTGGCTGTTATCGTACTGGTCAGCAGCAACTATTATATCCGTTCCATTCTAAAGCCTGTGGCAGAGATCACGGAAAAGGCAAAGCGAATCGCGGGTGGCACCTATGGTATCCAGATTCAGAACCATTACAATGATGAGATCGGTGAGCTGGCAAAGACCATTAATGAATTGTCTTCTCAAGTCAACCGGAATGAGAAGATGCAGGCGGAATTTATCTCCTCGCTGTCTCATGAACTGCGTACACCCCTGACGGTTATCACCGGCTGGAGTGAAACCCTGATTGGTGACGAAAATTTGGACCAAGATACCCGGCGGGGCATGAAGATCATCCTTCGGGAAGCCAAGCGCTTAACCGAAATGGTGGTGGACCTGCTGGACTTTACCCGGATACAGGACGGCCGCATGACTCTGAATGTAGAGCTTACGGATATCCGAAGCGAATTCGAGGATACCGTTTATATGTACGGAAGCCGGCTGGAACAGGATGGTATCCAACTAAACTATCTGGAAAATGATGATGACATTCCGGAAATTACCTGCGACCCGAAACGGCTGCGACAGGTATTCTTAAACATATTGGACAACGCCGCAAAGCATGGTGGTGAAGGCAAGCGTATAGAAGCTTCCATGCATTTTGAGCAGGATATGGTCGTTGTCCGCATCCGGGACTTTGGACCCGGTATCCCGGAGGATGAGATCCCTCTGGTAAAAAAGAAATTCTACAAAGGCAGCTCCAAGGCCCGTGGATCGGGTATCGGCTTAGCGGTCTGTGATGAGATCGTACAGATGCATGGCGGTGAGCTGCTGCTGAGCAATGCCGAGGACGGCGGTACACTGGTAACGGTGGTGCTCCCGGCAACGCAGTAAGAAAGGATCACTATGGCAAAGACAAATCAGCAGCCCTGCTGCGAAAAATTTAAAACCATGATCGGCGGACAAGCGCTGATCGAAGGCATTATGATGCGTGGCCCCGAAAAGGACGCAACGGTTATCCGCAGCGCCCAGGGCCTTACCGTAGATGTAAAACCTCGTGTCATTCGGCCGAAAAATTCTATTTTAAGCTGGCCTCTGATTCGTGGTGTTGTCAACTTCTTCGATGCACAGGTTACAGGTGTTAAAGCGCTGCTTCACTCGGCTGACCTGTCGCCTGAGGAAACGGAGAAACCATCCAAGCTGGATCTGTGGCTGGAAAAGAAGCTGGGTAACGAAAAATTCCAGAAACTGATCATTGGCACTGCGGTTGCTATGGGTCTGGGAATGTCCATATTGCTTTTTTTCCTACTACCCATGCTGGTCAGCAGCTTCTTCGATGGGTGGATCAGCAATACCTTTGCACTGCACCTGCTGGAAGGTGTTGTGCGTATGGTGATTTTTATGAGCTATTTGCTGCTGGTTTCTCGTATGGGAGAAATGAAGCGAGTCTTTTCCTATCACGGCGCTGAGCATAAGACCATCCGCTGCTATGAGGCCGGATTGCCTTTGACGGTTGAAAATGTCCGTGTGCAGACCCGTATGCATCCCCGTTGCGGTACCAGCTTCCTGCTGGTGGTCATGATCCTTTCCATTCTGGTGTTTTCTGTTGCTTCTTCCGGGTTAATTGCGCTGATTCCTGCACTGGAACTCATGAAAGGAACATTCCTGTACCGCTTGATCATGATCGTATTCAAATTGCTGCTTCTGCCGGTGGTAGTTGCGTTCAGCTATGAGATCAACCGCTGGGTAGGCCGTCATGATAACCGTTTCACCCGCATTTTGACGGGTCCTGGTATGTGGATGCAGAATTTTACCACCAACGAACCGGATGACAGTATGATCGAGGTGGGTATTGCTGCTCTGCAGGCGGTCCTTCCCGAGAAAGAGGGGTCCGACCTGTGGTAAAGCGACTGTCTGAACTGTATCTGGATGCAAGAAAAGCGGTCATGGCCTTTGAAGATCCCCAGACCGCAAGCCTCATGGCACGAAATCTTCTGTGCCACTACACCGGAAAAACACAGGAACAGCTTCTGGCAGACCGAGAGAACTATGTTTCCGAAGATGTTTGTAGCGCTGTTGACGCAGCAGTGAAACGGCTGATGGCCGGGGAGCCTCTTGCCTATATTCTGCAGGAGTGGGACTTTTACGGTATGCGTCTGCATGTAAATCCCAATGTGCTGATTCCCAGAGATGATACTTGCGCTGTGACAGCCCTGGCTATCAAACATGCACTGTTTTTGCACCATGACCCCAGAATTCTGGACCTTTGCACCGGCTCCGGCTGCATTGGTCTGGCGGTGGCCCACCGGGTAAAAGATGCCCGGGTCACACTGGCGGATGTGAGTTCGGAAGCGCTGGCTGTGGCGAAACGGAATGCGGTAGGTCAGAAGTTGACCGCCCGTGTGTCCTGTGTCCACGCCGACGCATTGGGCGATCCTGCGCCTTTCTTGGGGAAATTCGATATGATCATATCCAACCCGCCCTATATTACCGGCAGTGAGATGTTGGAATTACCGGACAGTGTCAGCAAATACGAACCCCACTTGGCACTGTACGGTGGCGATGATGGGTTGGACTTTTACCGCTCCATCGCATCGAAATACCGCCACGCTTTGCGGCCGGACGGTTACCTGTGCTTTGAATTTGGCGCGGGGCAGGGAGATGCGGTATGTGAGATTTTGGAAATGAACGGGTATACCATTCTGGAACGAGCCAGAGACTATAATGACAGAGAACGGGCAGTGATTGCCCGGTACAGCAGGAAGGAAGATTGAAATGGCTACAAAGAAAACAACGTTTGAAGCTGCCGCACCCGCAACCGACCGTAAAAAGGCATTGCAAACTGCCCTTGCACAGATCGAGAAGAGCTACGGTAAGGGTACCGTTATGCGTCTGGGCGATCGCCCCGATATGAATGTGGAAGCAATTCCCACAGGCTCTCTGGCACTGGATGCCGCACTGGGTATCGGTGGTGTTCCCAAGGGTCGTATCATTGAGATCTATGGACCTGAGTCTTCCGGTAAGACCACCCTGGCTTTGCACATTCTGGCTGAGTGCCAGAAGCAGGGCGGTGAAGTGGCCTTCGTGGATGCTGAGCACGCACTGGATCCCGTTTACGCAGCGGCTCTGGGTGTTGATACCGATAATATGCTGGTTTCCCAGCCGGATACCGGTGAGCAGGCATTGGAGATCACCGACGCGCTGGTCCGCAGCGGCGCTGTGGATGCCGTTGTCGTTGACTCCGTTGCAGCATTGACTCCTCGTGCTGAAATCGAAGGCGAAATGGGCGACACCTTTGTTGGTCTGCAGGCAAGACTCATGTCTCAGGCACTGCGGAAACTGGCAGGTACCATATCCAAGACCAACTGCGTGGTTATTTTCATCAACCAGCTTCGTATGAAGATCGGTGTTATGTACGGTAACCCCGAAACCACCACCGGCGGTAACGCGCTGAAGTTCTATTCATCCGTCCGTCTGGATGTCCGCAGAGTGGAATCCATCAAGGACGGCGGCAATGTTGTCGGCAATAAGACCCGCGTCAAGGTGGTCAAGAATAAGGTCGCGCCTCCTTTCCGGGAAGCCATCTTTGATATCATGTATGGACAGGGTATCAGCAAGTGGGGCGAACTGGTGGATCTGGCTGTGCAGATGGATGTTGTCCAGAAGAGCGGCAGCTGGTTTAGCATGGGTGACGAGCGGATCGGTCAGGGCAAGGACAGTGTCAAGACCTATCTGATGGCAAATCCCGACATTGCAGAGCAGGTGGAAGCAAAGGTTCGTGAGAATCTTTTGAAGCAGGCTTCTGCTGCCCCTAAGGCACCTGCCAAGGCGGCTGATCGTGGCGTAGCTATCAGCGCTGACGATTTTGACGATGAGGATTGATGCCCTTTCTCCCAATGCGGACCGGGCAGGCAGGTATCTGGTAACCTTTTCTGACGGCAGTACCATGCGATTGTACCGTCAGACACTGGAGGACTTTGGCATCTATACCGGTCTGGAAATGACCGCTGAGGATATTTCCCGACTGCGTACGGCTGCCGGCCAGATGTCTGCAAAAATGCGGGCTGTACGGATTGTTGCGGCTTCCAATGTATCCAAATTGGATTTGGAGCAAAGGTTGATCCACAAGGGAGAATCCCCGAAGCAGGCGGCAGAAGCGGTGCAGTGGATGGAAGATCTGAACTTGGTGGATGACCGAGTCACTGCCGAACAGACCGTCCAGCGGTGCATTCGCCAAGGCTACGGTAAGGCAAGAGCAAAGCAAGCCTTATATGAAAAGCAGATCCCCAGAGAATTGTGGGAGGAAGTGCTTGCTGACTATCCGGACCAGACGGATAGCATTACAGAATTTCTGCGCGCCCGGCTGGGGGACAGTTGGGATGCGCGGGATTTAAAACGAGCCATGGACGCTTTGGTGCGCCGTGGACACAACTATTCACAGATCCGACAGGCTCTTCAGAGTCTGGAACTGGATGCAGACGATTTCCCGGAGGAGTCCTAAATGGCAAATATCGGTTTTATATCTCTTGGCTGTGCCAAGAATCAGGTGGATTGCGAGCGGATGATGTACCGTTTACAGGAAGCCGGACATACCATCTGCCCGGATGTGGCAGGCTGCGATGCAGTGGTGATTAACACCTGCGGCTTTATTGATTCTGCCAAGGCAGAGGCCATTGACAATATCATCCGGATGGGACAGTTAAAGCAGGATGGCTACATCGGTAAGATTTTGGTCACCGGATGCCTGTCTCAGCGCTATCAGGATGAAATTCTATCCGAAATGCCGGAAGTGGACGGTGTTTTGGGTACCGGCAGCTATACAAAGATCGTGGAAGCGGTAGAGGAAATTTTGAATGACAATACCGTATCCGATTTCGATTCCATCGATCTTCCGGAAGAGGAAACCGGCCGTGTGGTGACCACACCGGAGCATTATGCATACATCAAAATCGCCGAAGGCTGTGACAACCGCTGCTCCTACTGCATCATTCCTTACTTGAGAGGCAAGTTCCGCAGCCGCCAGATGGACGATGTGCTGTATGAAGCCAGAATGCTGGCGGAAAGCGGTGTCAAAGAGCTGATCGTGGTAGCTCAGGACACCAGCCGCTACGGTACCGACTTCCCAGGACATAAGCGGATGCTGTCGGAGCTGCTCCATGAGCTTTGCAAGATCGAAAAACTACACTGGATTCGTGTTCACTATCTTTACCCCGATGAGATCGACGATGAGCTGATCGATACCATCGCCAGTGAGCCGAAGATCGTAAAATATCTGGACATTCCCATCCAGCACTGTAATGACAAGGTGCTGAAGCTGATGAACCGCCGTGGCGATTATGCCTACCTGTGTGATCTGTTCCGCAAGCTGAAGGATCGGATCCCCGGTGTTGTGATCCGTACCAGTGTCATTACCGGCCTGCCCGGTGAGGGCGAGGAGGAATTCCGCCAGTTATGCGAGTTCCTGAAGGAACAGCGCCTTGTGCGCACCGGTGCCTTTGTGTTCTCTCCCGAAGAGGGAACCCCCGCTGCCGATATGGAGCGGGTGGATACGGATATTGCCGCTGACCGGGCAGAAATGATCCAATCCATTCAGGCCCAGATCATGGATGAATACAGTGAATCCTTGATCGGACAGACCATGGAAGTTCTGGTAGACGGCTTTGATGGGGAATTCGAGCAGTTCTACGGCAGAACCTATGCCGATTCTCCGGAAATCGACGGCCGTGTATGGATCGCGTCGGAGGAAGCACTGATCGAGGGACAGTTCATCCATGTTTGCATTGATGGATTGATCGACGGAGATCTTTCCGGCTATATTGTGGAGGATGAGGCATGACAACTGCGAGTAAGATCACACTGATCCGTGTAGCCTTTATCCCTGCTTTTATGGTACTGATGTATCTAAGCGGCGGCGAACCCAATATCTGGATGTGGCTGTCCCTGGGTATATTTATTCTGGCCAGCATTACGGACTATATCGACGGATATATCGCCAGAAAATACAACCAAGTCAGCGACTTCGGTAAATTCTTGGATCCCCTTGCGGATAAACTGCTGGTGATCTCTGCTATGACGATGCTGTGCCAGTGGGGCAGAATGCCCGCCTGGGCGCTGATGATCGTGCTGGCCCGGGAGTTCTCCGTTACCGGTTTGCGGCTGGTGGCGGTGGGAAAAGGTAAGGTGATCGCTGCCGGGTGGAGTGGCAAGGTCAAAACAGCCAGCACCATGATCGGTCTTTGTACTGTGATGGCATTTCCCACCATCTCTGTGCTGGACACCGTGGTAATGCTGGTGATCGTTGTTACAACGGTCTACTCCGGTATTGAGTATTTTGTCCAGAATTGGAAATGTCTTTGGGATTAAGAACTTGACGTATTTGTAGAGTTGTACGCGATAAAATACGGTATATCTTAAAAGAGATATGCCGTATTTTTGCGTGGTTGAAATGTGCAAGAAATTCCGTGTAAATTGACACGTATCGTTTTTGTTGTAAAATAGAAATATCAAACAGTTTAAGGGAGTGTTTCTATGATTTATAAGGGACATAAAACGAAGAATATTTCTTTCCCTCTCGGGGGCATTGGAACAGGGTGTATCGGTCTTGCAGGAAACGGAGCGTTGAATGATTGGGAAATCTTTAACCGTCCAAACAAAAATTCTCGCAACGGATACTCGCATTTCGCAGTTAAAGCAACTTACGCTGGTAAAAGCATCACTAAAATTTTGCATGGTGATACGAGCGAGAATTTTACAGGCCAGGGCCGCGACGGATTTGGTTACGGTCCGAAAGATTATTCTCTTGCCGGATTTCCCCATTTTAGAGACGTTACCTTTGAAGGAAATTATCCTGTTGCAAGACTGGATTTTTCGGACGGCGATTTTCCTGCAAAACTTTGTCTTTTCGCCTTTAATCCATTTATTCCTCAAGATGAATTCAATTCAAGCCTGCCGGCTGCTTTCTTTGAATGGGAAATAGAAAACATAATAAACGAGAAGATAAAAATAGCGATTGCTGGCACAGTACGCAATCCTGCAGAATCCTCGCAGAATAAAAAGGTTTTAACGGATAAGGAAAGCGGATTGCTGTTAGGGAGCAGCAATATCGATGAAAACGAGATCAGATATTCCGACCTATGTATCTTGACTGATCACCCTGATGTAGTCATTCAGGAATATTGGTACAGAGCAAGACGGCAAGATAGCTGCGCAACCTATTGGAGAAATCTTAGCAGTCTTGACCGTATGCCTGAGAGAAGCTACCCAGATCCATCGAAAAATGATCATGGAACGGTCGTTACGCATATTGAGCTTGAACCGAATGAAAAGAAAAGAATCCGATTTGTAATCGCCTGGAACGTTCCGAATGCTTATAATTATTGGGATCCCAATCATGAGGGAACTTGGCGCAATTACTATGCTACCCAATTCAAGGACTCCTTTGCAACCGCATCCTATGCCCTCGAAAACTTCTCATCTCTTTATAAAAAGACTTTGCAATTTTCGGACGCTCTGCAAGCCTGTACACTTCCGGATCCTGTGAAAGAAGCAATTTCGGCGAATCTGTCTGTTATCAAAACACCAACAGCCCTGAGACTTGAAGATGGTTCTTTCTGGGGATGGGAAGGATGCGGTGAAATTGCCGGCTCCTGCCACGGAACTTGTCAGCATGTCTGGAATTATGCCTATGTGCTGCCGTATCTATTTCCTAAATTGGAACGTTCCATCCGGGAAATGACGATGAAATACGCGCTTCTCGAAAGTGGTGCAACTGAATTTCGTATTAATCTCCCGACACAAAAGATCACAAGCGTTTGGAGATCCTGCGTTGACGGTCAGATGGGAGAGGTCATCAAATGCTATCGGGAGTGGAAATTCTCAGGTGATGATAAATGGCTTGCGGAGCATGCAGAATGCATATTCAAGATGCTTGATTATGCCTGGTCCAAGGAAAATCCAGATCAATGGGATGCGGATATGGACGGTGTTCTGGAGGGACGTCAGCACCACACATTGGATGTGGAAATTTTGGGACCAAGCTCGTGGCTTGAGGGGTTGTATCTGCTTGCGCTTGACTGCGGAGCCAAAATGGCGGCTTATCTCGGTGATGAAAAGCGGGCGAATCTTTACGCAAAGCTTTATGACAATGGCAAAAAATGGATGAATGATAACCTTTTCAACGGAAAGTATTTTTGCCAGAAAATTGATCTTTCCGATAAGACACTGGCTGCCCGCTTTAACGCAGAAGATACCTATTGGGATGATGATGCCAAGGAAATCAAATACCAAATAGGTGAGGGTTGTATCATAGATCAAATGCTTGCGGATTGGCATGCGACGCTTCTCGGTGCAAACTGTATTTTCGATCATGAGAAAAAGAAAATCGCCCTTGAAAACCTTTATAAGAATAATTTTAAGTCCTCTATGCGGGATGTATTAAATGTTTGGCGCATCTTCTGTTTGAATGATGAAGCTGGTACAGTGATGTGCTCTTACCCTGACGGGGCACAAATGCCTGCGGTCCCAATTCACTACTGGCAGGAAACGATGACAGGATTCGAATATGCTCTGGCGGGATTGCTGATCGCAGAGGGATATGTGGCTGAGGGAGAGTGCATTGTCAAGGCCGTTCGTGACCGTTATGACGGTGAAAAGCGTAACCCGTGGAATGAGATTGAGTGTGGAAGCAATTACGCACGCTCCATGGCATCGTATGCATTGATGGCGATATATAGCGGATTTACTTTTGACATGACGAGAAAACATATTGGATTTGCACCGCTATCCGGTAACGGAAAATATCTGTTCAGCGCTTGTGAAAGCTGGGGAAGTGTAGAGTTTCATGATGGGTGCTGCTGCGTCAGTATCTTGGGTAAGCCTCTTGCACTGAGTTCGATTTCTATTCCAGATTGCGAAAAGGTCACTAACGTAATAGTTGACGGAACAAGCTTGGATTTTGAAATCGTGGATGAAAAACTGGTATTGGGAAACGTCGAAATCCATAGGGAGTTGCGGTTGTCATGAGACGATTTTCGAAAATAACCACCACGCAACTTGCCAGAATATGCGGTGTATCCCAAGGAACGGTAGATCGTGCCCTCCATAACAGAAATGGCATTAATCCCCAGACCCGGGACCGCATTCTGGAAATTGCGCGGGAGTATGATTACTGTCCTAACATCCGAGGTGGTGGACAAACCAACTCAATGCTGATAGGTGTTGTGCTTTTTGATCTGTACAACGAGTATTTCTCTAAGCTTGCCATGAGTATTGTCAACGCCGCACGTAAATTTGGATATTCCATTATCTTTCAGTTTTCAGAGAAAGATCATAAAAATGAAAAAGCTGCACTGGAATATTTCGATTATATCGGTGTCGATGGTATTATTTTGTTTTCTACTGGAAGCGACAGCGACGAGTACAAAAATTATCTTCGCTCATTGAAAAAACCATTGATATTGATTGGAAACAGAATGTTTGATCTTCCTTTCGTAGGGATAGACGATACCCAAGCAATGTATGAGTTAACAATGCGAATGGCTGAGAAAATTCCGTCCGGCGACATCCTCTATTATGCACCTATTTTAAAAAAGGACCTTCATGCAGTAAATGCGCAACGCCTGAGACTAAATGGATTTACGCAGGCTATGGATTCGCTGGAGAGAGACTATCGGGTCGTAACGGACAACGAAGAACTTTCGTGTTTTGGTGGAATCGTTTGTTCCACCGATCACTATGTTCTTAAGGTGCTGAAGTATTTGCACTATCCAAGGGAAGTCAAAATTGGAGGTTTTGATAATATTTCTGCGCTAAAGGATCTTTCTACGCGGGTTTTGAGTGTTGAATATTCCACCGATGAAATGGCGGAAGAATGCATGAATTATATATTAGGAAAACGTTTTTTATCAAAAATTAGTCATAAGCTGGTTTATAACATAGATTAATGCCGTCGCATTTGTGACTTCAAATGCATCATACCTGTTATGCCGGCTTTACAGAGTAAGGAGCAACTATGAACGAAAAGGAAATTGGTGAGATCCGGCGCAGAGTCCGCCGGGAGCGCAGTAATATGACCGCCATCTACGGCTGTTTTGTCAACGATCAAAAGGAGATCATTACAGAGTACCGGCAATCCACCGCCATGATGTCTGAAAATGAAGCCGAGCGGTATTTTGGCCTGATGAAGCGTACACTCTCCGGCACGGTTGGTAAGAATCTGATCGATATTACCTTCCGCACCGCGCAGGTGGCGGGCAGTCCGGAGCATCAGTTTTTGATGGATCTGCGCCAGAGTGCTTTGAAAGATGAAAATCTTCGTATACAGCTGTATAAGAAGATCATCGAATCGCTGAACATGGACGAGAGCTATCTGATCCTCATTGGCTGCGACAGCTATGACGTGCCATTTAAGAGTAAAGATGATGTGACACAGGCGGATAATTCCGGCGAGGTCTATACATATCTGCTGTGTGCGGTCTGCCCTGTGAAACAGACGAAACCCAACCTGCACTATGTTGCAGAGAACAAGGAATTCCACGACGGCGGCATTACCCAAGTGGCGCAGGCCCCGGCCCTTGGATTCCTGTTCCCGGCCTTTGATGACCGGGCGACCAATATCTATAACGCATTGTTCTACACTCGTGACAGCGCCCGTGGCTATGATACACTGATTGATACACTGTTCAATGTTACGGCCCCCAAGCCTGCGGCGGAGCAGAAGAAGAGCTTCGAAGCACTCTTGTCCGCAAGTTTGAAAGAAGAGTGCAGCTTGGAAGTGGTGCAGAATGTCCATGACCAGCTGCGCCAGTGCATCGAGATGCACAAGGAAGCCAAGGTGGCGGAGCCCCTGATGGTTTCCAAGGAGCAGGTAAAATCCGCTCTGGCAGAGTGCGGCGTATCGGAGCAGCACATTGCTAAATTCAGCATCGACTACGATGAGACCTTCGGCTTTGAAGCGGAGCTGCACCCCAAGAATATCATTGATAACAAGAAGTTCGAGATCAACACCCCGGATGTATCCATCAAGGTATCTCCCGAGCGCAGCGATCTGATCGAAACCAGAGTCATCGGCGGCGTGAAATACATTATGATCTGCGCCGATGAAAACGTGGAAGTCAACGGCGTCAGCATTCACATTAATGACAGGGAACTGGCTGAGGTCTAAAGCACATACGTAAAAAGAAGCTGCCCAACCGGGCAGCTTCTTGCATTTATTGGATTATTCCTTAGACAGGTTGACCATATCTACGATGATATCCACACAGGCATCGATACCGATGGTGCCGCTGTTCAGGCAGATATCATAGTTCTGGGCAGTACCCCAAACACGGCCTGTGTAGTGCTGATAATTGATGTGGCGGCGACGGTCCTTCTCGTTCAAACGAGCTTCTGGACTCTTTTCGGATTCACCGTAAAGCCGAACAATACGGTCAGCACGGAAGGCCTTATCCGCATGGATGTAGGTATGCAGCACATCCTCCCGGTCCTTAAGTATGTAGTCAGCATTGCGGCCAACGATGACACAGGGGCCTTTTTCTGCCAGCTGCAGAATAACGCTGCACTGAATATTCCATAGGAAGTCAGCGGTAGACATACCGTTCATGACACCGGGAACGCCTTGGGGTGCAAAAGCATAGGCAAAGAGGCTCTTACCGGGAGCGTGCTCGCCATGTTCTTCAACGAATTTTGGCGCAAAACCGGATTCCAAGGCCACTTGATCCACAAGCTCTTTATCGTAGAAGGGGATACCCAATCGCTCTGCTACCTTGTGACCGATGGTGCGACCACCGCTGCCAAATTCACGGCTGATGGTAATGATTTTCTTTTCCATATAAAGACCTCCTTCTAAAATTCCTAAAATAATTATAACAAAGAGATATTCTGTTGTCAAATAAAACATATGCAAAGGCTCTTTGCGTGACAAATTGATGCTTTTGTGCTAAACTGACCGCGAGGTGATGGATATGCGTGACATCGGAAAGAACATCAAGCAGCTCAGACAACTGAAAAACATGACCCAGGATGAACTGGCGGAAAAGCTGTTCGTGACCCGGCAGACCGTTTCCAATTATGAAACAGGGAAGAGCAGACCGGATATCGAAATGCTGACCCGGATCGCCGAAACCCTGGAAACAGATCCCAATACAGTTCTTTACGGATTGCAGCAACCCGTGGGCAGAAAGAAGAAAATCATAACCTTTTGCGCTCTCATGGGTGTTATCATCCTGTACATTGTATTGGCTGCATATGTCAAAGCAAATCATAATAAGCTGCTGTGGACGAATAATTATTGGTACTTTCGAATATGCTTTGATTTTCTCATAAAACCTTTTGCCTATTTTATCGGTGGTTTTACGGTCATGCAGGGATTGGGATTGATCGCCAAACTGACACCTTTTTCTGTCAGGGTAGGGAAATGGCTCCGTTTCGGTGTAGTTTTCATATCGCTGATTTATCTGCTGATTAGTATCCCATATGTTTTGCATTTGTCTATTTCTATCCCCGGCTGGTGGGAGACAGTGATTTGGTTGTCAGGTGCGATGCCAAATTCCCTTATGGATTTTCGTCCTGTGATTACTTGCTTCCTTGGCTGTGCTCTGTGGTTGGGGATACCCCAGAAAGTAAAGGAATAAAGAAGAAACGAGATGCCTCAGCATCTCGTTTCTTTCACATTTGATGGTCTTCCGCGCAATCGTCCAGAACCCGTACACCCATTTCATCCCATTTCGGTGCCAGAAATTTCTTGATGTTTGTGTGGTCAAATTCCGGGGCAATGCGCTGCTCTGGGTCGATACGGATCTGATTCGTTTCTTTTTCCATTCTTTTCACCCCGGATTAGTGTGCCCCAAAAGCTAATTTCTAATGACCCAGAGATTCCGTATCTGACCTTCAATGTCTTCATACTTCCAAAGCTTTTCGGAATTGGCAATACTGTTGGGATCGTTGATTTTGATCATGCCGTTTTCATAACCGACCATGACGATATAGTGACCGGAGGTGGTGAAATCTCCCGGCCCCATGGCACAAATGATAGGGTTATCCACTTTCAGATTTTTAACAATGCGGCTTTCCACAAGCGGAATTTCCATCACATCAAACCCCAGTTTCACACCGCCTTCACTGATGAGGGTCCAGGAAGAACCATTGCCCGGGGAATAATATCCGTTTTTCGATGCAAATTCGATCATCTTGTCCGGTGCGAATGCATCATCCTTTGTCAGATACCAAGCGGCCATGGAAAGACACACCGGGCCGCAGGCGGTGAGTCCCGCCACATCGCTGCCATATTCCAGATACCCCCACTGCTGGTCCCATTGCAAGAACAGGGGTACTTCATCCATACCTCTATACGCAGAAAGGTCTACGGTGGTTTTTTGATCTTTCTTCAAGGGGTATTCTAATACAAAATTTTCCGTTTCTGGATTCCGTTCCAGAAGGTCAATCAAGCTGTCGGGATAACGGTGGAAGGAAATATTATGCTCATCCGCATAGGCTTTGATAATGCGACCGGCAGGGGAGAGGGATGTTTCATCAAAGCTGATCCGTTGATACAGTTGATAACCTGGGTAGATCATCAGCAAAAGCACCAGCAAGGCAATCAGCACCTTGACTGCCGGATACTCTCTGTTTCGTGTGTCCATAGGAAATTGCTCCTTATTGTGTTGGAAACATTATAGCACATCATCCGGTGAAAAGTCCTTATGATTTTTTTAATTTTCTGGCTATTGGGAAAATTTCTTATTTGCAAAACAAGGCAGATATTGTATAATAGACAAAATAATGTCCGATGAGGTATCATTATGCCGATTTCAAAAGAAAAGTCAGATGCGTATATTGCGATTCTGAGAGAGGAACTGCTGGTTGCCATGGGGTGCACAGAACCCATTGCCATTGCTTATGCAGCATCGATCCTGCGCAGTGTTTTAGGGGCGGACCCCGAAAAGATCGCTGCCAAGCTCAGCGGCAATATTATTAAGAACGTGAAGAGCGTTATCGTTCCTGCTACCGGTGGCTTGCACGGTATTGAAGCTGCCATTGCCGCCGGTATCGTGGCCGCTTGCCCCGAGCGGCAGTTGGAAGTCCTTTCGGGTCTTGATAAAGAGGACCAAGGCAAAATTGCGGAATTCATGGCGTATTGCCAGATCACCGTTGGGGAAATGGAGTCCCCCCATACCTTTGATTTGGAACTGACCGCTTGGGCGGGGGAGGATATTTCCAGTGTTCGTATCAGTGGAAATCATACAAATGTGGTTTCTGTCAGAAAGAATGATACGGATGTGACACCTAACTTCCGGTGCGGCGTTCAGACAGAACAAACCAACCAGACCGACAGATCTGTGCTGAATGTGCAGGATATTTTGACCTTTGCTGAGGAAACACCCCTGGATGAAGTTCGTCCTCTGCTGGAAAGGCAGATGGAAATGAACATGGCCATCGCTGAAGAGGGATTGAAGGGTGGCTACGGCGCCTGCATTGGCAAGGTCCTTTACCGCAATGGTGAGGCAAGCCTCCGTGATCAGGCAAGAGCCTATGCTGCCGCCGGTTCCGATGCCCGTATGAGCGGCTGCGAAATGCCTGTTGGAATCCTTTCCGGCAGCGGCAATCAAGGTATTACTGCTTCCGTGCCTGTTGTGGTATACGCCAAGGCTTTGGGGAAAACCCACGAAGAGACCCTGCGGGCACTGCTGGTATCAGATCTGATCACCATCCACCAGAAAACTGGCATTGGCTGCCTGTCTGCTTACTGTGGTGCTATCAGCGCCGGCTGTGGTTGCGGTGCCGGTATCTGCTATCTGCTGGGCGGCGATTATCGAGCCATCGCCCATACCCTTGTGAATGCGGTGGCAATCCTGTCCGGAACCATTTGCGACGGCGCGAAGCCCTCCTGCGCGGCCAAGATCGCAATGGCTGTTGAGGCTGGCATTATGGGTTACGAAATGACCAAAGCCGGATATCAGTTTTATGGCGGCGATGGTATCGTCACCAAAGGTGTGGAAAACACCATTCGCAATGTTGGCAAGCTTGCCAGAGACGGCATGTCGGAGACTGATAAAGAGATCATCCGCATCATGCTGCAAAAGCCGAATTGTTAAATCGTGACTTACATAGGAAAGGAAATTATATATTATGGTAGATCTGCGTGCAAAGCCCTATTATTTAACGGATGAGGATATCGCTTGGGTAGAAAACACCATTGCATCTATGACCGATGAAGAGAAGGTAGGACAGCTCTTCTTCCAGCTGACCGCATCTCAGGAAGAAGATTATTTGAAGGAACTGATGGAGAAATACCATCTGGGTGGCTGCCGGTATAACGCAATGCCCGGCGCAAAGGTGTTGGAACAGAATACGATCCTGCAGAAGTATGCCAAGATCCCCGTGTTTATTGCCTGTAATCCGGAACAGGGCGGCAACGGTGTCTGCCCCGACGGTACCTTTGTTGCCAACCAGATCAAGGTAGGTGCAACCGGAAAAACTGAGTATGCCCAGGCCATGGGCCGTATTTCCGGTGCCCAGACCTCTGCCGTCGGCTGCAATATGACCTTCGCACCCGTCGTGGATATCACCTACAACTGGGAGTGTGAAGAGGTTCTGGCCCGTGCTTACGGCCACGACCCCAAGCTGGTTGCTACCATGGGTAAGGCTTATATGGATGGTGTCCACGAGACTGAGGGTGTTGCCTCCTGCGCCAAGCATTTCCCCGGTAACGGACAGGATTACCGGGATGCCCATATTTCCAACAACATCAACCACTTCGGTGAAGCTGATTGGATGGCTTCTTACGGTTATGTGTACAAGACCTTGATCGATGGTGGTCTGGATGCCATTATGGGCGGCCATATCATGATGCCTACCTATATGCAGGAGCGAAATCCCGATATCACCGTCGAGGAAGTCATGCCTGCAACACTGTGCCCCGAGATCATGACAGACCTGCTTCGTAACAAGCTTGGCTTCAATGGTATGGTGGTCACCGATGCTTCTCACATGGTGGGTATGACCAACCGGATGAAGCGTAAGGATATGCTGCCTCTGTCCATCAATGCCGGCTGTGATATGTTCCTGTTCTTCAACGATCCCGATGAAGACTACAATACCATGCTGGATGCCTACAAGTCTGGCGTTATCAGCAAGGAACGCATGACCGAAGCTCTGACCCGTATTTTGGGTCTGAAGGCAAAGATGGGCCTCAATAAGAAGGCCAAGGAAGAACTTTGCCCCAGCCAGGAAACCATGGCTTCCATCCTGTATAACCCCGAATACAAGAATGTTGCACCTGCTATCAGCAAGGATTGTCTGACTCTGGTCAAGTATAAGGACGAGGGTGTACTGCCACTGTCTCCCGAGAAGACAAAACGGGTCATGATCGTCCAGGTCAAGGGCCCCGAAGGCCCCATGGCAGCTCTGGCCGCTATGGCAATGGGCCAGCGTGGTCCTCAGAAGACTCCTGCTGAAAAGCTCCGTGACCGTCTTGTGGAAAAGGGCTTCGATGCCACCATTTATGTGAGTCCTCTGGATCAGATCCTTGCCGATGTCAAGGCCGGTAAACCTTTCAATCTGAACATCTATTTTGCCGGAAAGAACGCCATCAGCGACTTTACTGCTCAGCAGGATCTGGTGATCACCCTGTTCAATGTGGCCAACGGTCATCCCGTATTCGGTATGAGCAAGGGCGGCGGTGAGATTCCATGGTATGTCCATGAGCTGCCCGTTGTGGGCATCTCTGTCAACAAGCCTACCATGCTGGCTGACTGCCCCATGCTGCGTACTTATATCAATGCTTATGACTCCAATGACGATACCATGGATGCTCTGGTGGATGCTCTGCTGGAAGGCCCGGAAGCCTTTAAGGGCACGGATCCCATTGACAGCTACTGCGGTATGTGGGATACCCATATGTAATTCGGAGGAAAACTATGTCCGTATTCGATTCTTTTGAAAGAAAACATGATTATCTTGTGTGCGTGGATTCCGACGGCTGTGCTATGGATACCATGAACTGCAAGCACATGCACTGCTTTGGCCCCTGTATGGTGACCGAGTGGGCGCTGGAACAGTGGGAAGAACCGATCCTGCGCCGTTGGAATGACATTAACCTGTTCCAGATGACTCGGGGTATCAACCGTTTCAAGGGTCTTGCTATGGCCCTTTCTGAGATCAGCCGCCAGTATACTCCCATCGTGGGTGTAGAAGCGCTGAAGCATTGGGCGGATACTGCCCATGCTCTTTCTAACGATGGTCTGGTAATGGCCATTGACGAAACCGAGGACGAGGATGCCAAGCTGATCCTGCAGAAGGCACTGCAGTGGAGTCTGGCTGTCAATGAATCCATTACCCGCCTTCCGGAGGAGCTGAAGCTTCCGTACGCAGGAGCGGCAGAAGGTCTTGCTGCCGCTGCAAAGATCGCGGATGTGGCTGTGGTATCCAGTGCCAACCGGGATGCTGTGGAAGAAGAATGGGAAAAGTATGGCCTTTTGGCCCATACGGATATTCTGCTTGCTCAGGATTGCGGCAGCAAGGCCCACTGCATCGCTGAGATGTTGAAATTTGGCTATGAGAAGGACCATGTTCTGATGGTCGGCGATGCCCCCGGCGATTGCGATGCTGCGGAGAAGAACGGCATTTGGTTCTATCCCATCTTGGTCAACTGGGAAGAAGAAAGCTGGACAGAATTTAAAGATAAGGCTTTGCCTATGTTTGCAAGCGACAACTACGGTGCCTGTCAAGCAGAAAAGAAGCAGGTATTCGTTGAGAATCTGGGCGGCTGATCTGTCATAAAAACGGAACATCCGCAAAACGGTAGTTTTGCGGATGTTGTTATAGGGAGGATAAATTATGAAAATGATTCACATGCAGCATCCGGAATATCCCGATGCCACACTGGAAGGTTATATTCTCGATGGTAATATCCCTCTGGGACAGGATACCGCCCGGCCGGCAGTTGTGGTGCTGCCCGGTGGCGGATATGTTTATTGTTCCGATGCGGAAGCAGAACCGGTGGCTCTCAGCTATAGCGCCAGTGGTTTTCATGCCTTTATCCTGCGCTACAGTGTAGGGAGAAAGGCTGCTGGATTTGCACCCCTGAAGCAGGTGGGTTGGGTCATCGGTATGCTTCGGGAAAATGCGGCAGCTTGGCATATTGATCCCAGTAAGATACTTGTATGTGGTTTCTCGGCAGGCGGGCATCTGGCGCTGGCATCCGGTATTTTGGGTGAGAATAAGCCAAACGGCATGATTTTGGGTTACCCTGTGGCTTCTGCACCTTGCTGGCCCGGAATGGACTTTATGCTGAAGCTGCTGACCGGTAAAGAAACCGTCACACCTGCTGATGCAGAACCCTTTGACTTGATTCCCAAGATCACCAAGGATGCGCCTCCGGTATTCTTAATGGCAACTGCTGAGGATATGCTGACACCTTACGGCAGCCTGCCCATTGCCAAGCGTTACAGCGATCTGGGCCTCGGATATGAGCTGCATATCTTCCAATACGGTCCCCACGGCTATTCTCTTGCCAACGAGACCAGCGCCATGGGCAGCAGCCAAAAGGTTGACCCTTCCTTTGCGCACTGGCAGAAGCTGAGCGTGGATTGGATTTTCAAGACCTTTGGCAAGCCGGTTTTGGAAGATAAGAATGTCAGCCGTATGGCGGCGATCCTGAAGGACATGGGCATTGAAACGAAAGGATTATAATTATGCTTTATCAGATCGATCGGGAGAATTACCACCGTTTTGACATCATGGAGCGAAACAAGCTGCCGGCAAGAAGCTACTTGATCCCCTTTACCACCAGGGAACTGGCGGATAGTGCTGATATTCTGACAAAACGGTATACTTCCGATAAGGTCAGATGTCTAAACGGAGCATGGGATTTCAAATTCTATCCGCAGCCGGCACAGGTTCCTGTTGTTTTCGATACAGATGCTGTGAAATTTGAAACCATTGATGTACCGTCTTGTTGGCAGTTCCGGGGATACGATAAGCCTTTTTATGTGAATTCCCGTTACCAGTTTCCTTTCAATCCGCCCCACATCCCTATGGACGAGGCTGTAAAAAAGACGTTCTGCATCGCAGGCTCTGATTACGGCATTAAACCGCGTTGGCAGACACCCGTAGACGAGTACAATTTTGTGGGCATCTACCGGAAAGAAATCGCAATTGATGATTTGGATAAAACCCGGATTCTTTCCTTTTTAGGTGTAGCAAGCTGTATTGACCTGTATATCAACGGTAATTTTGTTGGTTACTCTGAGGGCAGCCACAATACCGCCGAGTTTGATATCAGTGGCTACTTGCATGAGGGTAATAATGAACTGCTGGCAGTGGTACACCGATGGTGTACCGGTACGTATCTGGAGTGCCAGGATATGCTGCGTAATAACGGCATTTTCCGGGATGTGCTGCTGTATGAGCTGGATAAAACGGACTTCTGGGATGTGGAGTTCCATACCGAAAAGAAAGAAAATGCTTACGCAGCAACGGTGCGCGCAGCTTTGACCGGGGAAAGCAAAGTGAAATTTACACTGGCAGGCCACGGTATTTGCTTGGAACAAACGGTAAGGACAGGCAATAATACTGCTCAGGCGGAATTTGTGATTGAAGAACCCAAAGAATGGACAGCGGAGACCCCTAACCTCTATGATCTTTATATTGAGATCCCCGGAAGCTGTGTGAAGCAGAGGGTGGGCTTCAAGGATATTCAGATTCGAAAAGATATTTTTACCCTCAATGGAAAACGGCTGAAGCTGAAGGGTGTCAATCACCACGATACCAGTTGCGTAAATGGTTACTATTTGACCCCGGAGGAGATCCGCCGTGATGTGCAGATCTGCAAGGAATATAATATGGATACTATCCGCACTTCTCACTATCCGCCGGACCCCATGCTGCTGGAATGGTGTGACGAACTGGGTATCTATGTGGTAGATGAAGCGGATTTGGAAACCCACGGTGCCTTTATGCAGCAGTTTCCGCCCAGCTTCCATACCATTTCTCAAGATCCCAAATGGGAAAACCGGTATCTGGATCGGGTACAGCGGCTCTACGGACGGGATAAAAACCATGCCTGTATTTTAATGTGGAGCTTGGGCAACGAAGCAGGTGGTTATCGCAATACCGATGCCATGTACCGCTGGCTGAAAGAACGTACGGATATACCTGTCCATTATGAAAGTGTGATCCACAGTAAACGAGTGGCTTATGATGTGGGCAGTGAGATGTACCCGACAGTGAAAATGGTGGAAGATGTGGGTAAACACCGCCGCAAACAGAAACAGCTCAATGACCGTCCATATTTTCTGTGTGAATATGCCCATGCCATGGGTGTCGGTCCCGGTGCCGTAGAGGAATACTGGGAGCAGATATACAAGTACGATAATCTGATGGGTGGCTGTGTATGGGAAATGGTGGATCATGCAGTGCTTCACGAAGACGGAAGCTATACCTATGGCGGTGACCACGGAGAATGGGAGCATGACGGCAATTTCTGCGTTGACGGATTGTTCTATCCCGACAGGAGTCCCTCTACAGGCGCAAAGCTGATCCGTCATATTTACCGACCCATCCGTATCAGCCATGTGGAGGATTGCCGCTATCGGATATTTAACACAACTGCCTTTACGGATTCTATGCGCTATCAGCTTCGGTTTATCTATCCGGATGGCTATGAGGTGATCCAGCGCGTTGCGGTACCGCCACTGACAGAGCACATTGTTGAACTTCCCAAATGTCTGAAAGGGGATACCACTGTTACCGTTGTGGTTACGGATACCCAAACCGGTATGGAAGTGTCCCGGGAACAGCTGATTTTTGATCTTCAGGTCAAAGAAAAGGTAACGGTTCAAGGGACTCGGCCCGATTGGGTGGATGTTTGTGACGGAAAAGTCATCATCACGAAAAACGGAAAGACCATGACAGCGGACCGCTGCCATACATTGTTGTTCCGGGCACCGACGGATAATGACCGGAACTTTGCATTGAAAACCGCGATGGATGATTATTTGGTGCAGAAGGAATCTATGGAATCCGTGCTGGTGCGAGATGACAAACTGGAGATCCGTTACACCATTACCTGCCGCAATCAAAAGTTTGTATGTACTGATACCTATGAAAGCTGCGATGAAGGAATTTTGCTGACTAGTCAGCTTCAATGCACAGCCGGTGGCGGTAATCTTCCCAGATTTGCCAAAGTCTTCCGCTTAGACAGCGGCTTTGATGATGTTTCCTACCATGGACGCAATGGGGAATCCTATTGCGATATGTATGAACATACGCAGGTGGAAACCGTTCATTGCAAAGTGGCAGACATGGTCGAACCTAATATTAAGCCGCAGGAGAGCGGCAACCGCTGTGATTGCACGTATGTCGCTATTTCTGATGGAGAAGACACTTTTACCATCACTGCCGTTGAAAAAGCCTTTGAATTGGGTATCAAACCCTATTCCGATTGGGAACTGCTGGATATGAAGCACCGGGAAGATGAAATCCGTACCGGAACTTATGTGGCAATCTCCGCATTCCAGATGGGTATCGGTACCGGAAGCTGTGGTCCTGCGACCTTGCCTCAATACTGCTACAGCGCAAAGAATACCTACACACTACAATTTATTATTTCTTAAAAAGAAAGAGGTCGCAATCGCGACCTCTTTTTTAACCCAACAATACATCGGATATGAGCATCAGGCAGAAACCGGCCAGCAGGGAATAGGTAGCGCCCCGCTGACTGCCGTGGGCGTGGGTTTCAGGAATCATCTCGTCGCTGATGACGTAAAGCATGGTGCCACCGGCAAAGGCCAGCGCAAAGGGCAGGATTGCCGATGCAACAGACACGGCGAAATAGCCCACCAGTGTACCGACCACCTCGACCAGACCTGTGCCCATGGCACACAGTAACGTCCGTTTTGGACTAACTCCGGCAGCCAGCATCGGTGCGATGATGACCATGCCTTCGGGGATGTTCTGCAGTGCAATGCCGCCTGCGATCAAAAGGGCTTCGGATGTATTTCCGGAACCGAAACTGACACCCGCCGCAATGCCTTCCGGCAGATTGTGAATGGCAATGGCGGTCACAAATAACAAAACTTTGCTGATATTTGCATTGCCTTGATGGTCTTCCAAATCGGCACCCACCAGTTTGTGCAGATGGGGCACCAGCCTATCGATCAGATTCAAGCACAGCGCGCCAACAAAAATACCCACAACGGTAATGATTAAACCGTATTTTCCACCGTAATCAATGGACGGTAAGATCAAACCCAGTACAGCAGCAGCCAGCATGACACCGGCAGCGAATGCCAGAACGATATCGCTGAAACGGTGGGAGATCTTTTTGAACAGGAATCCCATCGCTGAGCCGAATACTGTTGCACCGCCAACTCCCAGAGCAGTAAGCAATACCATTTCCATAAATACGCCTCCTTTTTTCCCATTCTATCATATACTGTCTCTGCGTACAAGTGACAGTTTTTGTTTACATCATCTTGCAATATAGCCATCGTTTTGGTAATATAAAATTAATCTATCATCAAGGGGTATATGCATATGATCTATAGCGATATTTTTGGAAAAAAACTGTCATTACTGGGATTTGGTTGCATGCGTCTTCCGGAAAAGGATGGAAATGTAGATGTGGCACAGGTAGAGAAAATGGTGGCCTATGGCATAGAACACGGTGTGAATTATTTTGACACTGCCTATCCTTACCACGCGGGCATGTCCGAGCGGGTCATGGGTAATGTGCTGAGCAAGTATCCCAGAGAGTCCTACTTCCTGGCGGACAAATTTCCCGGTCATCAGGTGATGGATTCCTATGATCCGGCAGCGCTCTTTGAAGAGCAGCTTCGCCGCTGTAAGACTGATTACTTTGACTTCTATCTGCTTCACAATGTATATGAAAAATCTCTGGACACCTATCTGGATCCGAAGTGGGGCATCCTGGATTATTTCCGGGAGCAGAAGCGGCTGGGTAGAATTAAGCATCTTGGCTTTTCCACTCACGCCCAGTTTTCTGCACTGGAGAAGATCCTTGACATCATTGGCGAGGATATGGAGTTCTGCCAGATCCAGCTGAACTATCTGGATTGGACGCTGCAGGACGGTAAGCAAAAGTACGATCTGTTGACCGGCCGTGGTATTCCCGTGTGGGTCATGGAGCCGGTTCGGGGTGGCAAGCTTGCGAACTTTACCGATGACCGTTTGACGGCGCTTCGGCCCAATGTATCAACAGCCAGTTGGGGTTTCCGCTTCCTGCAGGGACTTCCCAATGTAAAAATGATCCTCAGCGGTATGTCCAACGAAGCACAGATGCATGATAATGTACATACTTTCGGTACGCAGTGGCCTCTTTCTGATGACGAGAAGCAGTTGTTGCTGGACATTGCGGAGGGTATGAAGAATGTCATTCCCTGTACCGGCTGCCGTTATTGTTGTGACGGATGTCCCATGGGTTTGGACATTCCTACCATGATGTCTATTTGCAGCGATATCCGGTTTGCCCCGGTGGTCAACAGTGTAATGATGCTCCAAACCGGGCCGGAGGATAAGCGGCCTTCTGCATGTGTTGCCTGTGGGCAGTGCACGCAGGTATGTCCCCAGGGCATTGATATTCCTGCTGTTATGAATGAATTGACAGAGCGGATGGCTAAGATCCCTCAGTGGGCCGATATCTGCGCCCAGCGGGAAGCACAACAAAAACTGAGTAAAGAAGTATAAAGACATCCCGCCTGCTGATGCAGGCGGGATACATTCATTTGTCATCGACCAAACGATTTTTCGCAAGATTGACCTTGCTGTAGTAGATCAGTGTGATGGTGCTGCACAGCAGCCAGCCGGCAGGGTAGGACATGGCGATCGGGATGATCTCATTGCAAATCCGGGACATGGCAAACAGATATACCTGACGGAACACAACAAAGGAGGAGATCATGATCACCATAGGCGCCCGGGTGATGCCTGCGCCCCGAAGTGCACCGGAAAGAATCTGGTTGAAACAACACAAAACATAAAATGGAGATAGCCAAGTCAGAAGCATAGCACCGTAACTAATTACCTCCGGCTTGCTGTTGAAGAAGGACACAACAGGTTTCGCGAAAACAATGACTGGGATCATCAACAGGATGGTAGCGCTTGCCGCAAGGAGCAAGGACTGGCGAACACCTTTCTTTGCCCGATCCACCTGATTGCATCCCAGATTCTGACCGACAAAGGTTGTAGAGGCCAGCGCGATGGATTGCATAGGCAGGAACAGAAGCTGATCGATTTTTGCATAAGCCGTCCAACCGGACATGCAATCGGCGCCAAAGAAGTTGATGTAGGATTGTACGAAAATATTGGAGAATGATGTAATTGCCATTTGGATGGCTGCGGGAATACCCACCAGAAAGATCTTTTTCAAAACTTGCCAATGTATGCGAAGCTTTTTCAAACGCAGCTTGATGCATTCATCGGTACGAAGCAGTGTGATAACTACCAGAATGGCTGAAGTAGCTTGGGAAAGGATCGTTGCCAAAGCCACACCGCGAACACCCATTTCAAAGACAATTACAAATACAAGGTCCAGAACGGTATTCATGATGGCACAGACTACCAGATAATAGAAGGGCCTTTGGGAATCACCAACAGCCCGCAAGATACCGGCGCCGATGTTATAGACCATCAAACCCAGAATGCCGGAAAAATAAATACTTAAGTAGGCAGTGGATTCCGGCAGCACATTGTCGGGGGTTTTCATCAGCTGCAGCATGAAGGGTGTCATACCCAACCCAATAAAAGTGAAGGCCACACCAACGACCAGTGTCATGACGATCGCGGTATGAACAGCTTTTTCCACCTCGTCAAACCTTTTTGCTCCGTAATTCTGGCTGATGACAACACCGGCTCCCGAGGAAAGTCCCATAAAAAAGCCGATGAGCATATTGATGATCGGACCAACCGTACCAACAGCAGAGAAAGCCTCATTGCTGACAAAATTACCAACAACCCAAGTGTCAACTGTATTGTAAAGCTGTTGGAAAATATTGCCTACCAATAAAGGAAGCGCAAACTGAATGATATGCCGGGTGATATTGCCCTGGGTCATATCCACTGTTTTTTTCTTCCGGGGAGTCATCAGATGATGGTGATGGCTGGTTGTATGTTTCGTCGGCATGAACTGTTCACACTCCCATTGCATAATACTCGTCACATTATACTAAAATATGGATGCGCTTGCAACCATTAATTTTCAATTAATGGATATTGTGTTTAAATGCCTTGACAGATGTGTTATAATATCCACGGAATCAGGAGGTGAGGCGTACGGAAAAGCAGAGCATTAAGATCATGGCCCGGAACCGGGAAGCTTACCATGAGTATTTTGTGGAAGAAGAAATGGAAGCCGGCATTGAACTGTGCGGTACAGAAGTCAAGTCCATACGCCAAGGAACGCTGAATCTGAAGGACGCATGGTGCGGCATTAAGGACGGCGAACTTCTTCTGAACCAGATGCACATATCCCCCTATGATCACGGAAACCGTTTCAATCCTGACCCCAGACGTGTCCGGCGGCTTTTGATGCACCGACGGGAGATCATGCGCCTGTTGGGAAAAGTCAAGCAAGACGGTTATTCTCTGATCCCGCTGTCTGTATATTTCAAGGGCAGCCGGGTGAAGGTGAATGTGGGCCTGTGCAAGGGTAAAAAACTGTACGATAAAAGACAAGCCGCGGCGGAGAAGGACGCAAAGCGCCAAATCGACCGGGCTATGAAAGAGAGGTACTGATATGAATCCTACTTTTAAGATCACTATGGAAAACGGCGGCGTTATCGAGGGCGAGCTGTACCCTGATAAGGCACCCCAGAGCGTTGCTAACTTTGTAGATCTGTGCCAGCACAATTACTATGATGGCCTGATCTTCCACCGTGTCATCCCCGGTTTCATGATCCAGGGCGGCTGCCCTGACGGCACCGGCATGGGTGGCCCCGGCTACTGCATCAAGGGTGAATTCTTCTTCAATGGCTTCAAGAATGAGCTGCGTCACAAGCGCGGCGTGCTGAGTATGGCCCGTTCCTCCAGCCCCAACAGTGCTGGCAGCCAGTTCTTTATCATGCACCAGGATGCCAAGCACCTGGACGGCCAGTATGCCGCATTTGGCAAGGTCACTTCCGGCATGGATGTGGTGGATGCTATCGCTTCTACCAAGACCGGCATGCAGGATCGCCCCGTTGCTGAGCAGAAGATCGCTTCCATCACTGTCGAAGTGAACGGCGCAGCACTGGCAGAACTGAAGAAGCTCCCTGATCCCTACGGCAGATTCTAAGTTTTCACAGCGGGATGTAACTGCATCCCGCTCCCATAAGGGGCCGTACTGGTTTCGACGGGGGTAGTGAGGCTGGAATAGCGGGCCGTGGCGCCTGACCACGATAAAACGGGTACCTTTTTAAATTTAACTGACAACAATATCGTTGCAGCGGCTGCCTAATTAGGCGCCCATCCGCCCCGGAAGGTCCACGAGCCGGGCTCGGGTGTGATTTGAGTGGAGCACGTGCGTATGGTAAGCTTTGCCCATACCATGCATTATGAAGCTACTGATTCCCGTAGGGTGTTTGTTCC
>JAZOLX010000026.1:0-32134 GCA_045653485.1 Faecousia sp. | reverse complement strand
CAAGTGAAAGATATATCCCGGTTTTGCAGTAGATACTCTTTGAAAGCCTGTTTTTGTTTGCCCACCCATGACAGCGGCAGACCGGCAGCAATATACACACTGGCCTCGGTGATATCCTCCCTTGCCAGTTCTCTTGCGATTGCTGCCAGGGTTAGCACATAGTAGTCCTGGTCCATGATCTTCTCAGCGGCGTACTCCTTGTGACCAATGCCAATCTGGTAATACTGACCTTCGTAGATCAGCAGGTCTTGCTTGAAGGTCGGTTCGGTGTCACTGCTCTCCACACCGGTTGGAAAGCAGTAGTTTGCGGTTTTGATGTTGCCATAGCCATGGTCAACACCAATGATGTGGACTGCGTTCATTGTTTTCATTGGCATTCCTCCTTGTTGTTTTGCTTCAAGATTTGTGTGTACACGTCTTTCTCTCCCGGAAGCACCGCATTTTGGAAATAGCGGCAATAGATGCCGCTACTGCACAAAAGCTGTACACAGGTGCGTTCCTCCAAGCCGTCCAACAGCAGGCAGTTGCCTTTCCGGTAATTGGCACACCGCCTTCGTACCAAATTCCGGATTCTTCCTTCCTGCTGCTGTGTGATGTGTAACACCTTATCGTCCTCCTTTCCTTCGGGCATAAAAATAGCCGCCGGTTTCCCGACGGCAAAGCCCTGCGTATTCATTTGCGTTGGTGTTATCCCCCTCACTTATTTGAATACATGAAAAGGCGATTTTTATATGGAATATAGAAACATGAAGAAAACGAAAAGCGAAACAACAAAAAATGCTTGCAGTACAACAGTTTTTATGGTTGTTCTTAATATGTTTACATTTTCCGAAAGTGATGTTTTCAAAAAATCTACAATTATTTCATTAGAAAATAATATGATAATAGTAAGAGGGAACTTTATTGGACAGTTCTTAAAATAAAATGATACGCAAGGAGGTGGGTTTATGGATAGTGTCAGATTCTTCAGCGCAGATTACCGGGACGGCAGAGTACGGATAGGAAACAAAACTTATCCTGCAGGCTATTACTGCGTCCATCTGCTGAATCAATATTATAAAGACGATACTGCGGCCAGATTATCTGTGTTCACACACAGAAACGGGCAGTTACAGAATCAACTTCAGGCTGGCTACATAAGTGAGAGTGTCTTCCTGCGGGCAGGAGAAGAAATGCTTCACATCTTTCATGCGCTGCCGTGGCTAAAACCCTTTGATGTGTTGGATATCAATGCCGAGCGAAACAGAATAGCGAACCTGTTTACAAATGAAAACGCAGAAATGCTTGCATCCTATTTCCACCGTAGAGCAGCAGTTGGCAATATGGATGAAGGCCAAGTCCTTTTAGATATTCTTCCCCCTGCGTATAACAAAAAATTCTTTGATGCAGCAGAAAAACTGTTAAACGAAGTTATGGACACACTGCGGTTCTATGACACCATAGGCGATAATCTCCAAAAGGCATTTCATCAGCTAAAGAAATTTGCTGCGAAAGCAGATGAAGCTGAAAGGCTGGATGAACCGCACCTGCTTCCCATTGCTTTGGAAGTCTTTGGGGAACTTCCGCTGCCGGTGACTACCGAATATGTTCCCTACAAAAAGAATATCAAGAGTAAATTCGATGTGGAAGCAAGGCGGCTGTTCTTTGACAGCTACTACAGTTTTATTATCACGGATTTCTTTGAGGGTCTGCATTACGGACACTACCCAAAGCAGTGCGAGATCTGTGAAAGCAACTTCCTTATGACATCCGCAAGGCGGCAGCGGTACTGCTCTGGCATGTCACCCTACACCTTCCGAGGCAAGCAGATCTCCTGCAAACAGTATGCCGCCAGTATCAACCGCAAGGAACTGGCCGCAGCCGATCCCATAGTGGATATCTACAATCGCCGGTGCGGCGCGATACGGTCTGAAAAGAGCAGAGGCACCATTCCGAAAGAAACTGCTGAGAAAGCAAAAGAATTGGCGCTGGAACATAAGCTACACGCTCAGGAAGACCCTGTGTATGCAGCTACCCAATATCCGATTGATATGACACGGCAGGCGCTATACGAAGAAGCCAGGAAACACTTGATGTAACCCAATATAACACTTAAAGGAGGTGGATGCCGTGAGCGATTGGGAAAAGGATCTTCATATTTACCGGTTGGACCCGGCTCCACCGAAATATGAAAACTATCAAGACTATTTCGATCTTTACTTTGCCAAAAAGGACGAGAAATATCTTGCTTGGTTCCTGCACTACTACGAGAAGGAACTGAACACCAAAGCAAGAGGCTTTGTCAACGAATATGCCATGTATGGCCACTTTGTAGATATCAAGCAGGCTTTCGTAATGGGTATGATGGAGGCACTCCGGCGGTACAATATCTCCTTGGGCGTTCCGTTCCTTACCTACAAGAAGTTCTATGCCATGAATGCAGTGCACACCTACATCCGCACCATGCGCACCGGCTATACGGTGCAGAGCAGTTATGCGGACGAAAATCTTCGCAAAGTAATGCTCAAGTTTGCAGAGCATGAATATCGGTATGATGAAGAAACCATAACAGCCATCGCTGAAGAAACAAAAATCTCCCCAAAGAATGTGGAAGAGATTCTGCAAGGGGGTCTGCTGAATATGAGCATGACAGATTTCTACCGGCACTATGGGGACGAGGATAGCGAAGAGAGCATGGAGGAAGTTGCAGCTGACGGAACCTCCCAAACGGAGGAACTGTATTTGCGCATAGAGAAAGCAGAAAAAGTTATGTCAGCCTATGAGTCATTAAACTACCGTGAACGAGCAATCGTCGCGGACCACCTTGGCTTTTGCCGGGATTGCTACGCTACCTACTATTACGATAGGGCAGATCTTGATGCAGATGGCAAACCAAAACGCAAAGCAAGGAGAAAAGTTCCTTTCATCGAATTGGCAGTAGAACACGGACTTGCTTCCCCAGATACAGCAGACAAGACATACCGCAGGACATTGCAAAAGATGCGAAGCAAATTGAATTCATATGTGTAGAAAATTTGGTTACGATCCGAAACATGACCGTTCACGATAAACTGGAATCTTCCGGTTCACGGGCAGTATGACCAGAAGTTCTGGCTGTCTACGCAGTTAAGGTCAATACAGATCCCAACAACCCACAGGATGTTGCTTCTATGGACAATGCCAAGACAGCAATACTGGAAGAAATTTTCTGGGCCATGAACCAGATCAATTCTCGGGTTGAAACAGCTGAAGACGCCGTGATTATCGAAGATGTAGACGTGGAAGGTAATATCATCGAAACGGAAACGACACAGACGGTGGCCACTCTGTATATCAATGTAACCCACAAAACAGCAATAACCATGGCCTATGAGCATATCCAGACTCTTATGGTTGTTAATGCGATTTCTTCCTAGGGGCATAGATCACTTTTGCGTAGTCCAGCAGTTCCCACGCAAGGCACTGCCCACAGCAATCACAATATTTCATATACTCCCTATCCAGGAGACTGTCGCAGCGTGGGCAAACGGTATAACTGTCCCCACTGCGGAATAGCACAACCTCCGTTACCGGTAACGGGATTCGATATGAAATGGCATGAAGAATAGAGGGGTTCCGGTGTTTTTGTTTCATTTGCTTTAATGGCATGTTGCTGTTCCTCCTTTAAATTATTAAGGTCAATGCGAAACAGCTTGTAATTACTCCCCCTCCTTGAGACAACAAAAATTCCCAGCCGCATTCAACGGCTGGGAGTTTGTTGATTAATCGGGTGGTTTTGGGGTTCTTTTATTATCTTTGCTTTTTCTTCTTGATTGTAGGAACAACAATAATGATTATAAATACCACATTAAGAATCACACTGATGATCAGAAAAATTAAAAGGATGTTATGCCAAGAGATGGTATAGAATTGATTGTCAAGTTGCAGAGCAAACGACACTGGCGGAACAAACAACTGAACACTCCGAACGAATTTAGGCTCCACCCTCATGGGTGGAGCCCTATAAAACATTTCTTCTGCACCAGCAGTTATTCGGTACATTTCTCCTGCTTTTTCTCTTTTCCTGCGAGAAGTGAAATAATCATTGCCAAAAGGCTCAAAAGCATCATTCCGGCATACACATAGATATTTGAAGTATCGCCGGTCTTAGGCGGTTCCGGGTCAGAAGGTTCAACGGGCAGCTCCTCGATTTTGAACTCCCAGTCGATGTAGCCGATCTGATTCTGGAATTCATTGCCCATGGTAATGGGAACATCCAGTGTGACATCCAGAGTGATCTCACCTCCGGAGTAGATCGTTCCCAAATAGACCCAATCGGTCAGTTGGGCAGTTTCATTTGCCGGAGCCGCAAACATGATGGAATCGCCCGCCTGCTTAACTGTCAACTTCATTTGGGACAGGAATTCGTTCGTACCCTCTTGCGCACCTAGAGAACGCATATACAGCTTGATCTTGACCCCGTTGGAAACTTTATTGTTGATCTGCACCTGCTGGGTGATGCTGTCGCCGGGCATGACATTTTTCAGATCTGAGAACAAGTCCGTGGGAGAATGATCACTGCCGGGGGCAAAGATGAATTTCTCCGCATCGCCAACATAGGTGACAGTACCGACGGCGGAGGCCGTTGCGGCCATGCTCAGCAGGATTCCCAGCACGCAAAGGAAGGTAATGAATCTTTTCATATCCACACCTCCTTAGCTGTTGCCCTGAGAGGGCTTGGCCTTCACCCATGCTTCCTGGGCAGAACCAGCGCCCATACCCTCAGCCTGGATGGCAGAAGCCACGATTTCGATGGACAGATAATACTGAGTGCCATCTGTTCCTTTAGGACCTGTAACCTCCTGGGTAGCGCTATTGATGAGAACGCCGGTCATTTCGTTGGGATCAACGGGCTGGGTGTAGTAATAGTAGCCATCGCCACCATCGATCCAGCCATTGTTGCTGAGATTATAGCTGATTTTGTAATCAGCATCTTTAACCGGCTTCTGTGCCCAAACCTTAGAGCCATCTTCGCTCATCCAGTTTACCACCACGGCAACACGGATGTAGGCATCCGTGTCGCCAGTGTTTTTGATCTGAACGTTCGTTTTGCTGTTGCCGGTTTCTACGACATCGGCGGTGTTCTCGTCGACTTTACCGTTCTCCACAACTGCACAAGAGACCTTGGAGGGAGTAAAGGTGTTCTCTACCGGATCTGTGTTTGTGAAGATATAGGCAAGGGTCGTACCAACAGCAATCACAAGAAGGAGCGCTACGGACGTGATGAGTATGGACTTTCTGTTGATATACTTCTTCATGTCATGCTCCTTTCTCAGTTCTTAGTTCCGCTGAAGATGTTGTTGCACCAGCTGTCGCCGTCAAGCCACTGTTCGTTGCCGCGGGTGTTGGTGAAGATGAGGGTGCCGTTCAGGCCAAGGGTAATGCCTGCCTCGCGGCCATCTCCGCTACCTCTTGTTTCACCGATGATGTGTGTCCATCCTGTGCAATTATAACGCCAGGACCAGTCGGTTTTCTCGGTGATGATGTACTGGGCACCAACGGTGAGACCATCAATCGTAGTAGACCAGTTGCCATTTTTATCTCTGTGAACGGTAACATCCATATTGACGCCGTTGCCGGAGATATTGAAGATGAAGGTCTGATTGGGATCGATGTCCTTGTGCTCCTCTGCGCCGACCTTGACGATGGTCAAGCTGGTGAGGTTGTACTCAAACTTGGCATAGTAGGTGGCATTCTTCCACATATCGCCGGGCTTCTGAGGTGTGATCTTGCCGTTTGCATCTACCCAGACAGCAGGAACGGGAGTGCTGCATTCCGCATCCATATACCAACCAACGAACTTGTAGACAGCGTTGGAAGCCTCAGGGACAGAACCCTTGGCCTCGCCGGTAACTGCAGCGACGGTTTCGGTCGCGGGAGTCACCGTGCCGCAGTTTGCAACAGGGCCAACGACCTTGTAATTGATCGTAACATCCTTCACATAGTAGAACACGATGACATTCTTGCTGGGATCGTCGGAAATATCCAGGGTGTAGGACTTCTCGCTGACCAGCTCATAGCCATCCACATTCACTGCGTTTTCCGTTACCTGGGATTCCCACTTGGCTTTTTCAGTCTTTTCGTCATGGACAGCCAGGCCGGTCGCCCGATCCAGATACTGAACCTTATAGGAATACTCATCTCTGGTGTAGTAGACCCACAGTTCCAGAACTTCGCCTACCTTAACGGTACCGGACAGCTTTTCGATGTTGGTGCCATCGTTATAGCCTTCGTCCCAGGTAAAGTGCTCGATTTCCTTGGGAGGATTGGGAACGGTGTAATTAGTATTGTCAGGCATGATGCCGGTAAAGGAAGAGTGTTCATCGAAGCCAGTGCCAGCCACATTCTGGGTCATGTAATGTACAACGTACTGACCGTTCACATTATCCTTCGTATAGAAGAAATAAAGAACGTTCTTGGTGCTGTCATTGGGATCAACAGTCAGACGTTTCTGATACTCATCAAACACATAACCAGAAATCAGCTCTGCATTCTCCGTCACGATGACCTTATCGTTGTTAGAAACCTTCTTTGTCTCTGCGATGAGATAATAGGTTTCTCCCTCATAGGTCGTGGTACCCAGACTGGTGCCGGGATTTTCCTTGGTCAGATAGTATACGTCGTAGGGAACGTACTCACGGTACACATAGTAGAAAGTGTATACATTCTTTGATTCGTCCTCGATATCGATGGTCAAGGAGTGGCTTTGGATGGTCGGGAAGTATCTGGACTGATATCCATTGTACAGCTCGGAGCCAGCCTTGGCATTGAATGTCTTGGTATTACCTGCCAGTGCAGAGCCGGTGATGGGATCCGCGATCTCGATCTCGTTGCCGTTTTTATCCACATACACGAAACGAACGGTATAGGGCATCAGCGTATTGGAGATCCACTTAGCGTAGATCTTGACATCGGTTGTGACAGTAGAATCCTCGAAGCTCCACATGGTCTCCATGCCTTCGTCGTTGATGTAGAACCAGCCGTCAAATTCATACTTGCCATTGGTGGGATCCGCAGGGGGCGTATAGGGATTCTGGATCTTGCTGCCGTGGGGCACATCATAATCGTAGGTGATACCTTCAGCGGTGTACACCTCACCGGCCTCCATGGCCTCCTTGGAATGGTAGAAGGTAACATTATGGCTCACAGGCTGCCACCAGGCATACAGGATCAGGTTGCCTTCCGGCATGGTTTCTGTCGCAAAATCAAAGGGTGTCTCAGCCTCAAAATTAAAGTTGCCGGGTACCTGAGGACTCTGATACCAGCCCTTGAAGGTCACGGAGCCTTCCTCATAGACATCGGGGGCCTTGGAATCCGGCAGCGTGTAGGAACCGTACTGAGACAGCGGAGCCTGATAGAGGACATCCTCATCCCGTTCGTTGGTTCCGTAGTTGTTAAACACAAGCTGGCTCTTATCTCTGGTGTAGTAAAAATACAGCTCGTCGATCCGATTAGTACCACTATTGCTAAGGGGATATTCATTACCGTTTGCGCGAGCAGACTTATACCGGGTGAAACCCTTGAGCTCGAAAAAGTCCTCATCATAGTACAATCTACCGAAGTCATTGTTGAGTTCAAATTTCAGATCGTAGTATTTGCCCTCAAACAAACGTCTGTTCCCACCAGGCTCCTGCACAAGTGACTCCACATAATAGAAGAACTCATTCGAGTAATCATTGTTGCTCTGGCGCGTAAATGTCGCATTCTCCGCAGGCATCGTGATCAGCAGGAAAATACGTTGCGTGTAGGTGCCGCCGGTGGCTTTCCAGGAGTCCTGGTTTGCCGGAGAATAGCTCACACCATTAGATCCTGTGAAGGTCCATTTATCTACGATATAGTCGCCCCATTTTGCAGAAAACTCATAAACTTGTCTGCTATTAGCCTGGAACTTGAACGTGAACATCGTGCGGTCATAGTACACATTATAGACGGTGCTGCCGTCGGCTGCGACAGTAACGGAGCCGGTCTTCTCTTCATTGAGATCCCACAGCTCGTTGTTATCGTAGCCAGTAGTGTGTCTACAGCCGGCGTCATGTGTGTGTTCCTTCTTGTCACAAGTGTAGCAACCGGTTTCATGAGTATGTTCTACCTTCTGGCACTTGACTACAAAGCAGGGATCCGTATGCTGGTGACAGGTAAGACTACAAGAATTGCCATGCGCAGTATGCAGATTAGGATGGCAGTTATTATTGCGTAATGTTATCGTGGTATCTTCATCAATGGTGTAACCGTACCCAGAGTAATTTCCATAAACCTCGTAAAACTCGTTACCCAATTTGAAATAATACTGATAAGATCCATATCTGCCGATTTGGTATAGTATACCACAATTGGCCTGATTCATGCTACGCAATGTTACCAACTTTGTTCCGTTGGTCTCGGGGGAGGCTCTCAGGGTACCATCAGATGTTTGATAACAACTAATGGTATGATTCTGAATACCGCCACAGTTCCAACAGGCATCAGTATGCTCGGTGTGTTCTTCCAGTTCGCAAACATAGCACTTGTCTGCCATGTTGTGGGTATGCTCGGTTTTGCCGCAGTTGGTGTCGCAGCCGGCGCCATGGGTATGCGCCTCAAAGCCACACATGTTCTGGCTGGGACGGTAGGTAATGGTCGCACCGGGATTTGCAGAAATTGTAAAGGATTCTTCCGCGATATAGGAATATCCATTACTGTCAGCATTCTCGCCCCAAATGACCACGGTCACCGTGGCCGCATCATTGGCTCTCCAAACAGCGGTATAGGAAGTATGATAAGCAGGAATCTCGATATTGATAAACTGCTCGATCATTTCGCCTTCCAGGTCCCACTCGGTGACTTCGCCGGAAACAAAGTTCTCAGTCCAGCCCTTGTTGGGTTCCCAACCCGCAAAGACATAGCCGGCCTTGGTGGGATTGCTTACGGTAACTGGCGTTCCGTAACGGGCATAGACAGGCTGCACGCCGTAACCGCCGTCCAGACCGAAGAGGGTCTTGTAGTACAGACGGTCATAATGGATCTCGATGGTGGTGGAGCCGTCGGAAGCGATGGGCACCACTTCAAACAGCAGCTGATAGAAGCCGTCGAAGGACTTGTTGAAAGCTTCGTTGCTGATATCCACCATGTCGTCGGTGAGACCATTCAGGACAACAGGCTCACCAACCTGAGTATACCCATCGTCAAACACATTCTGCTGGTAATACACTACCTTATAGGTGGTCATACCCGGCTTATAAGTCAGGATGATCTCCTTATTTTCGGTTACATTCGGCATGTATACTTGATAGACGTATACATTTTCATCAGTGTTCAGCTCGATCTTATTACCATCCGGGTCATAAAGATCGTAGCCAGGCAGGTAGGGAATCTTCGCCACACTATTTGCTGTGCCGTTGTATTCCAACTGATAGCCTTCCGAGAAGATCTCATCCCCGTTCTCCTTCTGCGCGGTCAGGGTAACCACAACTCTGTTATCGCTCGGCACAGTGGGCTCGCCCTCATCACCTTCTGCCGCAGGAACACCGGGATCCTCACTCTGGGATCCGGAAGAGCTTGCGGCAGAATACAATTCGGGCAGAGAGCTGAGAATGATGAAATACTGCATGCTGTTACGGTTATCGCTCTCAACAAACTGCACTCTGGCAATGATCACATTACTGGTCACGGTCTCCGTGGCATTGGATGCTACGCAACGCAGGGCTGCCCATTCGCCGTCCTGCAGAACGCCGGAGAGCATGGCGAAGGATACGTTCAGCGTGGGAGAGGTCTGACCCTCAATGGGAGACCAGAGGAGATTATCAGTATCGTAGCAAACTTCCCAACGGTAACTGATGTCACCGGTCAGGTTGGTCTGGACGGTAATCTCACGCTTCTCGTTGGAGTACAGATACATTTCCCAAAGGGTCATGCCATATTTGTCCACAACCGCAATATCCTCACCGGAAGGATCTTCAGGTTCGAAGAAGAAGAGGGTATCGTACTCCCAGTTATAATCCGTGGCGCTATTCAAATGAACCCAGGGACAGTTCTTCAAAGATTCGGGCAGTTCCAGGCCGTTCACGGGCTCAACATGGATCCACACCTTGTCTTCAGCGTCAATATAGTAGTCCCTGACCTTGACAATCAGGTCAATTTCGAAGTCCTCATCGTAGACGGACCACTGGAAGGTTTCCTCCGTTTCAGAAGTGGGATCCGCCTTCAGCCAGAAGTAGTCATACGAACCCTCTCCGATCCAGTCGTTCCATGCATTGAACGCGGCATACTTGTCAATGTACTCAGCAAAGATATCAGTTTCTTCGGTCTGCTCCTCTTCGTGAATAATCAACGTCGACATACTGGGATCCTCGCCCTGATTGCCATGATAGATCCAGGGATAGGCATCCACAAAAGCATTGTATACATCTTTGTCCTTGAGTTCTACCTTGTAATAGATATTGTAGGGAGCAGTACTGGTAACATAGACATCGGTAATAACGAACTCAATACCGGCTTCGTAGTCCCTGCCTTCCAAGGCCATTTTCTGTTCTTCATTTGACGGATCTGCAATAGCAGCAAAATAATCGTATCTAAGGGTAGCGGTCTTTTCTCTATTGACCAGCAGATCATCGGCAAACAGAGTCTGCACGGTCTTTGCGAACACGAACTTAGAGAAGCCGTCAACCTCAAAGCTGATGGTATTATCGACTACCTTATAGATACCCAGCAGCGCGACCTCATCATTGTGAACATGATAGACCACAAATTCCTCGCCGTTCTGGAGGCCGATTTTGGAGGCTTCCAAGGTGACGGTGACAGTCTCGCCAGATTCGGGCTGCCACTCGGTGCCGTCAGCATTCTTGATGGAGATATCCAGCGCCGCGACAACAGTTTCACTAGGCTTTACATCCACACCGGCGGAATCGGTCTCGCCCAGCTGAACGGAAGCATCCTCTGGCAGGGAGCCGGTAACCGTAACAGTTACGGTCTCACCGGAAGAAGTGGTAATATTTTCGGAAACCGTAACATCGGGCTCTTCTTCGGGCTCTTCCTCGGGTTCTTCGGGCTGGGATGCAGTAATGTTAACATTGATAGTTTGGCTATAAATAGTATTCACACCTTTAGTACTCTTGCAGCGGATAGCTACCCGGCCATCAATACCCATCAGGCTTCCAACCAGGCCGAAGGAAAGTTTCAGAGTCTCGCCAGTTTCGCCGTAGATATCGGCCCACTTGCCTTCCTCATGCTCAATCTGCCACTGGTGTTCTACATTGCCGGTGAAGTAGTAAGTATTGGCCTTCAGAGTGGCCTTCTCATACACATCAAGAGCAAGATTATTAACGGCTTTTCCGTTAGCATCGACAACAACGGTCTCAGGGCGATCCAGCTTGATGCCCAGGTCGGAAGAGGAGTAACCCTTATTGGTGATGGTATAGTACTTGTCTTTGCCATAGCCCCAACCGATCTGGTTGTTTTCATATAGGAGCGCAAGGGAACCGTCAGACATTTCCTCCAGAGAAGAATAGGCAAAGAATCCATCTGCCTCGGTGTAGTTGGAACCGGACAGTGCGTCGGTTGCAAGCTTGTCGAATACATTAACGGTATTTTCAAGATTCATGGTGCCGTCAGCACTCACAGTGAAGACATGGATCTTACCGTTGGAACGCTGGGAACCGTCACCGCTGGAAGAGCCTTTTCCGTTAGGGCCGGTGGGGCAGGAAACAAGAATGACCTGCTTGCCATTAGAAGTCTTGGAATAAGTAATGGCAGACATCTGTGTGTTAGAGTTAGTGGGAATCTCCGTTTTCACATAGTTTATCCAGCTGTTAGTGCGCAGATCGTAATCAACATAGCACAGATAACCGCTGTCATTACGGAAGAACACACGCAGATTGCCGTTCTCCAGTTCGACAACAGCACCCTCGGAAGAGAAATTCACGCCGGTGAAATTTGCTGTTCTTTCCCAATTTACACCATCGGTGGAATAAATCAGGCCCATGTGCTGATAAGATGCAGAAGCAGAATTGTAAGTAGGATAGTGCGCATAGCTATACACAGGATACACCATGACGCCGGAAGAAGTGGTAATCGCATCGCCCGGAGATACCAGAAGGGCATCTTCGTCGGTATCCTTAGCCGTTGTACCGGCAGGCACTCTCAAATTCAAAAGAGTGGGAGCAGACCAGGTCGCACCGCCGTCGGTGGACTTAGTCAGGTACAAGAACTGGGTTCTGGCGACCTTAAAGGGAGAATTCTCAAAGAAAAGATTGCTCGTTACAGTTTTGCCATCCTCGATGTAGGTAATATTGAAGTACGGATCGACGGAGTAGCCTTCAACGGGTTCGGTAGCGCCGTTGGCATAAATCTTGCCATTGCTCAGATAGTAACCGAAGGAACTTCTGCCGTCACTACTGAGCTTTAAGTTGCCGTTAGCATCGAAACCAGTATCCGACTCGGGATAAGAGAAGAAAGGATCCGTGTCAGTCTTCCACAGACCGTTCAGCGCGACACCGTAGGCATACAGGTCTGTCAGCATATAGACAGTCATACCGTCTGCTGCGACCAACAAAGAGGAATCGATAAAGGTAGTAGAATTGTAGTTATACTCGTTATCGTTGTCGCTCAGGTAGTTGGCAACATTGTAAGTCCAGGTCTTACCACCGTCGGTGGAGCGGGCGACCAGAGTATCTAGACCGCCGCCGTCGTAAGTGGTGTTCCAGCGGATATCGGCTGTGGCTACAATTGTGCCATCGGCCAAAGTAACGATAGAAGGAATTCGGTAGCTGTCGCTCTTAACAAGCTGACCGTTGAGCATGAAAGAAATGTTCTTATCAAAGGGGTTGGTCATTCCGGAGGCCAAAGAGCTTGCCTGCGCAGACACCGGTGCAATGGGTGTAGATGTCACTATCATAATGATAGCAAGCGCAAATGAAAGAACTCGCATTTTTCTAGACATCATCTCTCTCCTCCTTTCTTAGTCTTCGGGCCAGCCGGCTGCATCCAGTACGGTGGCGCCGTTATTGGCTTTCTGTACCGCCTGGGCGGTTACATCAACATGCACGGTGGATTCCTGGTAGCGGTTGCCCATGTTCTTTGCGAACTCCACAGACTCAAACAGAGGCTTGGTGCTTTCGCCAGGGGTCACGGCCTGATTGCAGTACCACCATCCATCGCGGAAGGTCCAATTCTCGCCGTCGGTTGCGATAATGATCAGCTTTGCCAGTTCGTCAGCGGGAACTTCCATGGCCTCGCCTGTGGCATCGAAGACCGTCACATCAAAGCGCATCCGGATCCATGCGGCCTGGTCCAGGCCCTTGACGGACACGATCTTGCTGACGCGCTTACCCGGCATCGCGGCAATGGGTTCGTCGGGGTAATCCACCAAGACATCGCCCACCAACTGCTGCTCCACCAAGGCGATCTTGATACCTCCGGTGGTGATTACATTGCGGGCAGTTCCCACATCGGTAAAATAAGCCAGGGTCGTAGAAGCCAAAATAGAAATGCAGATCAGCATCACAGCCATAGCAAATATTTTCTTTTTCATATTCACAACACTCCTTTGAAGTTAGGAATCAGCACACCCCAAATGGGATGGGAATTAGATTGATTATGCAGGGCATACAGGAGCATCCGAAAGGATCAGGTGTTCCTGTATACCCTGCGCCCTTGCGGGCGCGGGGTATTGGGTTAGGAATTACTGCTGGGGCAGTTCTTCAACGACCCAGGGATGGTTCTCTGCAGTGATTGCGCCGAAGGCAGTATCCAGAGCTTCCCAAGCATCCACAAAGCCGTCAGCCTGAACAGCCTGAGTAGCAACCAGGAACTTCAGGGAACCGTCGTTCATCCACTCTTCCAGGGACTGCTTCTCGCCATTGCCATCAACGAAGAAGTAGCCATTCTCATCATGGTCAACGGTGGGATCCAGGTAGAAACCGACCATGGAGGGAGAAGTCACTTCGTCCTCTTCGAGCTCGACATTGTAAGTAGCAACATAGATGTCGTAGCTTGCGCCGTCGATGATAACGTTCTGAGCGTAGCACAGCTGCTCGGTAACTTCAGCGTCATTGCTGCCGTTCCAGTCCCAGCCTTCGCCGCCAAAGTCGGAAGCGTCCAGGTAGTTCCAGTGCAGGGGGTTGTGGGTAGCGTCTGCGGTATCGTCATAGCCGTTCATGTTGGGAACAGCGATGATGGTACGGACATAGGCCAGATTGGAGCCGGTGTTGGTAACATTGACGATCTTGTCAATGTAGTTGCCTTCCAGGCTGCGGATCTTAAAGGTGTAGCCGTCAACAGTCACGTCGGACTTGGTCAGGTACTTCAGCACAGCGGGGACAACATTCTTGTCCTGTTCGAACTCGACGATCTCCTCGCCATCGCGCTGCCACTCGTTCTGATCAATAGCGATGTTGCCGATAGCGAACACATTGGTAGCCTCGTCGGTATCAGTGAAGTATGCCAGAGTGCCGCCGACGATAGCCATAGCCAGCATAGAGATTACCAGCATAAAAGCTACAAGCTTCTTTTTCATGGTTTTACTTCCTTTCAAAATTTCGTTAAAAATGCGGGGTTTCAGTAGATATGCGCAGATTAGCCAGCGATAACGGATTAGAACCACTCGTTCAGGTTCTCAGCGGTAGCATAACCGAAAGCGGTGTCCAGAGCGGTCTGAGCATTCGCAAAGCCTGCAGCCTGAACAGCCTGAGACAGGACCAGGATGTCCAGCTTACCATTCTGGTTGCCGTCGATATTGACCATGTCTTCGTTGGTAGCATTGTGCTTCAGGTAAACCTGAGCCAGGTTGGGGTAAGTGGTATCGTTTGTGGGCAGGACACCGTTCTCGTGTCTCCAGCTGCCGTCGCTCAGCTTACCGCCGGCGTAGACAAACTCGTACACATAATAGTTGTTGCCATCGATTGCGACAACACCAATATCGTTTCTGGTCCAAGTGCTATGGTTGGAAATGCGGACCAATCCGGGATCGACAGTGCCAACCTCGACAGCGACCAAGGTGCGGACGTAAGCGTCAGTCTTGCCAGTGTTTGCAACGGTAACGAACTTATCCTGTGCATTCTTGCCAGCGAAAACATCCATGCCGCCGTAGGAATAAACCTGAGACATACGAACAGGAATGCTATCCCAACCTGCATGGGCGGGGCTGCTTGCAGGCTCGTTGGGGTCGCCAACGATGGGGTACAGGGGCTTGTCCTGCTCATAAGCCTCCAGCACATAGCTGTTCTTGCCATCAACTTCAGCAGTAGCATAGGTGCCGTCCTCATTGACGGTACGCTGCCACTCGTACTGCTCGATGTCAACTTTACCCAGGGTCATGGTGTTGGTAGCTGCGTCCTTATCGGTCAGGTAAGCGTAGGTGCCTGCGAAGCAGGTAGCCAGCAGAGCAACTACCAGAGCGATAGTAACAATTCTCTTCTTCATGAACTTTTACTTCCTTTCAGTTTTTTGGGGGGGTGATTAGTTTGCGGGGGTAGAGGTAGCTTTGGGGAATGCGCCCTCGAAAGCAGTCTGCATAGCGGTAACGCAATCAGCAAAGCCGTTAGCCTGGACAGCATAAGCCTCAACATCGATGGTCATGTTATTGAGAGCGGCCATCTCGGTGTTGCCCCAAGTTTCGGGTACTTTCAGGGTGTCGAACAGAACGATCTTGGCATCAGCCTTCTGGATGCCCTTCACATAGACATACAGAACATTGCCAACCTCAACCAGATCAGCGGTACCATTAAACAGAGCACCGTTGGAGAGGAGGGCCTTGGCATTGTAACCGGTGAAGGTGATCTTAGCAGCGATCCAAGCATCCTCGGAACCAGCGTCCAGAGTAATGGTGGGGTCCTTGGTGACGGTCATTGCGGGGAACAGATGGTAGGACTGGCCGTTAATCGTTTCCTTGACAGCCTCAATACGGGCAGTGCCGTCAGCAACCAGGTTGCCGGTTGCTTCGTCCTTCTTCACCTTGGCTTCATCCAGAGTAATGGTAACCTTACCCACAGTGAAGGTGTTCTTCTGTGCCTCGGAGTCCTGCAAGTATGCATAGGTACCGGCGAAGCAGGTAGCCAGCAGAGCGACGACCAGTGCGATAGTCAGAATTCTCTTCTTCATACAATTTACTTCCTTTCGGGTTTTATGCGGGGATTACTGTTTGGGGATCAGTGCCCATGCACCAGCTGCATCAGTGACATCCTTCAGATGGTTGAGCTGAATTGCGTAAGCAGTGAAGGTCAAGGTGGGAAGCTTGCCATTAGCTTCTGCCATATCGGTCTTAGTGACAGTGGACTTAACAGTAACCTGATTGTTCAGCAGAACTGCGAATTCCTGATCTGCATTGGAAGCATCGACCGTACGGTAGTAGACATTGGAGTTTGTTGCAATAGGTGTCCAACCATCAGCCACTGTATATTCCAGATAATCACCAAAGTTATCGGACTCCACGATTTCCACAAACACATAGCAAGCCTCGCTGCCGCCAATAACAGTCACCTTAGGATCCTTTGCGAGTACAGCGCCGGGAACCATCTTATAGGAATTTGTCAAGGCACTGTTATCGTTGTCATTCCACTGAGATGCACTTTCCTCCAGGGTAATGGACACATCACTGGTGGTGAAGGTATTGACAACGGAGTCAGTTTTCATCTGCAGGTAAGCAACGGTACCGCCAATAGCGCAGCCCAGTACCAGAGTCAGAGCCAGCAGCAGAGCCATCATCTTCTTAGTATTCTTCATTTGAGTTTCCTCCTTTCTTTAATAGTAGAAAAGATTATTGCTCGGAGAACACTCCGGGAAATATAAGATTAGTTGAACAGCGCCCAGATTTCAGCGGGAGTCTTGCCGGTCAGAGTGTCAGCCTGGATAGCATAGGCGGTAACAACAATCTTGGCATCGGTATACTGGCTAGGATTCGCATCTGTGCCAAAGATAAACTCTTCAAATGCAACAACGCTTTCACCAGCACTCTGCACCTCGTTGTACATCCAAACATTGTCGGTGTCATTGACCAGAGTCCAGCCAGTTTCCATAGTAATGGTTCCAGCAGTTCCCAGGCCGTTTTCGACCTTCACAAAAATGTAGCAGTCTTCGCTGTCAGCAGCAACATGAACAGTAGGATCCTTGACGTATGTGTGGCCGGGGATCAGCTTATACTCGTTCGTAGCTACACGAGTTTCGCCGTCCTTAACACCATACTCGGTAACCTTTGCTTCGTCCAGGGTAATGGTCACATTACCGACAGTGAAGGTGTTCTCAACCTTAGCAGTGGAGGTCAGGTAAGCCAGGGTGCCCATGACGGAACCGGCAACCAGCAGGATTGCACACAGAACCAGCAGCAGGGCTTTGTTTGCCTTTTTCATTTTCTTCATTTCCTTTCGTTTGCATATTTTGAAGATAATATTTTCATCACGGAGCTTCATGACAGCATGTCAAAATCAGTTTGAAATCCCAGGCCTGGATTTTGAGGGGATCGCCAACCAGACCCTGACATGCTACCACGAAACAGCGTGTATCTTCCTATGTACGCTTTCATAGAAAGCGATTGCAAGGGCGGATATGATCCGCCTGCGGGCGATGGATAATCGCCCCTACGGGGGGTACGGATTGCCACGGGCCTAAAGACCCACGCAATGAGACGGAAATCTGATGGTCTGCGCTGTCATTCTGGGCGCAGCCGCAGGTGAAGTCGAAGAATCTCGGTCTTATTAGCCGGGAGATCCTTCGGTCTTTGTCCTCAGGATGACAAGGGGGGCAGAAGCTGGGCGATGTGCCTCAATCGACCCCTACGGGAGGTCAGGCCTTTTCTTCTTCGTTCTTTTCGGGGGTCGGCTTTTTCTTCTTGTCGTCCTCAAAGAGGTCGGGCAGGAACACCAGCATGATCAGGATCGCGCCGGCGGCAATGGCTACATACATGCCGGGAGGATTCTGAATGTAATTGGAGACATAGCCCAAATAAGGAATGGTGAACACCGGCTTGCCAATGATGTTCTTATAATGTACGGAGGTCGCATCCGGCACCTCATTGGCAATGCCCTGCGTAAAATAGCGAAGGGTTTCGGGATCTTCCTCATCTATCAGGACCTCTATGATCCGATGAGTTACCACAGTGTCCTTATCCAGCATGTAGGTGATATCATCTCCTGCTTGGAGCTGCTTGTAGTCTACAGATTTTACATAGATCAAGCTTCCAACATGATATTCAGGCTCCATGCTCCCAGACAGTACCACGAAAGGTTTTAAGCCTACCAGTCGAACTCCCACCAAAGCGATTGCCAGAAGAACCACAATGGTCACAAGCACACCACTTAGCCAATTCCATACTTTTTTGATTGTTTTGCTCATTTGATTTCTCTTTCCTTTCAATATAGAGGAAACTTATAAATCGATACGGATAGATGGAGAGGGGTTTCCGGCGAGGTATTCCTCTACATATTCTTCCACCCTCATCTCAGCTCGCCGTCTGGCCTCCACGGCATCCTCCAACCGTGAAAACCGCCCCAGATAATAGCGCTTCTTTCGGAATTTGATTTGAGCTTGGTATTTCCCGTCTTTCAAGATCACGCCACGAACACCTGTATCCAAAGAAGTGTTGGAACGCGGTTTTCCAATACCTTTCGCAAACTCAATGCAAGTATCATCTGTGTAGGTCAGAATTTTTTAAAGTCCTTTTGTTCATCCAATTCCCGCTTTACACAGCCACATGAGGTTGTGTGACCGGAAGCAAGAAGTGTTGCTCGAGCGAGAACTGTGTTTCCGCAATCACATAAGCATTCCCAAACAACGGATTTTCCGCTTCGCTGCTCTGTGGGACGGATTACAGTCAATCTTCCATACTTTTGCGCTTCCTGCACTGCCGGTTGCCGCCAACTGCATCCGCAGCTTGTTGCAAAGCCTGAGTTTAATTCGCCTGTTGGCTTCTCGCAAATATTGCCGCAATCGCATTGACACCGCCACATTGTTGCTCTGCATCTTCGGTTATCAGACTTGCACAGCACTGTCAATTTTCCAAACTTTTTTCCGGCTAGATCCTGCTTTTGGATACAGCCACAGCTTACTGCGTTTGCATTTAAGTGTCCCGTGGTTTTATATGTAATGTTGCCACACTCGCAAAGGCATTTCCATTTTTGCTTCGCAGAGTCATATTCCAAAGCAGTCAATTTCCCGAACCGTTTCCCGGTAAGATCCTGCCTTTTTGTTTTTCTTACCATTGCAGTATCCTTATTGACCTCGCTCATGCATAACCCTCCATCTACTAACTCTTTATGGGAATATCTGTTAGAATGTTTATACAGAGTTACGGTCTCAGCGCAATTCGCTCGTTATCCTAAAAGCGTTCCATGCATAGTCTCATCAAAGGACCATACCTGCTTCGGTTTGCACACAATCGGCAAGAAATGTATCAAAGATTTCTTCTTCGCCTCTTCTGCGGGCCTTTACTGCGTCCGCCAACATGGTGTAGCAACCAAGGTTGTATAACTTGCCGCGAAACTTTAGCCTGGCCCTGTATTTTCCGGTCTTACGATCCAGGTATACGCCCCGCACACCACTTAGGTTTTCCGATGCTTCTGACCTGTTCTTGATTTTGGTTATTTGCGTTCCTCCCTCAAAGCCAAGGTTTGCCCTCGCTCGGGTAATGGCATATTCCGCAGCACAGTTTTGGCACATACTGATATCCGGATTCGTCAAGGTGTCGGTGGCTTTATATGTAATTGCGCCACATTCGCACATGCATTCCCAAAGCTGCGTCTGCCGCTTGCCTCTGGAGCCGTATTTATCGGAACGACCTATCACCGTCAGCTTACCAATCCGCTGGCCAGTCAGATCATTCTTATGCTTGCAGCCACAGCTAACGGTTGTACCTCGCTTCAGATTGCTGCCCAAGACGATCTTCTCTATTCCACAATCGCATCGACAAATCCAGCGATGCTGCCCTTTGGCAGTAGAAGGAGCTCGCCCTATCACAGTAAGCATTCCAAATTTTTGACCTATCAAACTTGGTCATTCTCGCATGGTTCTTTCTCCTGTTCACCGAATCCCCGTGCCACAATAATACAGATCATTTAGTATTATGTTTGCAGAACAAGGGGCCTGCCCACGCATAAATTTACACTCAGGGGCACGCCCCCACTCTGCATTTCCCTTCGCTGGCCGCTTTAGAGTGAATTATTTGTTTATGATTACAGCATAATTTGCATTATGCCGTGAACTCATATTTTCTTTTTCTTGATTGCCGCAAACTCAGTACCCAGTCTTGAAACCCAACAGCATTCTCTTTAAGCATACGCTCTGCTTCCTTCCTCACAGTAACCGCATCTTCCAGGCATTCATAGCTACCAAGTCGATATGTAATCTTTTGATAGGTTATCTTTGCTGCCCACTTATCCAGCTTCCGGAACACACCGGGGTAACCACTTGTGTTATCAATCCGAGTTGCGGTAATTTCTGATTTTGAAGGAAGCTCTGGCTTTGCTGTTTTCTGCATCGCCTTAACCTGCTCCAGCTTTGGCCGTACAGGGTCATCTTTGTGCAGTTCTTCATAAATGTTCAGAAGGCCCATAGCATCCATTTGAACAAGTTCCTTTCCTCGTGCCCGTGCTTTCACAGCATCATCCAACTTGGCATAACGGCCAAGAGAAAAAGTTTGCCCCTTATATGTAATTTGAGCACGCCATTTATCGCCCTGTCGACTAACTCCCGTATATCCACTTTGTGATCGGGTGCTGTAGACCTGCTCCTCTATGGACTGTCGAAGACTCGTACCATCAATGAACTTGCCGAAAGCTTTCAGATGTTCTCCACGCAGGCACCCGCAGCTTATTGTCTGGCTTGTCAGCAATTTATTCGCAGGACGTTCTACTTCTTTTCCGCATCTGCATCGACACCGCCAGACAATACCACCACCAGTGTACTTTTTTCCTGTTGGCTCAATAGCTGTTAGATATCCAATTTCCTTTCCCGTAATATCTTGTTCGCTGCGATTGAACCGAATGCTAGAAGCTCCTATGTATTCGAGATATCGGTTGATATTTTTTACGTATTTCCGTATCGATGTCTCTGCATACCCATGGTCTCTCAGGCTTTGCCGCCATGCAAACAGTATACCTTTGGTAATTACTTTGTCGTCAGGTAACCATTCATATAGAGACCTTGTGGCTCGCTTGTAGTCTTGGAGGTAACAGGTAGATACCCCTCGATTTGTTTCTTTCTGAAGCCAGGCCATAACACTATTGGTAGTCATCACATAATATGCAGTATTCTCAATTTGGCTTTTTGTCTGCATCTTGAGCCTCCCTAAATGCTACAACAACATAATTTGAATTATGTAGTGATTCCTATGGCTGGACATAATGATACTCGTACATATACAGCATAGATTATAAACCAACGGACACAAAAAAGCAAGCCTTAATGCACAGGACGCAGCATCTTTTTGGTTTAGCCACCTTCCTTTTGTAAAACTCACGGAACATAAGCAGTTTCACTGCAACACAAATGCACCCTCATTTGCGTGTTTTTTCAATACGCAAGGAGGGTGTGCTTTTGTGCGCCCAAAAATGGCAGCTCCTGCAGATTTCAGGGGAAAGCTATCACCTTTGACAACAACATAATTCAAATTATGTGGTGGTTTTTTCTATATCACCAGACCTAATCTCTCGATCCGGCGAAGATGCTCTGTGCCGGTAGTCATGATATAAATGCGTGTTGTGTTAATAGAACTGTGCCCGAGAATATCTGCCAGCTTTGCAATATCCTTTTCGATACCATAGAAGGTCCTTGCGAACAGCTTGCGGAGATTATGCGGAAAGACCTTAGATGCCTTTACGCCTGCTACCTCACACAACTTCTTCATGGCAGACCAAATATTGCTTCGATTCAAGGGAGCGCCGTTACGAGTAACAAAGATTGTCCCAGATGTGATGCGCTTCTTTTTAGCATAGTTTAATAGCAGTTTTCTCAACTTGCCCGGAACCAGAATGGTCCGGGTTTTGTTTTTGCATGCCACAGTCACCTGACCGGCACGAATTGCCTCTACCGTAAAATACTGCAGCTCAGAAACCCGGATGCCTGTTCCGCAAATTGTTTGGATCACAAGATTCAACTGCTCGTTTTTCTTGGAAGCTTCCAGCAGGCGCAGGTACTCACCCTTGCTCAATTCTTTATCTTCTGAACAATAAGTCTGCCGCTGTGTCCGGATATTCTTCACCTTGTATTCTCGCAAATCCAGATATTCAAGAAAGGCGTTTACACTGGCAAGCATGGAGTTAATAGAACTGACAGCATAACTCTGCTCGATCAGGTGCTTTTTATACGCCATCACTATTTCTTTTGTCAGCGGCTCGTCTCCGACAACGGCCCAAAAGGCCATCACATCTCTATGATACTTGCTTACAGTTGCTTGACTTTTCTCATCATTCTCCAAATGCTGAGCGAAACCTCGAATGTCGTCCTTGGTAATTGTTTTGATATTCATGCCATTCCCTCCTGTTTTGTTTGGAATAAATAGAGCTATCTCTATTTTACCCAACTTTTTTGCACAAGAGAATGCGCATCATTTGTTTAGCCTTATTTATGTATTTCCTTTTACAAATGCACCTCTAATTCTGATGTAACCGCTTTGATGCGTTAATCTATTCCAAATAACATCCACAAGCCCATACTGAAATACAAATAACGGTTATGGGCCAATGTTTATACACTGTGTATAGGGTAAAATATGTTATAGGTGGTGATTTTTGATGGTTGAAAAAGATTTCTCCCTCCGGTTAGCACAGCTGCGTGAACGAAAAGGCGTATCCGCGCGTGACATGAGCCTTTCCATGGGACAAAATCCTGGATATATCAATAACATCGAATCCGGGAAGTCTATGCCCTCGTTGGCTGGCATTTTCTATATCTGTGACTACTTGGGTATTACGCCTAGTGCGTTCTTTGATACAGATATAGCATCTCCCGGAAAACTCCATGCTCTGGTTAATAAACTCAAGCTTCTGGACGATCAGCAGCTTGACTCATTGACCGTTATTGTGGACAGCATGACCAAGAACAAACTGTAATCTTGTTTTCTGCTCTCTAGTCGACCATTTTGGTTGTGGGAGCAGGTAGACCGGCTGAAAAATAAAGTAGAACTTCAAATCTACACTGTTAACTTAGAGAAATCAGCCATGTATAATCCATGGCTGATTTTTTGCTAGAGCAGATATCTGTCCCAAGCAGTGCGTGCAATATGTAACGATTTGATGGCCAGCGCTATTTCGTTTGCACTTACCTTTCCAAGTTGCCGCATAGTTCTGATTTCCTCGTCTGAAAGACGAGCCACATCGCCAATCCTCTTACACTTCGCGAGTCGCAGACAACTATGTGCTCGTGTTGACAGATTTAGGCTTTCAATGGGTCTATTCAGCACCTCGTCAGCAGCATATGGTTGCGTAACACCGGCAGCACCGTCTACTTTTCCGTCTGAATAACCTTCGCTGAAACCAATGCTGTACCCACGATTGTATTCACTTGTTGCCACCCACTTCATGTTACCGGCAACACCATAGGCAATATAATTCCACTTTGCCAGCGGACGTAGCTTGCTGCAAGCTTTGTTTTCGATCTCTCTTACTCGCTCCGGCATTATGCCATGGCTCTGTGCAATCTCTGTACGCATGAGACCATCACGATACCGTTGTAGCAGAATGTCCCGCTCTACCCAATTCTTCTTGGGTAATTCGCGCCGCTTCTCTTGCAACTTTAATCCGCTGCCCAATCACTGTTAAATCCATCTGTGTTCCCCCTTATTCTCTTATTAGGGTTGATTTGTGTGGGTATGTAATGAACACCCTCAAATGCGACACAGATGTCAAAAATATTATTTAAGGGAGATTCCCAAATGAAAGCACGGTATAGCAAAGAAATAGATCGTCTGTACCTGCAAATGTATTCCATGTTATTTGAATATGCCCGAAGCTCTCTTTCCAGCGACGCTTTAGCGGAAGAGGCCGTCCAGGACACCTTCATTATTGCCTGCCAGAAACCGGAGGCATTATGTGAAAGTCCAAATCCGGAAGGATGGCTTGTGAACACGCTGAAGAACGTTCTTTCTAACACAAAGCGGAGTCAGAACATCGCAAGGCGTATTCTTTTGGAATACTTTGCATCTAACACAAGCGAAATCTCGACGACAAATGACCGGATCAGCTTAGAGATCATGTACGATGATATTGCCTATTCGGAAGAGTTCAAACTTCTGAAAGAAATTGCCTTGGATGGACTATCCTACTTGGAAATGGCGGAGATTCGTGGTATAACTGTAGGCACATGCAGAAAACGAGTAGAACGAGCCAAGAAAGCTTTACAGAAAAAGATTAAACTATAATGTCGCAAAACGCCGGGGTTATTACATACACCCCACGAAAGGAGGAGCAGCAATGCCCAATATTCAAGACCGCAAGGATGATCGGCTCAGCCGGTTTGATGCCATGAGTACAGAAGAGCTTCAGGCATTCTTGCGGGAGGATGCTTCAAAACCAGAGGGCGAAGGATCCGACACGAAAGAAATTCTTTATCTGATGGAGGTGCTTGCCAAACGGAGAAAAGAACGCAACGAAGGAAAACCCGCTGCGGAAGCACTGGAATCCTTCAAGAATAAGTATTACACAGAAACTGAAAACTCTTTTGATTCTGAGAGTGCTGCCGTTACCCGGAAACAGTTTAACGGTAGCCGTTGGGGAAGGGGCCTTGTCGCAGCTGTAGCTGCAATATTCATTCTGGTCATTGGTAATTCTATTACAGTAAGTGCTTTAGGTTTTGATCTGTTTGCAATTATCGCCAAGTGGACACAGGAAACATTTCATTTTGGCCAAGCCGGACAAATGGGCGAGACAAATGCTCCCAGTCCTAACTTTGCTCATCCGTGCGCTTCACTTGAAGATGCGTTAATGGAGAACAATATTACACTGGCGATAGTGCCCACCTGGATTCCAGAAGAATACATCGAAAGCGATGTAAAGATCCAGGACACGCCCAAACAAAGGATTTTCCATGCAAAATATGAATGCGGTAATGGCACGATCAGGATTAGAATTACCGGCTATCTAGATGACCATCCTGCACAAATCGAGCAGAGCGACTCACTGATTGAGATATATAAAGCTTCTGGGATTGACTACCACATTTTTGATAATGAAGGTCAGCTGCAAGCTGTTTGGCTCAATGAAAACTTTGAGTGCTATATTTCCGGCCCAATAATCCTCTCAGAAATGAAAGCAATAATTGATTCAATTGAGAAAGGTTGATTTCTATGAGATTTTATAAGGGTTCAATGAAAGTTATAGCGTTGTGCTTGATTATTTCCCTGATTTTTCCCGTTTCTGTATCAGCAGCTACCGTAGAAACAGCCCAGCCTTATGCAAGTAAGTATCTCACTGCATACAACACTTACATATGTGATATGGGGAGTGGCGAAATCCAAATCTGGTATGAAGTTATGGGAACCGGTGATATGGATGAGATTGGTGTTCTTTCAATCTACTTATATGAATCAAGTGACAACAGCACATGGACATGGGTCAAAACATTCCAACACGAAAACTATTCGTCCATGCTTGCCTACGATGATTGGTCCCACATATCGTATGTTTCCTACCAAGGCTCAACGAATAAATACTACAAAGCCTATGTCTGCATCTGGGCAGGCAAAAACGGTAGTGGTGACACCCGCTACATGTGGGCTACCATGTAATCTATCTATACTTCGAAAGCCACGGGTTGTCCCGTGGCTTTTATTTGTGGGAGATAGTTCCTCAAAACCACCACCGCTAGTAAGGCAGAAAAAAGAAGATTTACGAATTGTTCACTTTGCCATCTCGACTTTGTCGAACACTTGTTCTGTAATTGCAACACAAAGCACAAAATACTTGCTTGACACCAAGTTATAAACAGAGGCTGAGTCAAAGCGGAACACACAATTTGACATAGTAATATATCCAACTTCTACGCCTCCGTTAAGTGTCTGCTTGATCCTAAGCTAAAGGGAATGTGGGGTACTGAAACGTCTTACCTTTCCAGAGAAGATATATCGGTGTTCAAGTTCCACATGCTCAAGAAATTCATTACGGTCAATTTTTCGCTGAAACTCTTCAGTCAATAAAAAGCAATAGCTGATAATCTTCGGTGAGTCAGATTCATAATACTCCGCATAGGCTTGGTACAACTGATCCAAGACCGTTTCGCAATCGCTGTCACCAGAATCAAAGGGATGGGTATCTATGTAGGCTTTTAGGCGCTCTTCGATGTTATCCACGTCGACACCTCCTTGCTTTCTGTAGTTTGACCAGCAGTTCATCAACTGCATCGGTATATCTGCTTTGCTGGATCAGTTTGTTGCGGAAGTAAATCAATCCATGAAGCATCTGCCGGTATTCAGACGAACTGAGAACCAATATCCGTTTGGGTTGCTTCATGCGTAGATCAATTCCTTGTAAATAATTTCAGCGGCTCGGTTGCGGATATTGTTCATCCGTTGTACCCATTCCATTTGATTGCGGGCTTTCAGTTCCTCTGTGATGCCTTCCTGCGTTTTCAGCTGCGCAACTAGTAGGTCAAACATTTCATTTGCAGATTGATCTGCTTCTTCAAGGTGATCTTTCAATGTGCCGCCCATCAGCATACTGGTGTACAGAACATTCTTGTTTGTGCGAAGATACTGTAACCGTCGCTGCCCCCAAATGCCGATCTGCGGACTTTCCGGCACTTCAATGTTGGGAAGCAGGTAATCTCCCTCTTGTCGGTAAGTGCCACCCATCTTTTCAAAAATTGTTTGCATACGCATTTCCTCCTTGTTTAAATTCTTTGACCTCATTTTAAGAAGAAAACGCCGTCACTTCAAATGTGTGGAAAAAACAAAAAAAAGCCCAGAAGACGGAAATATCCTCTGGGCTGCAGTATCAATATGTAATGTCTTTGATATAAACAAAAAATCCGAACGCACTTCCTATCGTGAAGTAGTTCGGATTTTTCATATATGGTGGAGACAACAGGACTCGAACCTGTGACCTCATGCGTGTGAAGCATGCGCTCTAACCAGCTGAGCTATGCCTCCATTTGGAACAGGTAAGATTATACCATAATTTAATGGAAAGTCAATACCCATTCCACGTTTTTATCCGATAGAGCGGAGCTTTACCGTATCGATGAGATTCAATTTCAACTCATGTACCAGTTCCAATGCTTTTTGCTCTGCCGCTGCTTTCATGATATCACTGGGGGAATGCGCATCGCAGCCAATGATGCAATCGCAGTTTTCCTCCGCAGCCACTTCCCAGAACAACCTGTTGGGGTAATTTCTTCCTGTTCTTATTCCCAATAGATTGATCTCCAGCGGCAAATCACAGGCCTTTGCCTCGTGACACAGACGGCGGATGTGCCGCCGATAGATCTTGGGATCACCCACATAGTTGATCAGATCCGGATGCGCCAGATAAGTAAAAAATCCGGTCTGTATCGCTTCAATCACTTGGTCACAGTACAGTCTTAAAAGAGATTCATCTTCGGTTGCGTGACCACAGTAGGGCTCACCGATCTCACCGCCCACCCAATGCTGTCCCAGCAGAAAGTATTCCACACCCTGATCCCGTACTTTACTCAGCATTTTCTTAAAATATGCCGGGTAGTATTCCACTTCCAGACCCAGATGGATCTGCAACTTGTCTGCATATTCTTCTTGTACTTTACGGACAGCCCCGCAGTACTCTTCCAACTGATTGGGATACATGCGCATATGGCTGTAATACTCCCCGGGAAACCAATAAGGTGTATGGTCTGAAAAGCCTAATATCTGCAATCCGCTGTTGATTGCCGCCTGAACATATTCTGCTTCTGTTCCCTCTGCATGGTGGCAACGGGGCGTATGGGTATGATAGTTCGCGATCATGGTAGCTCCTTTCGATCTTCCTCTTGGCAAGAAGAACATCTTCTGCTATTGTATAGAAAAGGATGTGATGGTGTGCAGTACACAAATATGGTTTCCGGCAGATTTCTCGCAAGGCCAAACCGTTTTATTGCCCATATTGAAATTAACGGACAAGTAGAAATCTGCCATGTAAAGAACACAGGTCGCTGTCGGGAGCTTTTGATCCCCAACACACAGGTTTGGTGCCAAAAGTCGGACAATCCCGCCCGCAAGACCCAATATGATCTGATCTGTGTCCAGAAAGGCAGCCGGCTCATCAATATGGATTCTCAAGCTCCCAACGCAGCCGCCAAAGAATGGCTCTTAAGTGGCGGTTTGGGAAAAATCGAAAACTTGAAACCAGAAACCTTTCACGGCAGTTCCCGTTTTGATTTTTCTTTCACAAAAGACGGCAAAGCCTGTCTTTTGGAGGTCAAGGGCGTCACTTTGGAAAACGACGGCATCTGTGCCTTCCCGGATGCCCCCACGGAGCGGGGCGCAAGGCATCTACGTCATTTGGCACAGGCCGCACAGGATGGTTTTGATTGCTATGTGCTGTTTGTTATACAAATGGCAGATGTGGCATATCTACACCCCAATGATGTAACAGATCCGGACTTTGGCAATGCTTTACGGGAGGCCGCTGCCGCGGGTGTTACTGTGTTGGCTATGGATTGCCAAGTCACTGAACACAGTATGACAATTCAAAATCCTATTACTGTTGTTCTGTAGCTGACAGTGTTTCCAGCAGTTCTTCCAGTTGGGTGATACTCTCGATTTCATAATTGGCAGGAATCTCTGGATCGGCTAGAGAATGATTGGGATTGACCCAGCAGGTCTTCATACCAGTGTTGATACCGCCCAAGATATCCGATGTCAGGCTGTCACCTACCATCATGGCTTTCGTCGGATCGTAACCCGGAATCTGTGCTGTGGCTCTTTCAAAGAATTCCTTTGCGGGTTTATTTGCACCCAATTCCTGCGAAACAAATACCTTTTCAAAGAATCGGTACAGATTGGCGCTGGTCATACGGCCCTTCTGCACAGATGCCGTGCCATTACTTGCCAGAAACAGCCGGTATTTCTTGGACAGGGCATCCACCGCTTCTTCTGCGCCGGGCAGGAAATAATGACCGATGGAAAGATTCTTTTCATATGCTCTTGCCACCTGCGTGCCGTCGCAGACGATGACATATTCCGAAAACAGCAGCTCAAAGCGTCTTACCAGCACCTGTTCCCGGGTCCACTGCCCCAATTCCAGCTTATGCCAGCATGCCTTGTTGATCTGGCTGTACCGGGCAAGAACTTCCTCAGTCGGTTCAATGCCAAACTGGCGGAAGGTCTTGCTGATGGCGATTTTTTCTGCCTTGTGAAAGTCCAGAATCGTATCATCCAAATCAAGAAACAGAAATTCGATCATTTATCCTTCCTCCGTGTGATCTCATTGGCAATGGTGGCAAACGCAGGGATATCCAGAGTTTCTCCCCGAACATTGGCGTCGAAACCGCAGGCTTTCAATACGTCCTCAGACCCGTTCTTTCCCAGTTCCGGGAATCCGGAAGCCAAGCCGTTACTCAGCTTCTTGCGCCGCATGGCAAAGCTGGCACGTACTGTACGGAAGAAAATATCCTTGTTGTCAATCCGCCAAGGCATTTCCTTGCGGCAACGCAGATTGATCACTGCGGATGTCACCTTCGGCTGAGGCAGGAAGCATCCGGCAGGCACATCAAACAGAATCTCCGGTTCGGCATAATACTGGCAAAATACTGTGAATGCGCTGTAGTCCGCTGTGCCCGGCTTTGCAGCGATCCGCTGTGCCACCTCTTTCTGCACCATAACCGTCACAGACTCAAAGCACTCCGCTTCCAGCAGAGCCGTTAAAATGGGCGAAGTAATGTAATAGGGCAGATTGGCACAGGCCATGGGACGCAAACCGGAAAACTTTTCTCTTACCAGTGCGGCAACGTCCTGCTTCAGTACATCGTCCCAAAGAATCTCCAAATTTGGGAACTCCCCTACCGTTAAATCCAGAATTGGTTTTAGGCGCGTGTCCAATTCCACTGCACAAACCTTTCCTGCCCGCAGGGCAAGCTGCTGTGTCAGCGGGCCGATACCAGGACCGATTTCCATGACACCGGCAGATGCGTCCACCCCGGCCTCTTCCGCTATTCGCTCCGGTACCCATCGGGAAATCAAAAAATTCTGGCCCTTGGCCTTAGAAAAATGGAAGCCATACTCTGCGAGCAGAGGCTTCATAACTTGAATATTACAAACATCGATCATAAAAAAATCCGCCTTTCTTCGGTAAGTATACCAAAAGAAAGGCGGTATTTCAATTACTAAGTCAAATATTATCCAAGAAAGAATACCGTTACATTCCGCCTGCCGAAGTTCAAGCACTCTTCAACAGTGGGATAGTACAGATCGATTTTTGCTTCCTTGATGGAACTGCCGGTATCTTCAGCGGTAGCAATACCGTAAACGTAATCACCGTCATTGCTGATGATGAACATACGGGTTCCGAGCGGAATCACTCTGGGATCCACCGCAACACTGCCTACATGCACAGTAGTGCCGGTAGCGGTGATGGTACCGCAGCCCTTATCATATTGGCTGTATGCCGTAGCTACCACCTGCATCGTACCGGTGTAGGTCAGCACTTCACCGTTAGGCAGGATAATGTGGCTGTCGGTAATAACCAGCTCATCGACAGGATCCTTTGGTGGCAGCGGCTCACAGCCAACGCCTACAGCAATGACCTCAGCCACAGGCTGCTGGATAACTGTCTGCTGCGTTACAGTACGATTGGTTTCCTTACCATCCACATAGACAACGTTAGCAGTGCAGAGCATCTGGCCATCTTTGCCCTCAGTTATCACCAATGTCGTGCCCGCAGGCAAAGAGTAATCGTTGTAATAGGTAACATCATGTGCAATGGCCGTGGTGTAGGTCTGCACATCCTGCACCGTGCGGGAAACAGTAATGACCATACTGCTGTGCGTTTCCATTTCCAGCGGTACGGAAACAGCCACGTGACCATCCAGAGAAATACTCAATCTGTTCAGCAGTTCACCCACTGTTTCATCCGTCGTAGAAACTTCGATCAACTCGCCGCAATTATCTACGGTAACAGTATGGCTGCGCTGCACAGTGATTTCTGATACACCAATTCCTGTTTGCGTAGTATAGGTATCATCCGCGCCAAGTGCCAAGCCGGCCTCGTTCAGAACAGCAGCGGGATCAGTGGCTGAAGATGTGTGCACCAAAACCCGACTGCCATCAGTGATGACATATGTATTCTGTGCGAAAACCGTCTGTGACAGAAGCAGCAGTACGACCAGTGGAATCACCAGGACTACCATACGGATGAAGGGATTCTTTCTTTTTACCATATCTTGTTTGCGTTCTTGCATGGAAGGTACCTCCTTTCGCAATATATTGTGTTGTAATATTATAGTATCGAACGGTTACAAAATATTACACTCAATTCTTATAGCAAGAATTTGTACCCATTATAACAAATTATTTCAAAAAGTCAAGCTTTTATGTTTAAAGCAAGAAAAACGACAACTTTTTACCGTTTTTTATTTTTCACGTTATGTTAACTCGCTGGCCAGATATCTTGTGTTTCGCGTAATTTTTACACAATATATTGTAGAAATAGTTACATTTGTTAACATAATTCGTCGAATTATGTTACCCCCGCTTCCATTCACTTTTTCAGTGTTATGACTACCTTTTTTCCTCCATTTCAACCTGCAAAGCGCCCTATATATCGATTATACTGCTCCACTTTGGTCTGATTTCAACAGCTGCGGCTAAAAAAACTGGGGATTGACATTCCCACCGATCTATGCTAAATTTTCCATAGTAGAAAAGGCTGCGACGAAGACACGCGCACATCGTAAGATGCCCAGAGAGAAGCCGGTTGGTGAGAAGGCTTCGCACCCCCACTTTGTGTGATACCACTTCTGAGCCGCAGGTCGGAAATGGCCTGCCGGGTGTACCCGTTATAGTACCAATGAGTGACGGCACATGCCGTAACCAGGGTGGAACCGTGGAATACTTTGTATCCCACCCCTGATCTTTCAGGGGCGGGTATTTTTTATACCTACCCCCATATCAAAGGAGGTAAAAAACTATGTCCGAAGAAAATCTGTACACTTTTGAAAACCCCGAATTCCGCAAGACCTTCTGGCACACCAGCTCCCATGTGATGGCCCAGGC
>JAZOLX010000025.1:0-2281 GCA_045653485.1 Faecousia sp. | reverse complement strand
AGGAGGAAGCCGTATGACCAAAGGAAGAGAAACCACCCAAGCCGAGAGAATTACTATAGCAAAGGCTTGCGTCGCCAATGGCAAGAACTATGGAGAAGTTGCAATTCAGTATAATGTCAGTTACCAGCAGGCTCGGAGCTGGACCCTTAAGTACATAGAGGGCGGCGAAAACGCCCTGGAGGATCGCCGGGGTCAGCGGAAGAAGGATCAGCAACCCCGGACGGAGCTTGAGCAGGCGCAAATCGAGATTGAGCAGCTGAAACACAAGCTAAAAATGCTGGAAATGGAGAATCGACTGCTAAAAAAATTGGAGGAGATCGAAAGGAGGCGGGGCTGAGCCAGGTACGGCAATCTCATATCTACCTGGCAATAAAAGAATGTAACGAGGAAAACGGCGTTCCTGTAGAAGCATCTTGTGAACTGTTGGGAGTATCCAGAGCGGCTTACTACCGCTGGCTCAGCGGCAAAAAGTGTGCCAGAGAGCTGGAAAACGAGAAGGTTGCGGAACTTGTGGAGCGGATCCACACAGAAAGTCCGGATAAGGGCTACCGTCGAATCAAGGACGACTTGGTCCACGACCACAAGTTGAATGTGAACGAGAAACGGGTGTTGCGCATTTGCCGTAGCCTGGATATCAAGTCCACCATTAAGTACAAGAACAATGGTTGCACCAGACAATCTGCCAATCCTCAGCACATCGCAAAGAACTGGCTGAACCGTCAGTTCCATGCCAGCATGCCCAACGAGAAGTGGCTGACCGATGTGACGGAGTTTAAGTGGTACGAAGGTCCTGTTGTACACAAGGTATATCTGAGTGCAATTCTTGACCTATACGACCGCAGAATCGTTGCATTTATTATCCGTGACCGCAACGATAACCTCTTGGTATTTGATACTTTGGATGCTGCCATTGAAGCGAATCCATATGCGCATCCTTTGTTCCACAGTGACAGAGGATTCCAGTATACCAACCGGATCTTTTACAACAAACTGAAAGCCGCGAAGATGAAGCAAAGCATGTCCAGAGTAGCCAAATGCATTGACAATGGACCGATGGAAGGATTCTGGGGTATTCTCAAGCGGGAGCGATACTACGGAAAACGCTTCACGAGCCGAGAGGAACTTGTTTCCATGATCGAGAATTACATCACCTACTATAACAACCGCCGTGTACAGCGTAATCTGGGCGTTCTGACACCGATGGAGAAGCACGAGTACTATCTTATGGCAGCATAATAAAACCTCAGAAAATGGCTGGACGATGCGTCCTGACATTTCCTGGGGTTCCACGGCACCGCAGTGCCGTGCTTCCTAAAAAATGACTTCCGGCAACCAAACTGGCTACCGGAAGTGCAAAAAATCTTTATTTTATTTCACTGTCTACTTGACGGGAAGCAGTTCAACTGCAACGCGCCTTTTGTGATACATTTTTACCGCTTCAGCGCCTTTTTCAGCGTGGGAACCACCAAAAGAGCCAGGCCGCCGCCGATGAGGGCGGTGAAGAGCTGGGGCCAGGTAAACATGGCGGGCAGCTTCTGCAGCATAGGCGGTGCCAGCAGCACCGTATCGCCCAGCTTCTGACCCAGCAGTACACCGGATGCCAATCCGCAAATCACCTGCACCACCAAAAGGTACAAAACCGCGAATTTTGCCGCTGCGGACACTGCCCAGGCAACGATCTTCTTACCCCAGTTCTTGCCGGACTTGTCAGCCAGCAGATGCAGCAGCACCACGAACACGGTATTGCCCGCCATAATGGCAGGAACGGTGATGAGCTGGGGCGCAATGCCCAAAAGGAACGCAAAAATGGGAGAAAGCAATGCCACAGCCACACCGCTGCTCATGCCGCACAGCAAAACCGTCACTGCCAGAATGGCATTGACGCAGGAGCCGGTTACCAGCTGACCCAAAGCCTTCGTCACCGCCTGCAAAGCAATCAGCATCGCCAACATAACGGCAGTTTCTGTGATCCAACGGACTTTCTTATTCATAAAATGAACCTTCTTTCTTGAAATTAGCCTCCAACGCCGGAATAGGCGGTTTTTACCCCCACCCCGGGCAGCATTCCCACCTTACCCGCCAGGGCAGGGATGGTGTTCTGGGGGGCATCCAGGGCGATGGAGATGATGTTGATCGCCCGTTTTCGATAGGGGATTCCCATCCGGCCGATGATATACTCGCCATATTCATGCAAAATGGCATTGAGTTTTTCCACCGAAGCCGGATCTCCTACAATAATACTCATAACGGCAACCCGTGTTTGCATTGTATGTACCTCCTT
>JAZOLX010000024.1:0-10313 GCA_045653485.1 Faecousia sp. | reverse complement strand
AAGGACCGGCTCATAACAAGATCGCACACCCACATTTGTGCAAGCTTAACACCCGACACCATGCAGCCAGCTCGGGAACGGCAACCTCGCGGCACACGGAAAGATCCGCTTAATGCTGCTTGGTTCCCCACCTGACATGGTCCACGGGATTCCGTTGCGCAAGACCGATCCTTCAACACCGCTTACATGGCTCAGACGATACTAAGGCAAGCCCGGGTGTGGGAATCCATCCCTGCTATAGCGGATTGCAGGTAACAGGGCACCGCTATCTCCCCGACTAGTGCGACCTTGTTACAAGCCGGTCCGCCGCAACAAGGGTATATAGTTTAAACTATGGGGCTTTAGTTCAGCTTGGACTCGATGAACTCAGCTAGTTCGCCAAAGGTGGAGATCTGCTGATCTTCCATCTCCAGTTCTACGCCCAGCTCGGTCTCCAGATCCATGATCATCTCAACGATATCCAGAGAGTCAATGCCCAGACTTTCAAAGGTGCTGGCGGGAGTGATCTCCTCGGCGTCCAGCTCCAGCTGCCGTGCTGCGTAAGATACCAGTTTCTCGTACATAAATACACCTCCATATTCGGTGATAATCAATACCAGTGGTTATTTTATTATAAATAGGCCTTTTTGTCAATGCTGTGTTTTTGCGGTCATTCTGAGCCAAAAGCGAAGGATTTCTGTTCTGTCATGGATGGGAGATTCTTCGTCGCGCTGCTCCTCAAAATGACATACCCCCAGCACTATTGCCGGCGGCAAATGCCGTTGCCCAGGCGATCTGCAGGTTGAAGCCGCCGGTGTAGGCATCGCAATCAATGATCTCTCCTGCAAAGTATAACCCGGGAACCAGCTTTGATTCCATGGTTTTGGGATCGATCTCCGAAGTCTTAATACCGCCGGAGGTGATGATCGCTTCTGCTACAGGTCGCTTGCCGGTGATGGTAACAGTAAAATTCTTCAAAAGCTCCACCAGCGCCCGCCGATCCTGCTTTTTGAAAGAGTTGGCCTGAATCTGCGGGTCAATGTTCAAGCGCCGAAGCACCACAGGGATCATGCTTCTTGGCAGCAAATCCGTCAATGCATTTTCCATGGTACGGTTGCGGTAGGTCTCCAGATCCCGTAGGATCCGGTCGTTGAGCTTTCCCTCATCCAGCGCAGGCTTCAGATCGATGGCAAGGCGGCAGTTGCCTTTTATATGGGCAGATGCCGACAGCACCGTCGGTCCGGAAATGCCGAAATGGGTAAACAGCAGCTCTCCAAAATCCTTATAAAGGGCCTTGCCCTTCTCGTTGACCAGTTTGACGCCTACATTCCGCAGTGAAAGGCCCTGCATATCGGGGCAATCGCTTCCCTCTGTTTCCAGAGGCACCAGACTTCCCTCACAGGCTGTTACCGTATGACCCAGAGCCTTTGCCATCCGGTAACCGTCACCGGTAGAGCCGGTGGTGGGATAGCTCAGACCGCCGGTAGCCAGAATGGCCCACCGGCAGGGGATGGTTTCTTTCTCGGTGCGAACACCGCTGACCTGTCCATCAGTGGTCAGAATCTCCGTAACGCGCCCGGCACGGACCGTGACGCCCGCCTTAGATGCAGCGCTTTTCAGCGTATCCAGAATGCTTCGGGACTTATCACTGACAGGGAAAACCCGATTTCCCCGTTCAGTCTTTAACGGACACCCGTTGGACACGAAGAAATCCATTACCGCTTTGGGCGGGTGATTCTCCATAGCAGAGTACAGAAAGCGGCCGTTACGGGGGATATTTTGCAGGACCTCCTGTGCCGTACAATCATTGGTCACATTGCAGCGGCCCTTTCCGGTGATCAGCAGCTTTTTGCCCAGACGGTCGTTGCGTTCCAGAAGCAGTACCCTGCTCCCCTGCTTTGCTGCATAGATGCCCGCGTACAAGCCTGCCGGACCGCCGCCGATGACAATGCCGTCAAACATCATTCCTCACCCTGCTTTTCGTAGACGTTGTACTTCTCCCACAGGGATTCCAGCTCGGAGAACTTCTTCTGCAGTTCCCGTTCCCGCTTGGCCGCAATGGCCACGATCAAGGCATTGGCAATGCTCAGCGGTGCGGTCAGAGAGTCCACCAGAGAGATCATATCGCTCTTGGCCAACAGCACATGATCGCAGCTTTTGCCCAAGGGAGAAGCCAGAGAGTCGGTAATGCCGATGACTTTCGCGCCCTTGCTGCGGCAGTATTCCGCACCACGGGCGGTGGAAGTAGAGTAACGGGGGAAGCTGAAGGCAATGACCGCGTCACGGTCATCTACACTGATGAGCTTTTCAAACACGGCAGAGTTACCGGAAGAAGTGACCGTATGGACCGTATCGAGCATCTGGCTCAGGTAATATCCAAGGAAATTGGCCAGAGGCGCGGTGGAACGAACGCCCATGACAAACACCCGCCGTGCATTCAGCACCGCATCCACTGCCGCAACAAAGTCACGGCGGCTGACGATCTCCGCTGTCTGGCGGAGCTTGTCCATGTCCGATTGGATGACCATGGACAGAATATCCTGATTGCCCAGCCGGTCGCCCATGGCGCCGATTCGCTGAACAGAGGTCAGACGGTTGACAACCATTTCCTGCAGAGCCTTCTGCATGGTAGGATAGCCGTCATAGCCCAACTCCACCGCAAAGCGTACAACAGTAGATTCAGAAACGCCAACGGTTTTGCCAAGGGCATTGGCTGTCATAAAAGCCGCCTTGTCATAAGACTCAATAATATAGCGGGCAATGGCCCGCTGTCCTTTAGAAAAGCTGTGAGATTCATTTTGCAATCTAGAGAGAATATCCATGGCTGTTTCCTCCATGTTGATTTTTCAATATCATACACCGTTTTCTCAATTTTTGCAAGATGTATTGAGAAAAATTGCAAAATCACAATTTCAGTGCATCTATTTCTGTCTGTGTCAGATGACGCCATTTGCCCTTGGGCAGGTCACCCAGCGAAAGGCTTCCCTCCTGAATACGGACAAGGCGTGTGACCGTCATACCGGCAGCAGCGCACATCCGGCGGACCTGCCGGTTGCGACCCTCATGGATGGTTACCAGCAGTTCCGCTTTCTGACCTTGTGCCTTGATCAGAGAAACCTCCGGAGTGCGGATAGTATAACCGTCAAGGGTAATGGGTCTTTTGAGCGCCACCAGCGCCTCATCCGTAAATCCCAACACCGTAACGCGGTAGGTCTTATTGACCTCATGCTTGGGATGCATCAAGCTATTGGCAAAATCGCCGTCATTGGTAAACAGCAGCAGGCCTTCAGAGTCCATGTCCAGCCGGCCCACCGGATAGACGCGCACTGCGCAATCTTCCACCAGTTGGGCCGCATTCTTTCTACCCTTCTCATCGGACAGTGTGGTGACAAAGCAACGGGGCTTATGGAGCATGATGTACACATACTCCGGCTGTGAACCGATGGGCATACCGTCAACAGTGATGGTATCGGTATCAGCATCGGCAGTATCGCCCAGGACGCAGACGATACCGTTGCAAGCCACACGGCCGGCTTCGATCATTTCTTCCGCCTTGCGCCGGGATGCCACCCCTCGGGCGGACAGTATCTTTTGAATTCGTTCTTTCATAATCGCTCCTATGTAATGCGGCCAACGGCCGCTGACAATCAGATTATCTGCAAAATAGCTTTTGCCAAAAAGATTGCTTCTGTTCTTTTACCTGTTCAATGGTTTGCCCGTAGACAAGGGCAACTTTCCCCACAGGTGCGCCGTCTAAAAAGATGTGCGCATAGCCGGCATTTTGGCCCTCCGCCACCGGCGCATAGACAAAGCCACTGCCGGGAAGCTCGATGCTTACCTGCTCTCCCGCTGCCATAGCATAGGAAAAGTCCTCCGCAGCGATGAGGCTGATCTCCCCTGCCTGTCCACCGGCCACTGCCTGCGTGCCAAGGCACCTGCCTTCTTTCACGATGGTTTGCGCACAGAACCGGGAAAATCCATCCTCCAGAAGCAGGGTGTGGTCATTCCAATCGCTGGGCGCATTGATGGTCACAGCGATGAGCTGGCGACCATCACGCTTCGCACCGCTGACCAGAATACGCCCCGCAGCCTTGGTATAGCCGGTCTTGACACCATTGGCGCCCTCTAAGCGCCATAGCAGCTTGTTGTGGTTGGTCAGGTAGCGCTCCCCTGCTTTCACACTCTTGCAGGAAACGGTCTTTGCAAAAATGGGATTTTCCATGGCGTAGGCACTTAAAACCGCTAAATCTCTGGCTGTGGAGTAATGATCCGGCGCATCCAGACCGTTGGGATTGACGAAGTGGCTGCCTGTCATGCCCAGATCGTGGGCCTTGTCATTCATCAGTTGGGCAAACCCCTCCACCGTACCGCCGCAATAGATAGCCAGTGCCACAGCCGCGTCATTGCCGCTATGGAGCATCAGACCATAGAGCAGTTCCTGTATAGTCAGCACTTCTCCCTCTTTGAGGTACATGGAAGAGCCTTCGATGCCCACCGCTTCCTTAGGAATGCGCATCCGATCCAGCACATTGCACTGCTCACAGACGATCAGCGCCGTCATGATCTTGGTGGTACTGGCAATGAGGCTTTGGCTGTCGGCATTCTTTTCAAAGAGCACCCGACCTGTCTGTCCGTCCAGTACGATTGCCTTTTCCGCAGAAATTGCCGAAACCGGCACTGCCAGAAGCAAGGCGGCAGCCAGAAACCCAGCCACCGCCCCTAAAAAACACTTTTTCATATTACTCACCCAATAGCAGTATGTGCCATTTCGGAGTAAATATGCAAACAATAGATACCAGATACAAGATATAAGATATGAGATATTATTTACATATCTCGTATCTCATATCTAATATCTCATATCTAACGATTGGTGCCGTTTATACAGACTCTTTCTTCGTGTGGCTGTCGATGAATGCAACGACCTTATCCAACACATCAGGAATCAGCTCTACCACCCGATCGGGAGTGGTATTGGCAGGGGTAGCCACAGGCAGCATCCGCACAGTGCCGTCCTTGACGATCAAGAAAGCGATGGGCGTCACCTTGACACCGCCGCCTGCGCCGCCGCCAAAAGGATTTTCCTGCTTATTGACATTGCGGGAAACAAAATCGCTGCCGCCGCCGCCAAAGCCTACACTGACTTTAGAAACGGGAATGATGGTCACACCATCGGGTGTGGTAATGGGATCGCCCACCACAGAATTGACATCGACCATCTCACGGATCTTCGCGATGGTATTTTCCAGCATATTGGGTAAAGAATTACTCATGTCGTTGCACCGCCTTTTCGTTTGTTCAGTATCTTCATTAGTTCTCTTAACGCCCGGATACCGTAGCGGAAACCTACGGAGAACACACGGGCCACAGTGATGGTCAGATCCAGCCGAGCCATAATCAGGGTCTTGTCCCCCTCGAAATCGCACTGGATCTTCACATCCCGTTTTTTAATTACAAACAGTTCTTCCAATCTGGGCCAGATATTGCCCATTGCCGCTGTTGCCTTGCCGTAATTGATGGCCAGATCACAGGGATCGCCACCAGCCAGCACCAGATTCACCTCCAGCACATTGACCCGGAGCTTTTTGCGAAAATCCGCCAGAAATTCCAGAATGATCTCCACCAGCGGCAGGAAGTCCGCCAGAGAACCGCCCCTCTTCTCCTTCTTGGGCTGTTGGGCAGACTTTGACTTGGCAGGAGCCTTCTTCTTTTCTTTTTTGGGTTTCTTATCCTTCTTCTTCGCAGGAAGCACAGGGATCCGGACAGGTCCTGCAAGAATCGATACCCGTGGGCCTTCGCTGTCATAGACCGCACTGACACCCAGCGGCAGGATCAGAAGAACGAACAAGATCCCCAGCGCAATGAGTAGGCCCATCACATTCCCTCCTTGATCTCCTCCTGGACGGGAATGCCAAAGTCCACCAAGTCGATCTCCGGCAGTTCTTCCAAAGAAGAAAGGCCGAAGGTACGCAGGAAGTCTTTTGTGGTCTGGTACTGGATGGGACGGCCCGGCACATTCAAACGGCCGGCCTCTTCGATCAGCTTCTTATTCAGCAAGGCGCCGATGGAATAGGCAGAATCCACGCCACGGATCTGCTCCACCATGGCCTTGGTAGCAGGCTGATAGTAAGCGATAATGGTCAGCGCTTCCAGTTGGGAAGCGGAAAGCTTCGGGGGTTTGCGGGGCTCCAAAGCCTTGGTCACATAGTCTGCCATCTCACCGGAGGAGACCATCTGATAAGCCTTGTCCAGCTTGAGGATACGGATTCCCCGGCGATTGAAGGCCCAATCGTTGACAAGCTCGTCTGCTGCGGCAATGATATCCGATTCATCGGTTTCCAAGGCCATGGACAGCCGGGCAATCTCTACCGGCTCACCGGAGGCAAAGAGGATCGCCTCAATGGCACGCTGTAATTCAGTTAGTTCCATTTGCTTCCTCCTCCATTTCCTTCGGTGTTTTAATGAGCTTTACATTGGGGTTATCGCCGTTGATATCGTCCTCCAAAGTGGCAGAACCGGTCTTGCACAGCTCCAGAACCGCCAGAAAAGTGGCAACGATCTCAGAGCGGCTGCGGTTTCCCTTGAAAAGATTTTTGAGTCGCTCCACACCCCGCATGACCAGCGTACGGATGATCTGCCCGGCCTTTTTGGTAACCGGATAAGGTTCTTTTCCCACGATGCCCTTAAAATTGACCGTAGGCGGCGGCAGACGGCGGCTGCTGCGCTCAGAAATCTCTTCCAGTGCTTTCAGAAGATCCTCCGGTCTATGCTGATAGCGGTAGGTGGTGTCCTTGCGCAGCGGCTCCGGCTCTTTGCAGAAGACGCCCCGACCGATCTCGTTGCGGGGTTCCAGCCAGGACACGGCGGTACGGATCTGCTCAATGGCTTCCTTGCGCTGCCGCTCGATCAAGCTTTGGCGCAGAACATCCAACTCACTCTGCGCCTCTTCCCGCTCTGCCTCCGAAAGCAGCATCTTGGTCTTGATCAGCATCAAGTGGCTGGCCATGGTGATGAATTCGCTGGCGATCTCCATATCGAGACGCTTCATCTCTTCTAAGTATGCCAAGTACTGCTCCAAGATAGCGGTGATGGATACGTCCTGTATTTCAATTTTATTTTTGCTCAGCAGCAGAAAGATAACATCCAGAGGGCCCTGAAAATCTTCCATTTCCTCACTGCGGGTATGGACGATGCCCTCCAAACGGTACTGCGGTTGTGACATAAGCTTCTCCAACAATCATAGACGATATTTTATATATTATAACATCCAAACGCCCACGATGCAAGAAAAATTAGAAATTGTTTCACAAAGTAACGAATTACGCAAAATGATCATTTCACTTCCCACTGGGTCAACAGGGTTCCCTGATAATAATGAGACAGGATCTGCTCACAGGTATTACCATCCTGTGCCATTGCTTGCGCGCCGTACTGGCTCATACCCACCCGGTGCCCATAACCCTTGGTCGTAAAGGTGATGCCGCCATTTTCTGCCTTTGCTGTAAATGCTGTGGAGCGTAGTCCCAACGCGCTCCGAAGATCCGTTCCTTGAAATCTTTTTCCACCAATATCGATGGATGCTACCCCACTGCCCTCTGTGTAGACAGTTGTCCCGATCCAGCCTCCGGAATTTCCTTTTAATTGGATGTCCAGCGCAGATTCCACCTGCTCTTTTGTGAAGAACGCTACGTCCGTGTAGTGTGTTGCGATCTCCTCGCCGGGACTTTCCACCGATTGCAGATAGGGCACATCGCTGCCCCATACTGCCACGGCATCTTCTGTCATCCCACCGGAGCATGAAAAATACGTGGCATCGATCAGCTCTCCATCATAGGTCAAAACCATGTTTTCTGTTGATTCCACCGCCATACGGGCAAGGCGTACTGTTTCTTGGTTTTCAAACCTACCGGGATCCACATATCCCTGACAACAGCGGCTGTCTGTGCAGACAGCTCCCGGGTGCTTGTCCGTTCCACTCACCCGCCGCAATGTGTAGGTCCGGGCCACGATGGCTTGCGCCTTCTTGGCTTCTGTGTGAAAGCTTCCGGGCATTTCACTGATCAAGACCCCTGTCAGATATTCCGTCAGCTCCATCTGCTGCAGTGCGCCATCCTTCCATACCGGTATGGTCTGCGCCGGCGCAGGCTCCGTCTGTGTAGGCTGCGTTTGTATGACCTGTCCGGTCTGCTCTTTCGAGAATGCCACCTCCGCTGCTGCCATCACGACCCATGGTATCCCCCATGCCAAGAGCACAGCCAGTGCCAATTCCTTCCAACAATTTTTCATAGCTACCCCTCCCGGTCATATTGTAATCCGCAGCACCCCGGAAATCCGTTGTAACCCGGCGGAAAGGTCTGGCAAATATACCGCAGACCTTGACAGAAACCAACCTCGGAAGTATAATATTACAAATAATAACAAAGTATGTTGGAAACGGAGCAAAGTCTATGAAAAAAGCGCTTCGCGTCATAGTGCCGTTGGTGCTGGCTCTGGCAATCGTTGCCTGTGCCGCCTGGTACTTACTGATTTATGATCAGGCCTTTACAAAAGAACTTCTGCTGGATCAGGCCCGCAGATTCGAATCATCCGGCAATTATAAAATCTCTGCATTTTTGTACGATGTGGCTTACTACCAATCCAGTCACGACGACGATGTAGCCATCGAGCTGGCCCAGCAATATCTGGACATGGGCAACTACACCAAAGCGGAGTTTACGCTCACTAATGCCATCCGTAGCAATCCTACCGCCGAACTGTATGCCGCGCTGAGTCGTATATTTGTGCAGCAGGACAAGCTGTTGGATGCTGTGAATCTTCTGGACGGTATTTCTGATCCTTCCATCAGCAAAGAACTGGATGCCATGCGTCCGCAGACGCCTGCATTGACACCGGAACCGGGTTTTTATTCCCAGTACATCACCGTTGAAGCAAAATCCAACGGTTCTGCCCTTTATGTCAGCACCGATGCCGACTATCCTTCCACTGCTGTGGATGCATACACCGATCCGATCACCCTATCCACCGGTGAAACGGTGGTCTACGCCATTGCCGTCAATGAGCACGGGCTTGTGAGTCCCTTGACCGTGGCTGGTTACACCATTGAAGGTGTTGTTGAAAAGGTGAGCTTCGCTGATCCCGCTATGGAAGCTGCCATTCGTGCTGCTGTTGAAGCAACCGACTCGGAGGTCATCTACACCAACCGGCTGTGGTCCGTGACGGAGTTTGCCGTTCCTGCCGAAGCCAAGTCCTATGAAGATCTGAAGCTGCTGCCAAAACTGACAAAGCTGACCATTTCAAAGGACAGCCAAGGCGATCTGGCCGTATTGGATGAATTGGAGCAGCTGCAGGAGCTGCACCTGAACCAGATCCGGCTTTCCGAAGCGGATCTGAACCGCATCGCCTCCCATACCGATCTGACGCATCTGTCCATGGCCGGCTGCGCTTTGTCCAGTATTCAGCCGCTGGCTGCGCTGACCAACCTGCGCTATCTGGATCTGGCAGACAATACCATTCGAAACATCAATGCCCTGTCCGGAATGACCGGCCTTCAGCAGTTGTATCTGGCAAACAATGTTGTCAACACACTGGATGCTTTGACGGCGCTGCAAAAGCTGGAGTCTCTGGATATCTCCTATAACGCAGTGACCTCTCTGGCACCGCTGAAGGCGATGCAAAATTTAAAGACCCTCCTTGCGCCCAACAACCAGATCGCCTCCGTACAGGAACTGAACGGTCTGACCGCTCTGGAAGTGCTGGATGTTTCCCACAACAATATCGCCGAAATTTCCGGCTTGAGCAGCCTGTCCTTACTGATTGAGCTGCATGCTTCCAACAACGCGCTGGTAAGCATGGCAGGTCTGCAGCTTCTGCCCCACCTGCGGATCTTAGATCTGTCTTACAACCAGATCACCCAGCTGCCGGCCTTCTACAAGACCTGCGAGCTGGTCAGCATCGACATGTCTCATAACCTTCTGCTGGAAATTGGCACACTGGCGGGCCTGCCCTGGCTGAACAATGTCAACATTGACTATAACGAAGAGGTGGAGGATCTTCTGCCCTTGGATACCTGCCCGGTACTGGTTACCGTCAATGCATACGGCACCAATGTCACGGAGGTCTCCTTCCTCACGGAAAAGAGCATCATCGTCAATTTTGATCCCACACTGGATAAATAAGAAAAACACCCCGGAAGGATTGAACTGCCCCAGTTTGTACGGACAGTACAAAAAGCCCCCTATGTAGGAATATTTAGTTTTAAGCGGAGTGGCGCAGCGTCAGCGGTGCCACTCCAGTTTTATTCTGGATACGCTCATGGTTGTAGAAGTGAATGTATC
>JAZOLX010000023.1:0-1907 GCA_045653485.1 Faecousia sp. | reverse complement strand
CTGGACAGCGCCCATCAGCTGCTCCACGGGATCGGAGGGGAAATCGGTGCCCAGCTTGGACTTGTACTCAGCCTTGAACTGGCCAGCCAGCTCCTTCAGGTCCTCAGCGGTCAGCTCGGTATCCTGAGTAACACCCTTCTTTTCCTTCATCTCGTCGATCAGGACCTCGAAGTACTTCTTGCCGACTTCCATATCGACGTCGGAGTACATCTGGATGAAACGGCGGTAGCAGTCGTAAGCCCAACGGGGGTTGCCGGACTTGGTAGCCAGAACCTCAACGACTTCCTCGTTCAGGCCCAGGTTCAGAATGGTATCCATCATGCCGGGCATGGATGCGCGAGCACCGGAACGAACGGAAACCAGCAGAGGATTCTCCTTGTCACCGAACTTCTTGCCGGTGATACCTTCCAGCTTTGCAACATGCTCCATGATCTGTGCCTGGATATCAGCATTGATCATGCGGCCATCTTCGTAATACTTAGTGCAGGCTTCGGTGGAAACAGTGAAGCCCTGGGGAACAGGCAGACCGATATTGGTCATCTCTGCCAGGTTTGCGCCCTTACCGCCCAGCAGTTCACGCATGGTGCCATTGCCTTCGGTAAACAGGTAAACGTACTTGTGAGACATTTAAAATATACCCCTTTCAAAATCATTCTCGACGGCTCTGCCGTCGTTTTTAACTTGTTTTTTGCATAATTTCTCATAATGCTAATATAGTATAGCACAATCCACCTGAACTGTAAACCTTTTTATGCCCTGTTGCGAAAATATTTCTTTGTTTTCGCAGGATTTATTGCATATTCCGGGAGCGAATCCACTTCGTCGAAATTTCCTTTTCGATTGTGGATTTTACATAGACGCAATCCCCTATTTTTTGCATATTTTTATATGGAAATACGCAAAACCGTGTTGTAAAATAATAGCATCAAATTACAACTTCGGGAGGAATGCCCATGGATAAGACAAAGTCTACTGCCGGTACTGTTTCGGCCGGTTTCGGTACTGCCGATATCACCCCCTGGGAGGGTGTCCACCTGGGAGGCGCTGCCTACGGCGAGTACCGTCCCGCCCGTTTTGTGCGCCATAAACTCTACGCAAAAGCCAGCGTCTACCGTGATGCCAACGGCAACACCGTGTGCATCATCGGTCTGGACACCATCTGCATCAAAAAGCCCTACGCCGACCGGATCAAGCGCGCCATTATGGAAGAATTTGGTCTGCCTTATGGCGCCATTATGGTCTTCGCCATCCAGTCCCACTCTGCTCCTTCCGTAGGCCCCATTATGCTCGATGACGATTTCCCCTCCCTGGGTGAGCAATACGATTATCTCACCGGCCATGACCCCAAGTACTCGGACTTTGCCACTGAGCAGTCCATTCAGGCAGCCCGGGATGCCTTCGCAGACCTGAAGCCCCTGAAGATGGATGCCAAATCCGGCATGAAGCACGGTCTGGCTTTCTGCCGCCGGATCATCATGCGTGACGGTACCATGGAAATGTTCCCGCCTCACCGGGCAAAGGAGCAGCCTTTGGGCCCCGACATCCGCTGTCTGGAAAGTGATGCCGACGATGAAGTGGGCGTGGTCTGCTTCAAGGATGAGAACATGCGCTTTGCAGGCGGTATGCTCCACTTTACCTGCCACCCGGTCAACGACTACTGCAGCGCTTCCCTTTACCACCCCGTTTCTCCCGCCTCGTGCGGCACCTGGTCCGAGCGGGTGCAGAAGATGATGGCCATGCAGGAAATTCCCGCCGCTCTCAACGGCTGCTGCGGCAATGTGAACCCCTGGAATCCTTACATCCCCGACCACATTATGGATTCGGAAACCATGGGCGAAGAACTGGCCAAGCTGACGGAGCGGATCATCCTTTCTATGGATTTTGAAAATGCGGATCAGCCCCTCACC
>JAZOLX010000022.1:0-2269 GCA_045653485.1 Faecousia sp. | reverse complement strand
TATGCCCTGATCATACTGCTCTATCTCCAGTAAACCGCTGGGCATTGTTACAGACTTTAAGCTGTAACAATGCGAGAAAATCTCTGTGCCAAACCGCTTGATAGATTCATTGAGCGTAACCGTCTCCAGCTGCTTGCTCATATAGAACATATCGGTAGCCAGAAGCTCCGTCCGGGCGTTCCATACTACAGACTTAAGGCCTGTCCACGCAAAAGCTCTGTAGCCTACATTGGTAACTGTTCCGGGCACTTCCAATATAACATTGGCTTTCGGATCAAATGCGGACGCAAATGCGCCAACACCGATGGTAGTAACCGAACCGGGAATGGTAAGGGACTTCAGGGATGTGCAGAAGTTAAAGGTCATTTCCCGGATCTCTGTCAATCTGTTGGGAAGTACCACCTTCTCCAACGCCGTGCAGGCGCTGAACACAGCCTTGCCCATGGTTGTCACGGAATTGGGAATCGTGATCTCCTTCAGACTGCGGCAACGCTCAAATGCCATATCACCAATGGTGGTTACGGAAGAAGGAATGGATACAGAACTCAACTGGGGACAGTTCCAGAATGCATAATCACCGATGGCGGTAATGCCTTGCTGGATGACCACCTTTTTGATGTACATATTCAAACCGGGCCAGAGGGTCTCTCCGTCCACAGTATTCCGGATCGGACCGCTGCCGCTGATGGTCAATGTGCCGTCAGCAGTCAGTGTCCAGGTTGCATTGTCGCCGCAGGTGCCAGATCCGGTGGCGGTGGCAGGTGCGCCGTAGTTAATGGGAGATTCCGGGTATGCCTGCAAAAATTCTTTGGTGTTGAATTCTTCGCCGGTGGAGTGATGCACATCTGTAAAATCCGCAGAACCAATCAGGAACCAATTGAAGTTCGCAGGTTCTATGCCGTAGTCCCATGTGGAGTCCAGATTGTAATACTTATCACCAAGCTTCACTATATTCCATGCATGATCCGCACTGACAAGGACACGGTTATCAATACCGGCCTCCAGCAACAGCCGATACATGGCCAGCGCATAGCCTTCACAGACCGCCTTGTTGTTTACAATAGCGCCGTAAGCGGAATAAATATCATTGTATTCCTGGGTATAGGGCGTTAATTGCTCGTAGTTCAGGTCATAGTCAACATTTTTGCAGATGTAACTGTAAATCGCATAGATCTTTTCATAGTCACTTTTCCCGTTCAGGTTCAGAGACGCCAGGATTTCCTTTACCTTTGCCGTTACCGTATTCTCTCTGGCTGCCGATTGGTAATACTGGGCTGAAAACATCAAGGTGAGCCAATGCTCGTTCCCTTCCTGTCTGCGCTCCATCACATAATAACTGGTGTGCACCTGGCCATAGAACAGATAGTCGCCCTCTGTAGGCACACCGGTGTGCCGGAAGACGAGCGCTTCAAAAAGCTCCTGAATCTGTGCATCGCCCAAAGGTCTGGAATCCTCCACATACACTTTCAGCGTAAGGTTGTCGGTATTTCTGTCCAGCATGTGCTGCTTTATCTGCTGCGCAGCCTCGTTCAGCGTCAGATAACCGTCGCTTCTGGCAGCAGAAACCTCTGTCCCTATCAGCGGCAAACATGCCACCAGCATCACCAACACCAGCACAATGCCAATCGCTCTCTGTGTTGCCTTCATCTTTCTACCTCCTGCGGCAAATTTCGCAATTTTCTACCTTTATTTTATCGCTTTTATAAACGATGTCAACCTTTAATGATCCGAAATAAATTGGGATTTATAGTCCAGTTAGCATCGTGCCTTGTAGGGGAGGGTCTTGACCCTCCCTAAACCCAAAGCATTCAAATATGTTGGTTATTTACCGAAATCCCACAATTTTTGCAGTGCATTTACTGCTCAAAAACCATTACGTTGAGGGAGGGTCAAGACCCTCCCCTACAGAAGCGCATCTTATTAACAGCCCGATAAACTGAAATTTAAAACACCGCCGCGGGGTATGAAGTGACCCCAAAAAGTTAGACAAATATTTCTAACTCAAATTGTTTAAGCTGCCGAAAGGGCTTGCTGTCTGTGTAATGCAGGCGGCAAGCCCTTTAGTCTTGCCTTAATTCGCCGGTTATTGTAGTAATCAATATAGTCAACGAGTTTTGCTTTGAAGTGCTCCACAGAATCAAATTCTTGCAGGTATAGCAGTTCGCTCTTGAGATGGCCGAAAAAGTTCTCCATAACAGAGTTGTCATAGCAGTTGCCCTTTCGGCTCATACTCTGTTTGACACCTTTTTCTTCCAACATCTTTCTGTAT
>JAZOLX010000021.1:0-2599 GCA_045653485.1 Faecousia sp. | reverse complement strand
ACTGGATAATTATGTTCATTACTTCAATAACAGGCGGCCTGCGGCCGCTCTGGGCTATAAAAGCCCAGTTCAGTACAAGACCGAACTGGGCTTCTAATACTAGGGTTCTTTTAATTGTCTACTTTTGCTTGACAGATGCAGGTGCGGTAAGCACCCCAATGTCATTAAGTTAAGAAAAGCTGGATCTCACAGAAATGTGGGATCCAGCTTTTTTCGTAACAATTTTAGAAATAATGCTTGACAAACGAGGAAAAATGTGCGGCCTTTTTGCTAATTGCGATTAGCAAAAAGGCCTTTGTAATTAGAGGTAACCCCACCCTAAATTGCAAGGAGGCACATAAATGAAAACTACTGCAACATCAGTAAAACACAAATTGGATGCATCTATTTCTCAGCTCAGCGAGGTTTCCTGGATGTTTTCGAAGAAACCGGGAGTTTACTTTTCACGAGACAGGAAATTGCCGTTTTCAAAGGTTATTTCCTGCCTGCTTTCCATGGAGGGAGGTACTTTAACGTCAGAATTGCTAAAATACTTTGGTTGCTCTGCAGATATAGCATCTTCTTCCGCTTTCGTACAGCAAAGAAGTAAAATAAGCGATGAAGCCTTTCCTATGCTGTTCAAACTGTTTGTCAAGAAAACAGATTTTCCTAAGCTGTATAAGGGGCTGCGGCTGATAGCAGCAGATGGATCTGACATCCAGATCCCAACTAACCCAAATCATACGGACTCCTATTTTCCGGGAGTCAATGGACAGACAGCTTATAATATGCTTCATTTGGATGCTATGTATGATTTGCTTAGGAATACCTATATCGATGCATCCTTGGTTGGTCAGAGAAAAGTAAATGAGAGAAATACCCTTTGTTCTATGGTCGACCGTTCTTCTCTTAATAATGTTCTGCTGATTGCTGACAGAGGATACGAGGGGTTCAATCTTATGGCGCACATGCAGGAAAAGCGTTGGAACTTCCTCATTCGCGCACAGGATGTTTTGCATTCCAGAGGCATTGCTGCCGGATTAACACTGCCTGATAAGGACGAATTCGACCTGCCTATTAATCTGTCTTTAACGACTAAAGGCACCAACGAAGTCAAACGGTTGTGCAAGGACAGAAATAAGTACCGCTATATTCCTTCTACAGTATCTTTTGATTATCTTCCAAAGAAAAACCGCAAACACGATCCCACGATCTTTTATGAGCTGCATTTTCGTATTGCCCGTTTCAAAATTACCGAGGACACTTATGAAACCGTTATCACCAATCTGGATCCCTTTACGTTTCCTCCGGAAGAACTGAAAAAGCTCTATAATATGCGCTGGGGAATTGAAACCTCTTTTCGTCAAATCAAATATACTGTCGGCTTGCTCCACTTTCATGCAAAAAAGGTGGAGTACATATACCAGGAAGTCTTTGCCAAACTGATCATGTACAACTTTACTGAGTTGATTACCTCGCCCGTAATCATCCAGAAAGCAGACTGTAAGTACGCTTATGAAGCAAACTTTTCAGCTGCGGTACATGTTTGTAGACAATTCTTTCTTGGTAATGTATCTCCACCAGATGTTGAAGCTCTCATTCGCAGGCATATTTCTCCCATTCGCCCCGGCAGAAGCAGGCCTCGCAAAATGACCGTTAAGCACGCGGTTAGCTTCACCTATAGAGTAGCATAAATTGCGTGCTTTGGATAGCTTTTTTAAAGCGGATTCCTCAATCCGCTTTCTTGTCATGCCCAAATTGCAAAAAAGAGTATCCAAAACAGACTTCTGTCTTGGATACTCTCATTTTTCTTTTGTTTGCCCTCAAGGCTATGCCACTAACTTAATGACATTGCCGAATGGATGGGTTTTTCTTTTTGGTATGGTATTAGATATAGGACTCGAACAGATCAAATGCAACAGTCCGGTGGACTGTTGCTCGATGCGGGCTGGACCGCATCGACACCTTAATTTCCGCAAAGCGGAAATGCAAACGAGCCTCTTCACCGCATCAATACGAATCCCACGCGGCAGATCGCCGTCAAATAACGAACCGGGAGCAGCATTCGCTGCACCCGGTTTTGCATTTTACAAATCTCCGCTGGCCGGATAAGCCAAATAATCCCAGACATAGCCGCCCATTTCGTCATCGGTACGCAGCCGGAACGCACCGCTGCGGTGGCTGGCCAGCAGGTCCAGATGATAATAAGTATCCTCCACCTTGACCATGTTCCAATGCCATGCCACACCCATCCGGGTGCCGCTGATGGTGATACACTCCAGCCCCAGCTGGCGGCACATGGCGCTGTACACATCGGCAAAGGCTTTGGAATCGCCAACGCCGTACAAAAGCAAGCTGTAAGCCGGTGTAATGGAGGTTTCCAGCGTGTAGCTTTCAAAGCTCTCCATCAGCAGCGCATACAGACGGGTGTATTTGGCCCGGTCATCGTAGCCGCCGCTGGCATGGAGGGCAGCGGCCGTAAAGATGGGCTCCACCTTCTCCTGCATTTCCCGGATCACTTCCCGGCTATTCTGATAGTGGAACTTCAGCCCCACCACCTGCTCCGCACCATTCTCGGGATACAGATTCACCGTCACCTCGGGGATCTCCATCACGGTTT
>JAZOLX010000020.1:0-39131 GCA_045653485.1 Faecousia sp. | reverse complement strand
GATACATTCACTTCTACAACCATGAGCGTATCCAGAATAAAACTGGAGTGGCACCGCTGACGCTGCGCCACTCCGCTTAAAACTAAATATTCCTACATAGGGGGCTTTTTGTACTGTCCGTACAAACTGGGGCAGTTCAATTGCGTTGGTGGTTTTTTATTATACAGGCTGCTTCATTTTTTTGGCTTTTCTGTCTTTTAAATACCAGGGCAGATAAGCCACCCCATACAGCGCGGTAATCGCCGCCGCCATGATCAGTGTTCGCAGGAAGAAGTTGGGCGGCAGAATATCCAGCACCGACGGTGCTTCCTCGGGACTTGCCAAAAACAGATAATTGGCACCGTTGCCGATCAATCGGTTGGAATAATAAGCGATCACTGCCAACACCAGCAGCGCGGCATAGGATTTCACTGCCGATTTCACGGTGGGCCGCATACCATGGATAAAGATCATATAAAAAATCGCCACATACCCAAGGGTATGCTCCAGCCAGAACTGATAATACCGGAACCGGGTAGGGCCGGTATGGCTGATGACCGCCGGGGTGATCAGAGCAAAGATCGAACCGGCAAAGAGCCAGAAGTAGGAAATATCAAAGAGTGTCTGGTTTTTTCCGATGACCATGTAGCTGCAAAATACCACCGCCCAGCCACACACTGTGATGGGTAGATGCTCCGCCGCACTAGCGCCCAAAGAAGGCATACCTGCCAGCCGCCAGTAGTAGGACATTTCCGAAAGGATCAGCAAAAACGCAATGAGATAGCGAAGCCTTTCCTCATGCTTATAGTCCCGGATCTGCCCACAGAAACGGTAGATCAGAAAGACCACACCGATCAGCACCAAAATAGGCGCAAAGTGAGCCAGTGTGAAATTAGAGAATTCAACACCCTCGCCTTGTCCGAAAAAATATTGGAAAAACGCTTTCATAACAACACTTCCCAGCAGAAAGGATTATTGTCACTATACCATATTTTCATAGCAAATACAATATTCCGTCAAATTTCTTTAAGAAGAATTAAGAAAAAAGAAGCACCCAGCGGGTGCTTCTTTTTTCTTTCAGAAAATATGATTACTTTGCAAAAGATTCTTTTTTGCGATTGATGAGCTGCAACGCAACCACAACAGCCAACAGGCCAAATCCGATGCTGTCTGTGACCCAACCGGGATAGATCAGCAGCAAGCCGCCGGCAGCACTGACGACCCGTTCATACCAACGCATTGGCCGCAGGAAATAACCTTCCAGCGCGGCAGATACGCCAAAGATACCTGCAACGGAGGTGATGCAGATTAAAATGACCTCCGGAACTGTGGTATCGATAAACAGCATGGCAGGGTTCAACGCAAATACATAGGGCACGATAAAGGCGCCGATGGCCAGCTTGGTGGCTGTAAAGGCGGTCTTCATGGGGTTAGCATGGGCAATGGCAGCGCCTGCGTAGGCGGCCAGAGCCACCGGGGGGGTCAGGTCAGCTACGATGCCAAAGTAAAATACGAAGAAGTGAGCAGCCACTTCCGGAACGCCCATCTTTATCAGAATAGGTGCGCAGGTGGCAGCCATGATGCAGTAGTTTGCTGTAGTGGGAACGCCCATACCCAATACGATGCAGCACAGCATGGTCAGGAACAAGGCGATAATCACCTGATTGCCGGCAACGGCTACGATGCCGTTGAAGAGCATAAAGGCCAGACCGGTAACGCCAATGATACCGGCTACGATGCCGGCAATGCCACAGGCCACAGCCACGGTGATCATACCCTGACCACCGGCTGCCAAAGCCTCCAGCAACCGCTTGGGGGTGATACGGGTTTCCTTATCGAACATGCTGACAACGATCGCTACGGCGATGGCAATAGCGGCAGCATAAGCGATGGACCGGGTGCTGCTGGCTACCAGATAGATCAGCAGGATCAGAGGCAGCAACAGATAAGTCTTCTTCAGCAGTGGCTTCAGTCGAGGCAGTTCTTCCTTGGTCAAGCCCCGGAGACCTTCCTTCTTTGCTTCCAGATGAACGGTAATGAATACGCCGGCAAAGTACAAAACAGCAGGCAGGATCGCTTTGGTAACAACATTGGAGTAGGGAACGCCAATGGTTTCAGCCATGAGGAATGCGGCTGCACCCATGATAGGGGGCATAATCTGACCGCCGGTGGAGGCAGAAGCTTCGGCAGCGGCTGCAAACTCAGGCTTGTAACCTGTCTTCTTCATCAGGGGAATGGTCACAGCGCCAGAGCCAACGGTGTTGGCCAGGGAGGAGCCGGAAACCATACCTTCCAAGGCAGATGCCACAACGGCCACCTTGGCAGGGCCGCCGGAGAAACGACCAACCAAGGCATTGGCGATCTGGATAAAGAAATCGGCAATGCCCGTCCTCTCCAGAAATGCGCCAAAGATGATAAACACGACAATGTACTTGGAGCACACATTCACAGGGGTAGAGAGAATGCCCTCCTTGGAGTAAAACAGCACGCGGACATACTCAGTGATCCGCTTAATGAAGTTGGGATTGGTAGAACCCCAGATCAGTGCATAAATCAGCAGCGCGCCGGCCACGCACAGAATCGGCAGACCCACACACCGGCGGCAAAGCTCTGCCAGACATGCAATGCCCAAAATGCCAATGACCACCTCATAGGGCAGGATCGAGAACCGGGAAACGATCTCTTTGGCATTGATGGCGTAGTACAAAAAAGCGCCTGTCCCTACGACCATCAGCACAATGTCGTACCATGGCATATAGTTGACCCGTTGCATACCCTTTTTAGCAGGGAACACAAGATAGCCGATAAACATGATGTAGGCCATGAAAGTAGTCAGCCGCAGTTCATCCAACCATGTAGCAAACAGGGTCACATAAATACAGAAAAGGGAAAACAGAGCCAGCACACAAGAGACCAGAATCTTAGGGGCACCCTCCCAAAGACGCGTATTGGATTCGCGGTCAAATTTTTTCATCACCGCGTCCAGATCCATAGGCTCCTGAGCAGGGGGTGTCTTTTCTTTAAAAAAAGCCATAAAAACCTCCTTGAAAAATAGCGGAATTGGCTGCGGTCAATTTTAACCGCAGCCAATTTAGATTACGGGGCAAGAGGGTCTTACTTAGATTCGACAGTGACGCCCTTTTCTGCGAAGTACTTGGCTGCGCCCTTGTGGAAAGGAGCGGTCATACCGGTAGTTGCATTATCGATAGACAGCTCTGCCTTCTTGGCGTGGCTGATGGCATCAATGTTATCGAAGATGGCCTTGGTAATGTTGTAAACATCTTCCTCGGAAGCGGAGGTGCTGACGATCAGAGTAGCCTTAACGGTAACGGTGGTCACATCAGCGGTCTGGCCCTTATAGGTCTCAGCGGGAATCACATAAGTGGTGTAGTAGGGAGAGCTTTCCATCAGCTTCGCGGCAATATCGCCATCGATGGGCACCAGAGAAGCATTGGCAGCCAGGCACAGCTCAGTAATCGCAGGGGTAGGAGCACCTGCCACGATGAAGGCTGCATCGATCTTGCCGTCCTTCAGCGCATCCGCAGAGTCAGCAAAGGACTGGTACTGAGGAACGATGTCCTCCTCGGTCATGCCGGCAGCGGCCAGAATGTCGATAGCATTGAAGTACACACCGGAACCGGCAGCACCGATGGAAACCTTCTTGCCCTTCAGATCAGCAACGCTCTTAATGTTGGGATCCATGGTGATCAGCTGTACAGCCTCAGCATACAGGCCGCCAATGACGCGGAAGGAATCCAGCTTGCCTTCCGTCTCAAAGGAGCGGGTGCCGGCGTAAGCATAAGCCATAACATCGGACTGGACCGTGGCCAGCTGATAGTTGCCGGCGTGGATGCCCAGAATGTTAGCCTTGGAACCATCGGTAGAAACTACATTGATTTCAATGCCGGTAGCGGACTTGATCTGGTTACCCAGAGCGCCGCCGTAGGCGTAGTAAGTGCCGGAAGTACCGCCGGTGCCCATGGTCATCTTAGTAGCTGGTGCATTGCAGGCAACCAGGGCCAAAACTAACGTCAATACCAAAATAACAGAAACGATCTTTTTCATATGTAATTACCTCCTTTGAAAAGTTGTTGTGATTATACACCCTGTTTTGCAATTTTGCAAGTGCTAAATTGCATTTTTTAACTAGCCAATCTAATTTGTTGCGTGTTTTCGCATCATTTTTGCCTGTTTTTTACCGCTCATCCTGCATAATTGCAAATTATTTTGCATTTTCTTGTAAAAAACACACAATAGACAGCTCGAATCCGGTGGAATTTTCTTCAATTATAACATAATTTACAAATTTAGTGCGGCAGAGCATTTTTTATCTCTCATACGTTGCAGAAACCGCAAAAATGAGGTCATTTCTACCCTCGATGCTGCATCTTTTATTCTTTTTCTTTTCTTTTATAGTCAGGATGGTCAACTATTTTCCGGTATGCGCCGGGCGTCATACCTGCATCCTTGGAGAAAAAGGAGTTGAAATGGTACTCATTTGTAAATTGCATTTCTTCGCTGATCTGTTTCAGGGAAAGATTACTGTCCGTCAGCAACTGCTCGATCCGCGCAACCTTCCGGCTCCGGATATAGCTGCCGATGGATTCCCCCAGAAACCGGATAAACAGGCGGGTAAGCTGTTTTTGGCTCAAATGGCAGTATGCCGCTACTTCCGGACATCTGCAACAAGCTGCCCGCGGACTTCCCCGTATACCTATATAACATTCCCCAGTGCGCTGAAGATCCGCGGTCTGGTTGCCGGCCACATGCGTGCCCCCCAGCTGGATCTGACCGGTGAGGAATATACCGCACTGGAACAGGCACTGACCGATTTCTTTATCCGTTACGGTCTGGTGTGCCAATTATAAGTCCATTGCAGAAACCCGGCAGTCCACCAAAGTGGATTGCCGGGTTCTTTACAACAGTTTTAACGATATCCCAGTTCTTCTGTTTTTTTCAACTTCTCATTGTCCACAATGACCTGCTGCACGTTTCCTCTTTTCCTGACAGATGCGCCGACAAAGGAGGATCAGGCTTTTCACAAAGCAGATTTTAACCAACTTCTAATATCCCCCAGCCGGAGCTTGTGTCCCAGCCGGGATTGCCAATGTCCTGCGCCATATCGCACAGAACCGTCCGTATCTGTTCCGGTGTCAAGGTTGGCGTTTCCGTCAGCAGCAAAGCCGCGCAGAGCAAGCATAACAATCGTTTCATAAAAGTTCCTTTGGAAGCAGAGCCTCCCCGGATGGGGAGGCTCTTTTGTGGTGTTTAGTTCTGTTCGTAGAGCAGCGCGTAGACGCTTTCGGGGATGTAACCGTAGCCGGTATCGTCCTTCACCCATTCAGTGGCCTCGTAGCCTTCGAAGCCAGACCAACCGTTCAGATTGCTCTGGTGCGTGCTGTCGGGAGTCTTGAAGGAATAGGCTGTGACATTATCCACACTGTTACTGGATCCATTCTTCGTACCGGCCGCGTAGGGTCCGCCTGTCTTGTAATAGACCGGGCCAACGATACCCTTGTTATCGTAGTTTCTGCCGATAATACTGCCGATATACTTGTCAGCACCGGATGTGATGCCATAGCTGACACAGTTGATGGTTTTACAGTTCTTGTTTTCGTCGTGTTCGCCGGTAATACCGCCAACACAGGAACTGCCGCCTTTAATCCGGCCGAAGTTGGCGGAATTAACGATACGGCCAACCAGCACATAACCTGCGATACCGCCCACATGGTTGCCGGAGCCATAGACTTCACCGTAGTTGACGCAGTCCACAACATTGGCATAGGTCAGGTGGCCGGAGTCGTTCACCTGGCCAATGATACCGCCTACGTCCTCCTGACCGGAGATGATACCGTAGTTCGCACAAGTCTGGATATTGACCCATTCGCTCCAACCGACGATACCGCCCACGTTGGTGCCGTAGGGGCTGTATACATCGCCATAGTTCACGCAGTTATGAACCTGAATAGGCATGCTGTCAGTACCTTCCGCGCTTGCCAGGATGCCGCCTACGGAGCATTCGCTGCCGTTGCTGTTTACACGGCCATAGTTGAAGCACCAGTAAACGTCGCCATTCTCTACCAAGCCCACAATACCGGCTGCCCGGTCCTGACCGCTGACAGTGGCTTCGCTGTGGCAGTTGTCGATCATGACATGCTTTTCCTTGTTTTGGCCGGTAGCACAAGCCACCACCGCACCGGAGTGTCCGGTACTGGTAACATAGGAATTTTCGATGACCAGATGGGTAATGTTGGCTTCGCCGTAAATGTAGCCGAACAAGCCACCATAGGAGGTTTTGCTTTCATAGCCGCTCTCGCCGGCTTCCTTGGCGATGTTGCCATCCACATACATACCGGTAATGGTATGGCCCTCACCGGAGAAGTTGCCGCCGAAGCGACTATAATAGTATACATCCAGATCAATGCTGCTACCTTGCTGGTATGTAAACGTAGTTTTTACCGGGTGACTATAGCCATCACCGATAGGTTCCCATGCATAGGCACTGAGGTCAATATCCGCGCCCAGCTTAAAGGTGTATCCCGCCAGCTTGCTGTAATAGCCAGTTACCATCTTCATGCCCAAAATGGTTTGTGTGGACTCGTGGCTGCGGTAGGTGTCATCCACATTGACCAGATATACTATATATTTTCGTCATCTCTGCCACCTATCTCATACTGCACCGTTATGCTGTAAAGCCAATTCAAAAAATCATGACATACTCGCCGCATGCTGTTTTGGGACTGGGGCTGCTCCCCTTGCTGTATTATGTTTTTGATTATCTGACCACCGTTTATACCGATCTTCTTTACAGTGGAAATCCCTATGTTGTGCAGATCATGCCTTCCATCATGGCAATCGGATATATTCTTTTCGTTTTAATCTACCAATCCCGTTTGGAAGAGCAAGAAACCATTCAGCAGGAACGGTATCTGCTCTCCCTCCAGCTCCGCCGGTCACAGGCAGAGTACACCGCCCTGTGTCAAATGCAGGAGCAAGCAAATCGGTTTCACCACGATTTGCGCCACCATACTTCCTTACTAATGGACTATGCCGAAAAAGGCGCTCTTCCGGAGATCAAAGCATATTTGCAGGATATCCAACAAAATCTGGACATTGTTACCTTTAAGCGTTTTTGCGGACATCAAGTGGTGGATCTGGTGCTGTCCCATTTTGAAAACCAAGCCGTCAAGGCAGGAATTCGCCTTGTTGTCAATGCGGAGCTTCCGCAGACGCTCCCCTTTAAGGACACAGAGTTGTGCAGTTTATTGTCTAACGGTTTAGAAAATGCAATCTTTGCGGCAGCACATGTAGAAAGTGAAAAGGAGCGGGTGGTAACCGTCTCGCTCTATATGCGCCAGCGCAATTTACTGCTGTCCATTCAGAATCCATATCAGGGGGATATCACCATCGTGGATGGCCTTCCTGTTGCAAAGCGGGCGGGGCATGGTCTCGGTACCCGCAGCATTGTATCTATTGAGAATCAACACGGCGGTCTGGTGCATTTTTCCACCGCAGACGGAATTTTTCTCTTGCGGGCATCACTTCCTATACAATAAGAAAGCTACATCCGGAAGGATCAATGTCATTCCTTTCGTATTACTGTCATTCTGAGCGAAGCGGTAGCGAAGTCGAAGAATCCACATCCAAAAGGAACGGATCCTTCGACTTCGCTACCGCTTCGCTCAGGATGACATTCTTAACTTAATGACATTGTCCGGTGTTGTGCCACAGGGGTTTGTTGATTATCATGTTTACAAATTCCATGCTGAAACTTGCATCTGTGCGCACACTATGATATATTTCTAAGAGAGAAAAAACGGAGTTGATTTTTTGAACGCTTTATTGGAACGCATGATCACAGAGTGCGCCGATTATACCTTACATGGCCATGTAGCAACCTATATCCCCGAGCTGGCTAATATGGACCCCGCAAAATTTGGTGTTTATGTTTCAACGGAAGACGGCACGGAATACTCTGCCGGAGACTGTCTGGATACATTTACCATGCAGAGTATCGTAAAGCCTTTGATCCTCCTGTTGGCCCTTATGGACAGCGGCATTGATGCTGTGCGCACACTGGTAGGTATGGAAGCAACCGGAAAACCCTTTGATGCCTTCAATTACAGCGATCAAGCGCTCACCGGCGCCCATATCAATCCAATGATCAACACCGGTGCCATTGCCCTTTGCACATTGATCCATGGTGATAATTACCACGACCGGTTTTCCCGGTTGCTGGACCTAACCCGCAAACTGGCAGATAACCCCCAACTGGATGTGGACCATGCGGTATATCAATCAGAGAAGACCACGGGAAGCAAAAACCGGGCCCTTGCCTATACGTTATCGGCATACGGCATGATCTCAGATCCGGTGGAGGACATTCTGGATTGCTATTTCCGTGCCTGTTCTATTTCTGTCAACTGCAGAGATCTGGCAAGAATTGCACACGTCTTTGCCAATCACGGTACCCACCCTGTATCCGGTGCGCAGTTATTCCCACCAGAGTACGCAAAATATGTAAATGCCACACTGGCTACCTGCGGCATGTATGACGGCTCCGGCGAATTTGCTCTGAACGTGGGTTTTCCCGCAAAGAGCGGTGTCGGTGGCGGCATTCTGGGCATTGTACCCCGCCGTATGGGCATCGGCGTTTTTTCCCCGGCTTTGGATAAGCGCGGAAACAGCATTGCCGGTGTACAGGCCTTGGCAAAGCTCAGCCAGGCCCTTGGTCTAAGCATTTACTGATTTTTTAGGGGCCGTACCACAATGAACGAAAGGTTTCTTCCGGAATGAATATTATTAGCATCGTCTTTGGAAACATCTGCAGCCTTTTGGCAATGGCTACGGATTCTATCAGTTCCACCCGAAAAACCGCCAAGGGCGTTCTTTGGGTGCAAAATGCAAGCCAGTTGTTCTACTGCATCGGCGCTATTGTTTTGAAAGGTTACAGCGGTGCGGTGCAGAACGTCGTCAGTGTTATCCGGAATCTCGTTGTAATTCGAGAGATTAACAGTAAATTTGTGGAATGGACATTGCTGATCCTCGGTGTTGTCCTTGGTCTTTTCTTTAATAACCGCAGTTGGATCGGTCTGCTTCCTGTAATCGCGAATCTGCAGTATACACTTGCTGTGTTTCGTTTTCATGATAATGACCGGGCTTTGAAAACTTCTTTTATGCTCAGTGCCCTTATGTTCGCGATTTTTAGTCTGGCCATTTGGAACATCGTTGGTCTTTTCACCAATCTGGTTGTGGCAGTTACAACCGCTGTCTTCCTTCTGAGGACGAAGTCAGCTGGGTGAGGACCCATACTGCCCCTGCGCCACAGAGTATCAGCATTCCAGTAACCGGAGCATCATCGGCAAAGGCAGTCACGTCCTTTGAATCAATATTTCTGCGTTAACCAAAAAGAAAAGGGAGGCAAAAGTCTCCCTTTTCTTTTTGGTACGGGCGACAGGACTTGATGTGCATTTTTGCCTTTAGTGGGCAAAAATAATTGTAGTGACCAGTGTTTGCACTGGTCACAGCAGGTGTCCACCGGACATCTGCATTCAGATGGGTTCAAGTCCTTTCCTTCCTTAACCAAATAAAAAAGGCACCCTCTGGGTGCCTTTCTTATTTGGTACGGGCGACAGGACTTGCACCTGCACGGTCACCCATTGGAACCTAAATCCAACGTGTCTGCCAATTCCACCACGCCCGCATTTATTAAGTTATCTGTTATACGTCCTGTTGCGGTGCCCGGCGAATGTCCTCGGCGCAAACGCCTTCGTCCCTCGCCGACCGCGGCCACTCGCTCACCTCGCTTTTCCTGCCACCGGCAGCGCTCCCATCGCTCCCCAACGTGTCTGCCAATTCCACCACGCCCGCATGCTGGAGTATTCTATCACAAAACAACGCATAAGTCAACGCAAGGAAAAAGCAAATTTATGTCTGTCCACAAAAAACAGTTTATCTTTGCTTGTTTTTTAGGCAATTACACTTGACATTCCCGTTTCGCATCGCTAAAATAGATTCGGTATAGTGTACGCTGGAGAGGTCTATCGGCCCCGGCGTTTCATGTATAACCGGCATTTGCCTGGATTTTTGGGTTATGCGCCTCATGGCGTTTGTTTGTGCTTGATTTTTCAGCCGGGTCATTCCCGGAGGTTTTATTTGCCAATTTAACACACATGGGGTTCGTACGCCCTCCTTCTATGGTTATGCCTATTTTACAAAGGAGGTGTGCTGAACAATATGGAATTATTAGACATTGTACTGATCGTTCTTGCGCTGGCTCTGGGCGTTGGTATCGGTATCGGCATTGGTATTGTGATCCGCAAGAAGGTTGCCGAACGGGAGATCGGCTCTGCTGAAGCAGAAGCTACCCGCCTGATCAATGAAGCGATTCGCAGTGGTGAAAGCCGTAAGAAAGAAATGCTTCTGGAAGCCAAGGACGAGATCCATAGATCCCGCACGGAACACGAAAAGGAAGTCAAAGAGCGCCGAGCTGAGCTGAGTAAGCAAGAGCGCCGGTTGGAACAGAAGGAAGCCACTCTGGATAAGAAGACCGAGGCTTTCGAGCGCAAAGAAGAAGATTTGAGCCGCCGCGTAAACGAAGTTGCCGAACTGAAGGCACAGGCAGAAGCGTTGAAGCAGCAGCAAACCGCGACTCTGGAGCAGATCTCCGGTCTGACTCAGGAGCAGGCAAAGGCTTATTTGCTGCAGACCGTGGAAGACGAAGTCCGCCACGAAACTGCCATGAAGATCAAGGAGATTGAAACAGAGCTGAAAGACGAAGCCGAGGAAAAGGCCCGGGAGATCATTGCCATCGCCATTCAGCGCTGTGCTGCTGACCATGCCGCAGAAACCACTGTTTCTGTAGTACCCCTGCCCAACGATGAGATGAAGGGCCGTATCATTGGCCGTGAGGGCCGCAATATCCGCACTCTGGAAACCATCACCGGTGTGGATCTGATTATCGACGCTACCCCCGAAGCCATTACCGTTTCCAGCTTTGATCCCGTTCGCCGGGAGGTTGCCCGTCTGGCACTGGAAAAGCTGATCGTTGACGGCCGTATCCATCCCACCCGCATTGAGGATATGGTGGAAAAGGCCCGCAAGGAAGTGGACCGGACCACCCGCGAGGAAGGTGAGCGTGCTTGCTATGAAACCGGTGTGCACAACCTGAACCCTGAGCTGGTCAAGATCTTGGGCCGCCAGAAGTACCGTACCTCTTACGGTCAGAACGTGCTGAACCACTCTATTGAAGTCTCCCATATTGCAGGTCTGATGGCCAGCGAGCTGGGCGTGGATGTGGCGATGGCAAAGAGGGCAGGCCTGCTGCATGACTTAGGCAAGTCCATTGACCATGAGGTTGAGGGCAGCCACGTACAGTTGGGTGCTGACCTGGCCCGGAAGTACAAGGAAAACCCTGTGATTGTCAATGCCATTGAGTCCCACCATGGCGATGTGGAACCCAAGACCGTCATTGCTGTGTTGGTACAGGCCGCCGATGCCGTATCCGCCGCAAGACCCGGTGCTCGCCGTGAGAACGTCGAGAACTATATCCGTCGTCTGCAGAAGCTGGAAGAGCTTACCGGCTCTTACCCCGGCGTGGATAAGGCATTTGCCATTCAGGCAGGCCGCGAGGTCCGCATCATGGTCAAGCCCGAGGAAGTAACTGAGGATAACATGATCATTCTGGCCCGTGATGTGGCCAAGAAGATCGAAGCCGAGCTGGAATACCCCGGCCAGATCAAGGTAAATGTGATCCGCGAAACTAAGGCAGTTGAATACGCGAAATAAAAGCAAACCCCGGGGTGCTCCCCGGGGTTTTTTGCACAAAGGGCACCGTCCCTCTCACTTGGAAAGGAACGTGATATTTTGAAAAGGCTGTTATTTAAGACACTGTACATTCTATTAATTCTTGTCCTGTTGGGTATTTTTCTTGTTTGTGCCTGGAAACTGTACGATTATTTCTCCGAAGGTGTGAAAACCAAGCAAGAATATAATGAATTATCAGAAATCATCCAGCAGGCGCGTCCCACAGAAGATCCTACCACTCCAACAATTGACTGGTCTGCTTTGGAAACACTCCCCGAAGAAGAAATTCTGGATATTCCCGAATCACCCTATATTACCGTAGAGGATCCAAACACCGGCAGTTCGGTTCTCATGCTTCCGGAATTTGAAGAGCTTTATGCTATTAATCCCGACATTGTGGGTTGGTTCTCCATTCCCGGCACCAATGTGGACTATCCTGTTGTACAACGTAAAGACAAGACGGATTATTACCTCTACCGAAATTTTTACGGTCAGCAAGTGGCCCGGGGATGCATCTACGTCCGGGAAGAATGTGACGTATTCGCACCCTCTGACAATGTTGTGATCTATGGCCACAGAATGCAGGACGGCTCCATGTTTGCAGACCTTGCCAACTACACAAAAAAGCAATACTGGCAGGAACATCAGACAATCCATTTTGACACTCTTCGGGGCCGGCATACTTATGAAATAATCTGTGCATTCAGAACCACCGCTACCCTAGGAGAAGGTTTTTCCTATCACCAGTTTGTCGATGCCGAGTACGATTCTGATTTGGATGAGTTCTGGGCCAACTGCAGAAAAACAGCGTACTATGACACCGGTTTGGAACCGCGATACGGTGACAAACTGATCACCCTATCAACCTGTGAGTATTCCCTGACCAACGGCCGTCTGGTAATTGTAGCACGGCGAACCAGTTAAAGCACGAACTCCCTCACCGATACCGGCGAGGGAGTTTTTATAGTTTTTCAAGCTTACTGGACAGTTTTTCCATTTGCTCCGGATATAAGCCGGAATAGTTCACCACAAGGCAATTTCGATTTTCCTGCAAAACAACATCATGGTAATAACTGCTAAGTGTCCTCACCCGGATCCCGGCAGCGGCACATTTTTCCACCAGTTCGGTTTCTTCTAAAGAAGTTTCTACCTTCACCAGAAAGTGCAATCCCGCATCCTGTTCCAAAATTTTTATCTGCCTAGCATAGGGACTCCTCTGCAATACCTCTACCAAAGCATTGCGCCGGATTTTGTAAGCCCTGCGCATACGGTTTAAGTGTTTTTCAAAATGGCCCTCCCGCAAAAAGCGGGTCAGCGTATACTGTTCAAAGCTGGGAACGGTGCAACTGTAAAAACCCAGTGTCTTTTGGAACTGGGCCATCAGCTTCGGCGGAAGCACCATGTAACTGATACGGATGGACGGCGCCAGTGTCTTGGAAAAGGTATTCATATAAATGACCCGGCCCCTGCTATCCATGGATTCCATAGTGGGCATAGGGTGTGCGCTAAAGCGGAATTCGCTGTCATAATCATCCTCGATGATATAGCGGTCGCTTTGTTTATAGGCCCAGTTCAGCAGCTCTGCGCGCCGCTCCCGGGACGTAACGATTCCGGTTGGAAAATGGTGGGATGGGGAAATATGCAAAACCTGTGCCGTCATCAGTGTTGTGGGGACCACCCCCATATTATCCATAGGCGCGGACACGCATTTTACCCCACCGGCGGCATAGATCATTCGAATCTTTTCATATCCCGGCTCTTCCACTGCGTATATTTTATCTCTGCCCAAGAGCTGGATCAGCAGATTGTATAAAAAGTCCGTACCGGCACCTACCAGAATATTCTCCGGAGAGACCTGCATCCCCCGGAAATCCGCCAGATGTCCCGCAATGGCACTCCGAAGCTCCCAAAGGCCTTGATTCGGCATGGGGCGCAGCAGCTCCACAGAAAAATCCTGCATCACCTGCCGCTGCAGCCTGCTCCAAACAGAAAAAGGAAAATCTGTCGAAGCATTGACTGTCAGGTCAATTTCCCATTGGTGTTCTCCTTCCGGTGGCACAGGTAGTACTTTTGCCGGCGTCCGGCGTTCCACAGCCTCTGCGAAATATCCTATCCGCTCCTGTGACCGGATATAACCCTCTGCCAGAAGCTGGTCATAGGCCGCCTCCACCGTAATATTGCTGATCTCCAAATGCTGGGCCAGCGCCCGCTTGGACGGGAGCTTCTGTCCGGGTGCCAACCGCCCGGATAAGATATCTTCCCGGATATTGCGGTACAGCGCTTCATACAGAGGAACGCCCGGCTGTTTTTTTAACTCATAGGTCAGCATAAGGTCTCCTCCACCGTGGGGAATCCATTGTCCACATCATATAAAACCGTTATGATGCCATGGCGCACGGTTACCTCCGCAACTTCCTCCGTAAAATGATTGCTGACCCCCAAAGGAAACCCGCTGGTCAATGTTCCGTCTTTCAGAGAATATTTTAGTCCTTGCAGGCAGACGCCTTTGGCATCCTGCCCCAAGCAGAATACCGATAAAATCCCCTTTGCGCCGGCGGAAAACCGGATTGTCCCATTTCGGACAGTAGTTGCCATATACCGCAGACCCACCAGATATCCGGTTGCACCATGTTCACTTAAGAAAGCCAGTGTCTGCAGGTTTGCAAGGGTATGGTCCAGGCGCTCTCCATCCAGCGCACCGTAGATCTCAAAGCGACGGTAGCCCAACTCCAGACCTTTGCGGACAGCCAGCATAGAATCGGTATCATCCTTTTCCACAGGGAACACCTGCGCTCCTTCCGGAACGTAACCCAGAGAATCAAAATCACCGATCATTCCATGCGGGGCAATTCCCAACTTTTGCAGATGGACAAGTCCACCGTCAGCTGCCAAAATAAAATCAGAAGCGTCAATGGGCCGGACCAGCTTTTTAAAGCCACCGGCACAAAAAATAATACAGGTTTCCATGTTCCGCTTCCTCCTTACTGTTTTTTCTTATTCTAACATAAAAATAAACAGAATCAAATAAAAAAATCCCTCCGCACGCATGTGCGGAGGGATAGATTATACCAGCAACAGGTCATCCGCAACCCGGTAGGTCAGGTCTCCGGGATAGAAAAAGCGGATCTTTTCCGGAGCAACACAGATATGTACCTCCTGTGCAGTGCGCAGCTCGCCATCCAGATTGATGGGTGTGGGTTTATCGCAGAGTATCGTCAGTTCCTTTGTGCGGTAGTGTTTTACCAGCTTTGGCAGTTCTTTATATCTGCCATCCTTATACTTGCCAATTACCGCTGGAACCAGCAGCCGGGACACATGGTTGACCACCAGCACCTCCAGCATTCCGTCACACGGATCGGCTGTGGGCACCGGGTTAAAACCGCCGCCATAGTAGCGCCCGTTGCAGGCGCAGATCATGGTCTGTCTGCCGTCAATGACCTCATCACCAATTTTTACCACATAATGCTCACTAATACCCTTAGCCACGTTGACAATGGTAGAAACCGCATAGGCCCGGAAACCACTAAGTAGGGGAATCCGTTTGTAATTAGAAACATCGGTGCCGATTCGGGCATCCAAACCCACGGAGCAGATATTCAAGCAAATATCCCCGTTGCAGCGCATCAGATCGAACTCTGCTTCCCGGCAATCCAGCAGCCGTTCCAAGTCCTGAAAAGCATCCGGGTCCGAAAAAATCTTTATAAAATCGTTGCCGCTGCCACCCCGATAGCAGGTCACAGATACATTATCATATCCTGCCGCACCGGCCACCACTTCATTGAGTGTGCCATCTCCGCCGCAGGCATAGATACGGTATTCCTCGCCGCTTTGGGCAGCTTCCCGGGCAATCCGAGTACATTCGCCGGGAGCAGAGGATACTTCGATCCGGTAGTCAAGGCCGCGGCTGCCGCAGATCTCTTCAATTTTTCTGCGGTACTGCTTTGTACGGTCACGGCTGCCGGCTGCAGGGTTGATAATAAACAAATGGGTCATCTTCTTCTGTCCTTTCGGGTCTCGGAGGTAAACATATAGTAATCGCACTTGATCTTGCCGTTGTAGAATTTCCGCTTTTTGTCTGCCCGGCGACCGAAGTAATGTTCAAATTCCGGCTCAGAGGTGATCACAAACTGCTTCCAGCCGTTGGCATACTTTAAATGGCGGCCCAGCGCAGCGTAGAGTCTTTGTGCGCTGTGCTGCTCCATCATGCGCTCTCCGTATGGGGGATTGCATACGATGATGCCTGAATCAGTAGGCAGACTCATCTTGGTGGCATCGCCATCCTTAAAGGTGACGCAGTCGGCAACACCGGCCTTTTTGGCATTGGCAAAGGACAACGATACACACTGGGGATCGCTGTCAGAGCCAACGATCCGGTATTTGCCGTTAAACTCCTTGTCCTTAGCTTCCTCCTTGGCCAAATTCCAGACTTCCTTAGGTACCCATGGATACTCCTCTGCTGCAAAGTGGCGGTTCAGACCCGGAGCCCGATTCTTTGCAATCAACGCAGCCTCAATGGGTATGGTGCCGCTGCCACAGAAGGGATCCCAGAAATATTCCCGGCCACGGAACCGGGTCAGCTGGATCATACCCGCAGCCAAAGTTTCGTGCAGGGGCGCATCGTTACCCACTGCCCGGTAGCCACGCTTGTGCAGGCCGGGGCCGGAGGTATCCAGAGACAGGGTCACCTGATCGTTAAGGATCGTAAAGTGGAGCTGGAACTTGATGCCGGTTTCCGGTAACCATGACACGCCGTATTTTTCACCCAACCGCTTGGAAGCGGCCTTTTTAATGATGGCCTGGCAGTCGGACACGCTCATCAACTGGGAATTTAAGCAGTGACCCTTGACGGGGAACTGTCCGTCTTTGGGAATAAATTCCTCCAGATTGGCATGGTATACACCTTGGAACAGCTCTTCAAAGCTTTTTGCCTGGAACTGAGCCAGCACCAGCATGACCCGCTCACCGGTACGCAGGCAGATATTTGCCTTGGCCATGGCGGCCGCGTCACCGGTAAAGAGGACACGCCGGTCCTCTACCTTTACATTTTCCATATCCATACGCCGCAGTTCATCGCCCGCGAGACCCTCAAGCCCAAACAGACAGGGCACGGCAAATAACAACTCGCTCATAATACCTCCGTTAAGGAATGATCTTTTTTGCTTTTAAATATCTTTCTTCTTCTGAAAATACGCAGCCGCAGTATTTCTGCATGTAAAAGCCCAGTTCTTTTGCCTTGTCCTGTCCTGCATGGAAGTAGGGACGGAAATCCCGGTATAAAAATTCCACGCCGAATTCCATAGCTGCCCGCTCAGCGGTCTCGCGCATCAGCTCGTGATTCTGATAAGGACTAATGAACAGGGAAGATGTAAAGCTGTCGAAACCCAGTTCCTTTGCCTGACGGGCAGTCTCAAATAGGCGCATTTCGTAGCACTTGCCGCACCGGCGGGCAATATCCTCTGCCACTTCCCGGATGAAAGGCCGCAGGGCATAGTCGTTTTTTTCGATCACAGGAAGATCAATTGTCTGGGCATACTCCCGCAGGCAGTTGCGCCGGGAGCGGTACTCCGTAAAAGGATGGATGTTGGGGTTATACCAAAAGCCAGCCACCTCGATGCCATCACCTCTTAAAACCTCGATAGGCTGATTGGCACAGGGCGCGCAGCAAATATGCAGCAATGTTTTCATAATAACTCCTAAATGATAGCAAATATGGGTGTTCTTTGCAAGTTATAAAAATTCACCCAGCATACCGTCCCGGAAAGGCCCTGTCATCTTTACCGGCAAAATCTGATTATGCAAGTCGCCGGATGCCACATAAACCTTCAAATAATTAGGGGTATGGCCGGTGGCAAATTCTCCCTCGGTTTCCTCAAACAGCACGTTGTGGGTCGTTCCCACCATGGCAGCTTCATACTGCTGCCGCATTTCCTCTGCCACAGCAATGGCCGTCCGGCTTCTTTCTTCCTTGGTAGCATTATTATGCTGGCCGGTCATCTTGTCCGCCGGTGTTCCGGGACGGCGGGAGTAGGGAAAAATATGCATATCCGCAAAGCCGCATTTGCGGATAAACGCCAAACTCTCCTGAAATTCTTCTTCCGTTTCTCCCGGGAATGCCACGATCATATCGGTGGTAATGGCACAATCGGGGAAGTGTTCTTTCAAAAGGCTCACACTTTCCAAGTACCGCGCGGTGTCATATTTCCGCTTCATCCGCTTTAGAACGGAATCAGAGCCGGACTGCATAGAAAGATGGAACTGGGGACACAGGTTGGGAATTGTCTTCATATCTTCGCAGAATTCTTTCGTCACGATCCGCGGTTCCAAAGAGCCTAACCGCACCCGCAAATCCGGCACTGCCTCACATACTGCCCGGATCAGAGTTCGTACCTTCGGTTTTCCCGGCAGATCCACGCCCCAAGAAGCAATCTCAATACCGGTGATCACAATTTCCAGATACCCTTTTTCCGCCAGTTCCTTTGCCTGCTGAACTGCCACTTCCACAGGGGCAGAGCGTACCGGTCCGCGGGTATAGGGAATAATGCAGTAGGTGCAGAAATTACAGCAGCCGTCTTGCACCTTCAGCATGGCCCTCGTTCTTTCTTCCAGACCACCTGCAGGCAGCACTTCGAAGCTGCGGCGGGAGAGGGCCTTGTCCAGCACCTGCTTATGCTGCCGGTCCCGGGCAGCGGCGATCACCTGTTCAATAAATTCCTCCCGCTGGGCGCTACCGCCCACCACATCGGCACCCAATTCCCAAAGGGCATTGGCATCATGCTGGGAGTAGCAGCCGCAGACCGCCAGCACCGCATTGGGATTTTCCCTGCGGCAGCGGCGGATCACCGTGCGGTTCTTTCTGTCTGCCACGGCAGTAACGGAGCAGGTATTGATAATGTAGCCGTCGCAGCTTTCCGTAAAGCTGCCGATGCTGTGACCCCGATCTGTTAAAAACTGCTCCATGGCTTGGGTCTCATATTGATTGACCTTGCAGCCTAATGTATAAAAACCAAATTTCATCGTTATTTCCACCAATTCAGTGCATCATACTTTGTATATATCGTCAAAACCGTCAATTGCATTACGCAAATCACTTTGCTATAATAAATTGCATAGAGGGATGTCCCATTTGTGCTATTATAAACGATTTTTTTCAATTTGTACAGTATCGGAGGGATTTTGATGAAGCAATTCAACATATGGATGCGTTCTTTTGAGGATATTCAAGCCTTTGTGGCGCTGGCTTCCAAACAGACCTTTGAGATTATTGTGGGCCCCGACGATCAGGATATCAGTGCAAAAAGTCTGATGGCCATGCTGGGAATCAATTTTCGCCGGCCTGTCCGGGTGCGCATGAATTGCGATGAGGTGGAATTTGCCCGGTTTCAGCTGGCCGCTGCCCGTTTTCTCGCCTAACTGTCGTATATCAGGAACCGTCCCGGGAATACCCGGGGCGGTTTTTAGTGTCCGTTGCACACACCCTACGCAAAAACAGCGAAAAAGGTGAATCCTTTTTCGCTGTTTTTCTATTCTGATTATCCCCAGAGGCCGTCGGGGTATTTGCCCTCATTGGCCATGTCCTTCAGTGCTGCTACCACCACCGGCTTATCAGCAGCATAGGTCACACCGTACCATTTATCGGCGGAACGCAGTACCTTAACGGTAGCCTTATCCTCTTCCAGCAGTTCGCCGACGGTCTTGGGCAGGAAGAATTCTGCCTTGGCAGGATTCTTGGAAATATCTTCCCGGAGGAATTTGGGGAAACGCGCCTCGATCTCCTGCAGGAAGCTGGGAGTATATCCCCACATATTCATAGAAACCGGCGTATCAAAGGCCAGATCTTCCCAAGTTTCTCCATCAACGGTAAAGTGGATGCCTCCATCATACTTCTCGATGCGGGTTCGTTCTACCACACTGGTCAAATAACCATCCTCGTTGGTCTGGCATACACCCCGGGCAACACTGCCGTTGTCTGTAACGGTATTACCCAACTGGTAACCGACCATAAAGTAGTTGTAGCGGTCAGTGTCCTCCGCCTTCTCCAGCGCATCATACAGCACCCGGAAAGCAGATTTACCGTAATAATCGTCCGCATTGATAACGCCAAACGGTGCGCCATCGATCTCATTTTTCGCGCACAGCACCGCATGGCTGGTGCCCCAGGGCTTGGTGCGCTCAGCAGGGATCTGGAAATCGACAGGCACTTCCTTATCCAGCTCCTGGAATGCGTAGCGGATCTCCATGGGGCATTTTTCCAGGCGTTTGCCTACTGTCTCCATAAAATCCTTTTCAATTGCTTTTTTTATGATGATCACAGCGGTCTCAAAGCCTGCCTCATGGGCATCATACAATGAGTAGTCCAGAATGGCTTCACCACAGCTGCCTACAGGATCGATCTGCTTCAAGCCGCCGTAACGGCTGCCCATACCTGCTGCCATAACCACCAGAACGGGTTTCTTTGCCATGATAATACGCTCCTTTTTGCTTTTTTCTTCATTATACTCCATTTATAAAAAATAGCAATGCCTATTCCACGGTCGACACATCTATATAAATATTCTCTTTTTGAAGCTTATCCCAAGAGAATACCGTGGCCAATTCTGATGCACTGATATTTTGCACCGTATCGGTGAGACCTGCTGTATGAGCCAAGATGCCCAACAGCTTTTCCGCACTACAGTGCTTGCGTAACGCACCCATATCCAGATCCCGGTCCCGCTTGCTTAAACGGCGGCCATCACTACTCAGCAGCAGCGGCACATGCGCGTAGGTTGGATTTTGAAAACCAAACAGATTTTGCAAATACAGCTGCCGGGGCGCGGAGCTTAATAGATCCATCCCCCGCACCACTTCCGTAACACCGGCTTCACCGTCATCAACCGTCACCGCAAGCTGGTAAACATACACGCCATCGGCCCGGCGTACCACAAAATCACCGCAATCCGTCAGCAAATTTTGCGTATACCGGCCCTGACACAGATCATCCAATTCCCACCCGCTGTCCGGAACCTGAACACGCCACGCGGGGGCTCTGTGAAAAGCAGCCTGCTGCTGCGGGGATAAACCACGGCATGTACCGGGATACACATATGTCCCGTCGGACAGGTGGGGAGCATTGACACTGTGAAGCTGACTACGGGTGCAGTAACAGGGATACAGTAATCCCAGATCCATCAGCTTCTCAAAATAACGGTCATATACCGCACATCTCTGACTTTGGGGCGGTGTTTCCACATCCCAATCAAGACCCAGCCACAGAAGGTCCTCCCGCAAGACTTGCGCAAATTCACTGTTTGTTCGCTGGGTATCCAGATCCTCCATCCGTAGGACCAGAGATCCTCCTTGAGAGCGAATAGAAAGCCATGCGATCAATGCGGCAAATACATTACCCAAATGCATCCGCCCGGAGGGTGTGGGCGCAAACCGGCCTACAGGCGCTTTCTTTTCCATTATATAATCCCCTTAAACCGCAAAACACACCAGCCAAGTACAAAAACAATAGAAACCAACAATGCTAGCGCCAGCAAAGTCAAGCAACCAATGCCTTTTTTCTTTCCACCCGCATAAACGTCGCTGCTGTAGGCATCTATGTCATTGTCCGATGTGTCATTGTTATAGGCGCGGACTTTGCCGTACCGGTTGGAATAGTTATAATAGGTTTCTTCGGATTCCTCACCGTAATCGTTTTCGTTATCCAGCAAGGCCTCTGCCTCCTCCAATTCCGCTTCCAGACGAGCATCCTCTTCCTCGGCTTGGGCTTCCAGCAAAAGCTCTGCTTCCAGCCGGCTAAGTTCTTCCTTCTTATCCTTAAACATAGGCAGGCCTCCTTTTTTTCATTGTACCCCAGAAGTCCTTGGATGTAAAGGGCAATTAGAACCGCCCGTCCAGCAAGGACGGGCGATTGGTCAAATATTTCTTCCTTCCGGCTCAGCATATCTACGCACTGCCATGACGAACACACCCACCAGCATGATCACAAACCCTTGGGAAAACAGCAAAGTTGGAACGCCGGTAAATCGGTGGTTAAACAGCGTCCAGCTGCTGTCGCCCATAAGGGCTACCACCCATGTACCAATGGACATGCTGATAAACGACGCCAGACTGCCCACAATGCTATGGAATGAGAGGAAGCAGGTTTGGTCTTCCTTAGGCAGGTTAAGGTAGATCAGATTACCCGTGGCATAGGTTCCCAGCACGCTGATCGACAGCTGCACCAGCCGCACGATGGTATTTACCCAAAGATAGTTATCTTGATCCACCAATGAATGGCCAATACAGGTCAGACCTAAGAGGAAGCAGAAAATCGTCATTGTCTTGAGATTGCCCAGCTTTCGCATGACTTTACCCCAAGGGGTAGAGGTGAGCATGATAAAAAATGGGGTCAGTGCATTGATCAGTGAGATGTAAAAGTAACCTGCCTTTACTTCCTGTAGCTGCCAGGTATCGATGAGCGATCCTGATAGGCTTACGGCTATACCATACAAGAAACAGATCAGCATGGTCAAGGCAAATTTTTTGTTTTTCAAGGGTAGCTTTATAATGTTTAGCAGGGAAGGCCTTGCTGACAGCAAATATTTGGGTTCCTTTGGCTTCTGTAAAAAATATACCTCCACCAAGGCAATACCAAAAGCTACTATACGGAGAACTGTAAAAACATCAAGCTGCTGCTCGGGTGCCAGCTTCTCAGCCAGCAGGCTGGTCAACAGCGCCACAACGGTCGAAAGCAAATTGGACACAAAGGCGATCGCTGAAAGGTAGCCGGTCCGGACTTCCGGTGTGATGTAGGACATGTGCCATGGATTATAACCGGCAAACAAGCGGTCGATGGCATTTGACAGAAATACCACGCATGACAGACCAATAACCCGGGCCGTTGGGTCAACCAACACTCTTGGCAGCAGCGTTACGCCTAGAATTATGATCGCGTAATGGACTATCCTTGCTACAGAAACCACAACGCGCCGTTTTGGAAAGCGGTCAAGCACATATGGTGTCAGCAGCGTAAAGAGGCTGGTGATATTGGGAATCAATGTTAATATAGAAATATTTACGATATTGATGCCAAAGCACATTAAAAAACCGGTGTAGAACACGCCGGTGGTCAGTCCGTTGATCACCGCCTGCAAGCAGGTGCCTCCCAGAATGTAGGTTCTTGCTTTCGACGCCTCATCATCAAAACTGAACACTGTGTGCCAGTTGGTCTTTCGATACAGCTTCTTCAACATGTTCATTGCGGATTCCTCCCCGATAAGATTAATGTTGGAATTGTTCTTGCTCGGAAACGATACATCAATTTTCATTGTACAGGAAAGAGTACCCTGTTGCTTTAGTCGATTATACTCCAAGGAATAAGGAAGTCAATATCTCTTTTTATAAAACAGGGCAGCTTTTTGAGATGGTTTTCTCTTATATTCCTGTAGATTTCTTTTGGTTCTAAAAGTCTTTTGTCCGCAAACAACAATTCCGTTTTGTCCGCACAACAAAGGCAAAGCTACCACGCCAGAAAATAATTGATTCTCACTTATCTTTGTGCTATAATTCTACCGTGGGTAGTTGCCCACAGAAAGGTCGAAACATTTATGTGCAAAATTCAAGAGCTTTACGATCTCAGCCATACCATCGCCGCTGGGTATTTGTCATCCTTTGAATATCCTTGGGAAGCGTTGAAAGGCATCAAGGATACCATCATTGCTCTGGGTTCGAGTCTGAATCAAGAAGAATTCTCGCAGATCAGTCCTCAGGTGTGGGCACACCGTACTGCGAAGATCGCACCCACCGCTTATATTGGCAGTCCCTGCATCATCGGTGCCAATACCGAGATCCGTCACTGTGCCTTTATCCGCTCAAGCGCCCTGATTGGAGAAAACTGTGTGGTGGGTAATTCCACTGAATTAAAAAATGTGATACTTTTTGATAATGTCCAAGTGCCTCACTATAACTACGTAGGTGACAGCATCCTGGGTTACAAAGCCCATATGGGTGCCGGCTCTATTACCTCCAATGTAAAATCCGACAAAAGTCTGGTGGTCATCAAGTGTGATCCCCCCATCGCAACCGGCATTAAAAAGGTCGGTGCCATGTTGGGCGATTTTGTAGAAGTAGGCTGCAACAGTGTCCTCAATCCCGGTACTGTCATCGGACGAAACAGCAATGTATACCCCACCTCTTGTGTCCGGGGCGTTGTGCCTGCAAGCAGTATCTATAAGAAGAACGATGTGATTGTCGTAAAAAAGGAGCAATAAAGATGGGTAAATATTTTGGAACTGACGGCTTTCGTGGAGAAGCCAACGTTAATCTGACCGCCGACCATGCCTTTAAAGTAGGCCGTTTTCTGGGTTGGTATTACAATGTTAAACGTCCTGCCGGCGCAGAGTCTGCCCGTATTTTGATTGGTAAAGACACCCGCCGTTCCTCTTACATGTTTGAATATGCGCTGGCCGCAGGTATTACCGCATCCGGTGCCGATGCTTATCTGTTGCACGTTACCACTACGCCTTCCGTTGCCTATGTCACCCGGATGGATGAATTTGATTGTGGTGTCATGATCTCCGCTTCTCACAATCCCTTCTATGACAACGGCATCAAGCTCTTAAACGGTCAAGGTGAGAAGATGGATGAGGAAACCATCTCTTATGTGGAAGCCTATCTGGATGGCGAATTGGAGCTGTTTGGTGCCAAGTATCCGGAGATCCCCTACGCCAAAAAGGAAAAGATTGGCCGCACCGTAGACTATGTTGCGGGCCGTAACCGCTACATTGGCTATCTGATCAGTCTGGGTCGGTTCTCCTTTAAGAACATCAAAGTGGGTCTGGATTGCGCTAACGGCGCTTCCTGGAACATTGCCAAGTCCGTCTTTGATGCCCTGGGCGCAAAGACCTATGTTATGAATGCCGAACCTGACGGCACCAATATCAACGAAAATGCAGGCTCCACTCACATCGAGCACCTGCAGAAGTTTGTGGTGGAAAACGGTCTGGACGTAGGCTTTGCCTATGATGGCGACGCAGACCGCTGCCTGTGTGTTGACGAAAATGGCAATGTGGTCAACGGTGACCATATCCTGTATATCCTTGGCTGCTACATGAGAGACAAGGGCGATTTGGACAACAATACCGTTGTTACTACTGTCATGTCCAATTTTGGTCTTTATAAAGCACTGGATGAAAAGGGCATTGGCTATGCCAAGACGAAGGTAGGCGACAAATATGTCTATGAATATATGGTCCAGAACGGCTGCCGTGTAGGCGGTGAGCAGAGCGGTCATATCATCATCAGCAAGTACGCTACCACCGGTGACGGTATCCTCACCAGTTTGAAGGTAATGGAAGTCATACTGGCAAAGAAAAAGACCTTGAGCCAGCTTTGCGACGGTCTGACCATCTACCCTCAGGTTCTGAAGAACGTACGGGTCAAATCCAAACCCGAGGCTCAGAACGACCCCGAAGTCCAGAAAGCAGTCGCAGCCGTGGCAGAGCGCCTGGGCGACACCGGCAGAATTCTGGTAAGAGAATCCGGTACTGAGCCTGTGATCCGCGTCATGGTAGAAGCGCCCAGCAAGGAGCTTTGCCAAGAGTGTGTGGATGAAGTGGTGGATGTAATCTGTGCCAGAGGCCACGCAAGAGTATAACCCTCTACAAAAAATCTTCCGCTCTGCGGAAGATTTTTTCTATATATGGTCTACTCTCCTTCTCGAAATCATACCCTGTTGACAGCAAGGAGGGATGGCGATGGCAGAGCAATTACACTTTCCCCACAAGCTGACACTATCGCAGCGGAACAATCTGACAATCACAGGTGTCACAGAAGTCGTAAGCTTTGACGATGGGGCAGTGGTCTTGCGCACCGAATTGGGGACGTTGGTGGTGCAGGGCCGGGACCTGCAGTTAAAGACCCTTTCAACAGAGGGTGGACAGGTGGCAGTGGAAGGAACTGTAGCGGCACTGATCTATGAGGAACCGCGTCAGCAAAAAGGCGGCTGGATGCACCGCCTCTTTGGATGACTCCCCCGGGTCTGGCAGCCTGGCGGTTTGCCATAGCTTGTCTGTACGGCATCGGTCTTGGTGTGATCTATAGCTTTCTTCGGCCCCTGCGTCCTAAGCGGACAGCCTTAGCAGATGGCTTATTTCTACTGTTTCTCCTGTTTGCTTGGCTGCAGTTGGGATTTCGCATCTGCCGTGGTGATTTGCGTTTTGGCTATACCGCAGGTCTTCTTGTTGGGATTTTTCTCTGGGAGCTGACATTGGGAAAATTACTGAAACCTGTTTTTTTCGGTTTTTGGCAGGCCGTTGCCGTTTTTCTGGGATGGACATTGTATCCAATACAAAAAATTTTTAAAAAAATTCTGCAATTTCATAAATTTTTATTTGCATCTTTGAAAAAATGGGTTACAATATTATGGAATAATCGCCGTAGTATGCGGCGCAGCACCGGAGGCCCCCATGGCAAGACTCAGAAAACTTCTGTCATCCGTAAGACTCGTATATCGAAAGGCCTCGACACTGACAAAGATCGTGGTGTCGACAGCTCTCGTATTGTCTATGGCAGCACTTCTGATGCTTCATGGCGCCATTGATGCCACCCGAAAAGACACGGAAGACCTGCGACAGCAGGCTATCGCTCTGGAGCAGGAACAGCACCTGCTGGAACAGTACAAAAAAGAAACGGGCACGATTCAAGAAGTGATCCGCATTGCAATGGAGCGACTGGGTTTGGTAGAGCCGGACAGCATCGTTATTCAACCGGAATAAATGGAGGAAACAAGATAATTTATGGAGTTAACTGTTGGAGCAATCTTAGAGGGCAAAGTAAAAACAATCACCAATTTCGGCGCGTTTATTGCACTGCCGGAAAACAAAACAGGTCTGGTACATATTTCGGAGGTTGCCAACACCTTCGTCAGTGATATCCGCCAGCATCTGACCGAGGGCCAGGATGTGAAAGTCATGGTCATCAGCAACGAGAATGGCAAACTTAACCTGTCTATCAAGCGGTTGGAGGCCAGACCCCAGCGGGAAAACGGACCCTCCGGTAATTTCCGCAGAGAAGGCACGCCCAATGCCAACCAGAACCGGCCTGTCCGCACGGCACCCACACCACCCCCGGAACCCAAGACCGCGGACCAGCTCTTTGAGGAAAAGCTCAAGCAGTTCATGTCTGAATCCGACAGCAAGATATCCTCTATCCGGCAGTATTCTGACCATCGGACCAAGAGCCGCAGAAGATAACGAAATCACCAATGGCTGCTGCGGATGCAGCAGCCATTTTATTTTCCGGAGGCGAATCACCATGGCAACAATCGTCGTTACCGGTGGTTCCCGGGGCATAGGCGCTGCCGCTGTGCGGCTGTTTGCGGCCCAGGGAAACCGGGTGTATTTCCTATATGAAAAAAATCACGCCGCTGCAAAAACCGTAGCGGAAGAAACCGGCGCGGTTGCCATTTGCTGTGATGTGGCTGACGGCAACGCTGTGAAAGCTGCCTTTGCGCAGATACCCTGTGTGGATGTACTGATTTGCAACGCCGGTATCTGCCACTATGGCCTCATGAGTATGACAGAGGAATCGGTCTGGGATCGGATTTTTGCTGTGAACGTAAAGGGTATTTATCACTGTGTCAACGCAGCCATGCCGTTCTTTTTAAAGAAACAGGCAGGCAGCATCATTACCGTCAGTTCCATGTGGGGGCAGGTGGGTGCTTCCTGCGAAGCAGCTTATTCCGCCACTAAAGGGGCCGTCATAGCTTTGACCAAAGCATTGGCAAAGGAGCTGGGACCCAGTGGCATCCGGGTCAACTGTATCGCCCCGGGTGTGATACTCACCGACATGTGCGCATCGGTAGATCCCGCTGTTCTGGCGGAAATGGCTGAAGAATCCCCCGTGGGCAGAAACGGTAAAGCGGAGGATGTTGCAAAGGCCATGGAATATTTGGTGAACGCGGAATTCGTCACCGGACAGGTACTACCTGTCAACGGTGGATATGTCATATAACAAAGGAGAAAGTATTATGAAAATTTCTGTAGGCTGTGATCACGGCGCATTGGATCTGAAGAATCTGGTGGTTGAACATCTGGAAAAGCAGGGTCACGAAGTCACCGACTTTGGCACCTATACCAAGGATAGTTGCGATTACCCCGAATTTGCCGCTGCTGCCGCAAGAGCTGTTGCCGAAGGTAAGGCTGACCGGGGCATCGTTCTGTGCACCACCGGTATCGGCGTGTCTATCACCGCCAACAAGATCCCCGGTATCCGCTGCGCGCTGCTGTCCGATGTGATGTCCGCCCGGATGACCCGTGAGCATAACGACACCAACGTGATGGCCATCGGCGCAGGTGTTGTAGGCCAGATGCTGGCACTGGAGATCGTAGACACTTGGATCGGTACTGAATTCTCTCATAATGAGCGGCATCAGCGCCGTATCGACAAAGTCATGGCTCTGGAAAAGTAAAAACCATACTGTTTAGCAAAAAATGGATGCCTGATGGCATCCATTTTTTTATTCCTCAATATCGTATGTAACCGTGTAACCGCTAAGCTCCAGGTAGTAATTGACAATACCCTGCACAAGGGCTTTTGCCTTTTGCTCCATGATCTCATTGTCCGCAATACGGTTCATTTCCCAGGAATTAGACATGTAACCATTCTCAGCCAACACCACCGGACACACAGTCTGCCGGGCCAGAAAATAGGTATTCCACGACATTTTTCCTCTGCGGTAGACTTCGGATTCCAGATTGGTGTTGAGAACATGCTCTGCCGCGTCCCGGCTATGGCTGGTGAAATACCAGCTCTCATAACCGGTCAGACCGGTGGCAATGTCTGCGTTATGATGTACGCACAGACAGATATCCGGCGCTTGCTCCATCAGATACGCAACACGTTCCGTACGGGTGGTGGTCTTTTCCTCGGTGGTGCGGTTCATCAGCACCGTTGCTCCGATGCTCTCCAGCTCCTCTTTCACTAGATTGGAAAGGTACAGATTCCGTTCCGATTCCTTCCAGTTCTTTCCTCGGCTGTCCGCATAATAGGCACCGGGATCTTCGCCGCCATGGCCTACATCCAGCATCACCGTGATTCCCGTTAAGTCTGCGCCATAGGCGTTATCCGCCTGCGTCACCGTTACAGGATTCAAAAATTGGAAAACAAGCTGGTCCTGTTCGTTGTAGTAGGCATTCCAGCCATAGAAAGCGCCAGGCGCTTTCAGATACAGCCGAAGGGTGTAGTCTGCTTCATTTTGGATCAATTCCGCACCGGAAAACAGGGGATGATCCTCCGGAATCTCAATACTTCCGGTAAATACCGTGGCATAGCAGAAGGTAATATCCACATAGTTGGGATTGTAGTCATCCAAAATATATCGGTACCAGTTATCCCGCTTGTAGTCCTGTGGCTCTTCGTCAAAGAAGAACGGTGCTTTCCACAAACAATCCAGCGTCAGATAGGTGTGATGACCGCTGATCTCCATAGCTGCTACATTGATCTCATTGTGGTCCGGCAGGTAGCCGTTGTAGCAATCTACCACAGGGGCCATACCCAGCGGTTTATTGTCGTTTCTGCTGTAGACCCGAACACCGCACCGCAGCTTATAATAGTACCGGTTGGCACTGCTGTTGTAATAAGTTCCCTGTGTGCCGTAATCCACCGTACCCTTAGGCAGGTAGTTCATAGTAGGAATGGATTTATCATCCAGATTTTCACCGTTAAAGGTCTCTGCGTTCACATCCACTATCTCGACTATATATCCTGAACCCACATCCTGATAGGGTGCCGTGTCGGGTGTAATATCCGGATTGGATTTTTTCATGGGGACAGCCGCTTCACAGGTGATATCACCGGATTTAAATACCTCGGTCACATCATCGCAGGTAACCGTATAGGTGATGGCACCCAGATTGATCGCCTCTTCATTCTTGCTGGGAGCAGTAAACCCATAGACATAGTAGTCATACCCCTCAGGAGCACCCATGCCCAACTGATTATCACTGGGAAGCAGGGTATGTATCTCACCCCGGAAGTTGACCCTTACCGCGCTGCCCTCTCTGGCATACAATTCCGCATAGACAGAGGCACCGCTATAGCAGGAAGTATCCTCCTCATGGGCATACCAAATGGTGGTATACCGGCGGGTAGCAGTATATTCCAGTGTTTCGTCCAGATAGGTGAGGGTAAAGGTATTTTCACCGATCTCCAGATCGGCTTCATAGAAAAACTGTCCGTTTTCATCCGGCTGCACGGTCTGGCCGTTGATCTGTACAGGGTATCTGGGATCGGCCGTACCTTGGAATACCAAAGTTTCATCCATGGTAATCTGCTGGGCCTGGGCAGGCAGTTCCATTTCCAGCGCCAAGGGCGGTGCTTCCGTAGTCGGTACGGTAGTGGGCTCCGTCGTAGGTGCCTGCGTTGTGGTAGGAACCGTAGTGGGTTCTGTCTGACCAAACTGCTCCAGACAGCCGCCCATCAAAACTGCCAACAGGCAGGTAATGCAGAAAACTATGCACTTTTTTCTCTCTCTTTTCACACAAGTGCCTCCATTTGATCGATTCTGCCTTAGTTTAGCACAACCTTGGCCAATATGCAAAGGCTTTCTTTCCGGGAATTCACAAATTATTCTATTATTTTTCCACAAGGTATGCTATAATGGCTATAATTGGTTTGGTATCGCCATTTTTAAGGAGAATTGGAATGGGTCTTTTTACTAAAATTTTCGGTACACGTTCCCAACGGGAGATCAAGCAGATCCAGCCGCTGGTCGATAAAATTCTGGCTATGGAAAGCGAATATGCCGCCCTTTCAGAGGATGCGTTGAAAGGAAAGACTGCTGAATTTAAAGAGCGCCTTTCTCAGGGCGAAACGCTGGACGATCTGCTTCCCGAAGCCTTTGCCGCTATTCGGGAAGCCGCGTGGCGCGTATTGGGTATGAAACCTTATCCCGTGCAGCTCATCGGCGGCATCGTATTGCATCAGGGCCGTATTGCGGAAATGAAGACAGGTGAGGGTAAAACTCTGGTTGCTATTCTGCCTTGTTACCTGAATGCGCTGAACGGTCTGGGCGTTCACGTGGTCACTGTCAATGACTATCTGGCCCGCCGTGACTCTGAGTGGATGGGCAAGGTCTACCGCTATATGGGCCTTTCCGTAGGCCTGATCGTCCCCGGCATTTCCGCCGCCGCCCGCCGGGAAGCTTACGCGGCAGACATCACCTACTGCACCAACAACGAGCTTGGTTTTGACTATCTCCGGGATAACATGGCTATTTACAAATCCGAGCTGGTACAGCGGGGACATGCCTTTGCTATCGTGGACGAAGTGGACTCCATTTTGATCGATGAAGCCAGAACGCCATTGATCATTTCCGGCAAGGGTGAGGAATCCTCCAAGCTCTATGAAATGGCCGATTATTTTGTTTCCACCCTGCGCAAGCAGGTTTTTGCCAAAACCGAAGACAAGGAAGAGCATGATAATCTGGATTGCGACTACTTTGTAGACGAAAAATCCCGCACCGTATCGCTTACCGCTTCCGGCATTGCCAAGGCTGAGAAATACTTCGGTGTGGAAAACCTGGCTGATCCCGAAAATGCCACCCTTTCTCATCATTTGAACCAGGCCATGAAGGCCCGGGGACTAATGAAAAAAGATATTGACTATGTAGTCAAGGATGGCCAGATCATCATTGTTGACGAATTTACCGGCCGCTTGATGTACGGCCGCCGCTACAACGAGGGCCTGCATCAGGCTATCGAAGCCAAAGAGCGGGTAACTGTGGCAGGGGAAAGCAAGACTCTGGCCACCATTACCTTCCAGAACTTCTTCCGGCTTTACGGAAAGCTTTCCGGTATGACCGGCACAGCCTTGACTGAAGAGGAAGAATTTGCCGCCATCTATCAGCTGGATGTGGTGGAGATCCCCACCCATCGGCCCATTGCCCGTATTGATCACAACGATGTGGTGTATAAAACGGAAGCTGCTAAGTTCCGGGCTATTGTCGCACAGGTTGCCCAGTGCCACGAAAAGGGCCAGCCCGTACTGGTTGGTACCGTGTCCATTGAAAAAAGTGAGATCCTCAGCAAGCTCTTAAAGAAGGCCGGTATCAAGCACAATGTGCTGAACGCAAAATTCCATGAGATGGAGGCCCAGATCGTTGCCCAGGCCGGTAAATTTGGTGCCGTCACCATTGCTACCAACATGGCTGGCCGTGGTACGGATATCATGCTGGGCGGCAACGCGGAATTTATGGCAATGACCGAACTGCGCAAGCAGGAACTAGACGAAACGCTCCTGCAGGAAGCCAACTCCTACGCAGAGACCAGCGATCCGGAAATTCTTGCTGTGCGCAAACAGTACGAAGCACTCCTTGCCAAAAATAAAAGCGAGATCGCGCAGGAAGCAGAGCAGGTTCGCGCCGCCGGTGGTCTTTTCATCATCGGTACCGAACGCCACGAATCCCGCCGAATCGACAACCAGCTCCGGGGCCGTTCCGGCCGCCAAGGCGATCCCGGTGAGAGCCGTTTCTATCTGAGCCTGCAGGATGACCTGATGCGTCTGTTCTCCTCTGACCGAGTCATGGCGTTGATGGACCGGCTTGGCTTGGATGAGGATACTCCCATCGACCAGAAGATCCTGTCTAACAGTGTGGAATCTGCCCAGAAAAATGTGGAAAGCCGCAACTTCCGGGCCAGAAAGAGTGTGTTGGAATACGATAACGTCATGAACACCCAGCGCGAGGTCATCTATGCCCAGCGCAAACAGGTGCTGGACGGCAGTGATCTGCGGGAAAATATGCTGCAGATGCTTAAGAATTTTGTGGAGAGCAGTGTCCGCGATGCCCTTGCAGAAAACGGCGGTATTGCCACCGAGGAAGCGCTGGCACCAGTACTGCGACAATTTCATGGCATTTTCTTCCCCATGGGTGCTTTCCGTATGCCGGAGGATGCCTCCGCGGAAGCTGTCATCGAAACGATCTACGAGCTGTCCCTGCGCACCTACGAGAAAAAAGAAGCTGCCTACACCCCCCAGATCATGCGGGAATTGGAACGGGTGGTCATGCTCCGGGTGGTCGACGAATACTGGATGGACAACATCGACGCCATGGATGATCTGAAACAGGGTATCGGTCTGCGGGCCTATGCCCAGCACGACCCTGTTGTTGCTTATAAAGCCGAGGGCTATGAGATGTTCCAAGCTATGATCTCTGCCATCCGGGAAGAAACCATCCGACGGATATTCTTGGTGCAGCTGCGCACCAATCAGGAAGTAAAGCGTGAGAAAGTGGCAAAAGAAACCTCGGCCATTGGTACTGCCGATACCGTTATGAAAAAGCAGCCTGTCCGCAAGGATAAAAAGGCCGGTCCCAACGATCCCTGCCCCTGCGGCAGTGGTAAAAAATATAAAAAATGCTGCATGCAGAAGGATAAGGAATCCGGTCTGGAGCAGTAAACAATACAGAGGAAGCTTATGTCTGTCATACCTGTCAAAATCGGAACAATGGAATATTTATGTTCAGAAAACATCACTGTGCCCCACTGCTTCACCACCCGTCTGGGCGGTATCAGCACTGGAATCTTTGATTCTCTGAATCTGAGCCAAAACCGGGGAGATCCCACCGAAAATGTGGTAGAAAACTTTCGGCGTATCGGTTCTCTGTTAGGGTTTACTCCCGACGATGTGGTAAATGCCAGACAGATCCATTCGGACCTTGTGATCAAGGTAGGAAACGAAAACCGGGGAAAACTCACCGTTAAAGATGCCTCTCCGGTATGTGATGCGCTGGTTACCGTGGAGCCGGGAATCGCACTGTTTGTGTCTACTGCCGATTGTACGCCGATCCTGCTGCATGACCCGGTCACCGGGGCCGTGGGTGCTGCCCACGCAGGCTGGCGGGGAACCGCTTCCGCCATTGCCGCCAAAACTGTGGAGGCAATGGTCGCTCACTTTGGCACTGACCCCAAAAACATCCGTGCCGCCATCGGCCCTAACGCCGGTGTCTGCCATTTTGAAACCGACGCCGATGTGCCGGATGCTATGGTAAATGCCTTTGGAGAGGATGTGCTTTCTTTCATCCATCCCAGAGGAGATAAGTTTTATGTAAACCTAAAAGAGATCAATAGGCTGATCTTGCGCCGCGCAGGGGTTACCGACATCGCCATCAGCAACCACTGTACCATGTGTCAACCGGACCGTTTTTGGTCCCATCGAATCACAAAAGGTCAGCGCGGCTCCCAAGGTGGTATTATCGTGTGTCAAGGAGGAATGGTATGAAGCGGTTTTTTGCTTTTGTGTCATGTCTTCTGGTATGCGCACTGATGGGCTGCGCTGCTGAAGATGCCCCTTATGTTCCTACCGGCGATGGTCTGGCTTGGGATGAAGCCTCTCCCCAAAATACCACTACACCCGCCGAAGACACCCCCGAGCAGGAACTGGTTTTAGTTTATTACCCAGATAGAACGATGAATCCTTACACCTGTACGGATTTTACCAACCGCGCCCTGTTTTCCCTGATCTATCAAGGACTCTTCACCGTTGACAATCACTATAATGTTTCCCCCATGCTATGCACCCAGTATACCGTTTCTGATGATATGCGGACTTACGAATTCTATGTTGACGGTGCTACGTTCTCCGACGGCACCCCCGTTACGGTAGAGGATCTGTACGAGAGCCTACAAGCTGCCAGAGAAAGCAAGGTCTACAAGGGCCGTTTCCAGCATGTACGCAGCTTGAAAATGAACGGCAACGGCGGTGTTATCTTCCAGCTGGGTACTGCATATGAAAACTTTCCGTTGCTTTTGGATATTCCCATTGTAAAGGCCTCTGAAATTACGGCAGACCGGCCTTTGGGTACCGGCCCTTATTATTTGGAAAGTACTACAGCCGGTGTCCGGCTGCGCAGGCGCACCAACTGGTGGTGTGATGCGGAAATGGCGGTCACTGCCAGTTCTATCTCCCTGAGAGAAGCCCAGTCCGCTACCCAGATCCGGGATGCTTTTGAATTTTCCGATGTTGGTCTGGTATGCGCAAACCCCGGCTCCGATTCTTATGCGGACTACCGCTGTGACTATGAGCTTTGGGACTGTGAGAACGGTGTTTTCTTGTATTTGGCATGCAATATGGAAAGTAACCTCTTTTCTGTGCCCAGTGTCCGTGCTGCTCTCACCTACGCCATTGACCGGGACCGGATCGTATCAAAATTCTATCAAGGTTTTGCCCACAGCGCCACCCTCGCTGCATCACCTCTTTCTCCGTACTACAATCAACGGCTGGCATCTGAGTACACCTACGAACCGCAAAAATTCATTCAAGCCCTCAGCGATAACTATTTGACCGGTGCGCCAATCAAAATTCTGGTCAATAAGCATGATACCCTACGCCTGCGAATCGCCCGTGAGATCGGTAAAATGATGACCGATTGCGGCCTGGTAGTAGAAATGGTAGAAGTAACCGGTGACGATTACTATTACTATCTGACCATCAAAAACTTTGATATCTATGTAGGCCAGACCCGCTTGTCACCCAACATGGATCTTGCCGCTTTCTTCGCCCCCAATGGTGCTCTGTACTACGGAGACATTACCGATGCCGCTACCTACGCCATGTGCCGGGAAGCACTGGCAAACAAAGGTAACTATATTAACCTGCACAAAATGGTTGCCGACGACGGACGAATCTGTCCCATTTTGTTCCAGACCTACAGCATCCATGCCACCCGTGGACTACTGACAGGTCTGTCCCCCGCCCGAGACCAAGTATTCTATTACGATCTTGGCAAAACAATGAAAGAGATCATTCAGTAGCATTCTCACTTTTCCAATCACTTACAGTTGTTTTCTCTTGATTCCTCTGATATAATACCTCTACGAACACCAAAGAAAGGATGCTTTGTATGAAAAAGACTATCTCCTTGCTGCTCTGTCTGTGCCTGTTCTTGAGTGCATGCGGAAAACAGCCTGAACCGACTGTTCCGTCCACCACGCCTTCCACTGCTGCTCCCACTACAGAGCCCACTACCGTTCCCACTACGGAAGCAACCACGGAACCCACTACAGAGCCTACTACCGTTCCCACCACGGAACCTGTCCTGGCCTATCGCCATCCCATTACCGGTGAGCCCTTGGCCGAACCCCTTACCGTACGGCCCGTTGCCATCAGCACCAATAACTACAAGGCTGCGCAGCCTGTTCTGGGCATCAGCCATGCCGATATCATCTATGAACATATTACAGAGGGCCTTGGCAGCGAAACCAGAATGCTGGCTGTCTATACAGACCTGAACTTTGATGACAAGCTGGGCAGCGTCCGCAGTGCCCGTACCTACTCCGTCGACTTAGCTGCAAGCCTTAACGCGATCTTTGTACACTGTGGTGGCAGCTACATGGGTCTGGAAAAGATTGCAAACAGCAAATATCCCTCTTTTGACGAATTCTACAACGGCAATTATTTCTACCGGGATTCCGAAAGAAAGGCCGCTGGCCTTGCCCACGAGCATACATTGGTTACCGAGGGTAATAAGCTGCAGAAGGGTCTGAGTACCAAGAATTGGGATCTGACCGCCAAGGAAGATGCCCACTATGGCTTTGATTTCTCCGATGAAGCAGATCTGAACGGCTCTGCTGCGGAAAATATTACGATCCAGTATTACAACAAAAACGGTAAGTACACCATCATGAGCTACGATAAAACAGATGGCATGTACTACGGCACACAGAAGTGGAGCAAGAAGCAGGCTGCAGTTGCTGACGGCAACACCAACGATCTGGTGCCTTTCAAAAATGTTCTGGTCCTTAAAACTAAGGTTACCGATGCAGGTGATGGCTCCCATGTATATATGAAGCTCACCGGTGAGGGCGAGGGTTTCCTGGCCCGGGATGGTGAATATGTCGCTATCAAGTGGAAGAGAGCTTCCGAAAAGGATCCCTTTACTTTCACTTTGACAGATGGTACTCCCGTTACCTTCGGTGTGGGTAAGACTTACGTTTCTATTCTCCCCACCTCTAGCCCCGATGTTATTTTTGAATAATGCAATGGATAACCCGGGTCTGTCCCCATGGACAGACCCGGGTTGTTTTTGTGGGTCGGGGCAACTGCCCTGTTTTTGCGTTCGGCGGACAGCCGGATGCTCTGCTTGCCACACACCGAAAGCATTGCCATGCATCGAATGCATTTGACAGCTTCAGAATCAGGGACTCACTTTCCAACTTTGGTTTATCGCCCACAATCACGCAACTGTTATTTTAATATTGCCCGTGTTGGTAATAATTTCACATCTGCCGCCGGTTGCTGTTTTTGGAACATCAACGCCACCTGTATCGGTTTGTGTAATAAACACCTTATCAGTAAGCAAAGTGCCTGTAACGTCTCCTGTATCAGTTTCTGCGAAAATCTCAGCGGCATCTGAGCTGTCAAACCTTATGTCTCCCGTGCTTCTCTTAATTGAGAACTTTTCTGCAGCAATAACATTATCCAAAGAAATATCGCCCGTACTTCCACTTGAGATAACACTTTTGCACGCAATATCGGTCAGGTATGCTTTGCCTGTTGATACATCAACTCTAACATCACCCTTGCAGGTCACACCCAAAACAGTCACCTTGCCTGTGGAAACCGAAATGTCAAGTTCACCAGCGGATACATTCTCTACATGGATATCCCCGGTACTTGTTTTTATCTTAATCATCTCAGACGCAGATGCGCAAAAATCAACGTCACCTGTACTTAAAGAAATATCGACGTCCTTGAACGTGAAATCCTTAGGTATTTCGACATCTCCGGTATCCTCATAAATAAGAAGGCTCGCGTATTCCGTTTCAGGAAGATAAACTGTTATCTTGGGTGAACCAATGTTGATTCCAATATATTGAATATAGTCAGAAATAGACCTTTCATCAATCAATTCAACGGTGAGTGTACCATCTTCCACGGTAACAGAGTGTTTTGCATTTTCTTCCTCGTGACACGCCACCCTGCATTTGCCATTATCGGAAAACGCAAACACGATATCTGCGGTATCTGCATTCATAGATATGCTGTCAAATACTTCGCTGATTTCATAAGTATTTGTTTCGTATTTAACCGTTGAAAGTTTCGTAAAATCCCATCTTAGCGTTGACATGACACCTGCAAAGAGAATACAACCTATCAACACAAGAGAAGCTGCTATAATAAGCCACACTTTTGTTTTCATTCTCATTATGCTACCTCCTTCTTGATAAAGCAATTCTTAATCCATATTGCCATTTTCTTTGTGAGCATCAAGGTGCCATTTGTTACTGCATTGCATCCGTAAAACATAAAGATAGAAAGTCCTGCACAAACAATTCCTGCGGCAAGCATGGCAAGGCTTGAAGCACCATGACTGCCTGCGGTAAAAATGACACATGCCAGTACACTGCCAACAGAACAAGCAGCAAGCGAAGCAAAAACTGCCCACAAGGAAATAATCACAGCCCACAGCGAGATGTAAAGTGAGAGAATGACGGTAACAGCGGCAATTCCCAAGGAAAGCCATATGGGAGAGCCAAGTGCTAAAAGCACGATTTCGCCTGGGTTTAGCCGTCTTTTAGGTCCGATTCTTTCCTTTGCGATTTTCGTAAGAGGAATATCTGCAACTACTTGTGCGACGATTTCATCAACAGAACCTACTGCCGAAACTGCTTCCTCCTCCGAAAGACCTTCTTCTTTTCTGTCTTCAATCATTTCGCTGTAAAACGTCAAACGTTCCTTAATATCATCCTGCGGCAATCCGGACAAACCTTTACGCAACTGCACAAGAAATTCTTGTTTACTCATTGCCATCATCCTCCTTCGTCACGAATCGATATATAGATAGAATTTCCTTCCACTCGCCCTTGAAATCCTCAATCCGCTTCAGGCCTTCTTCGGTAATATGGTAATACTTCCGAAGTCTGCCGCCGTGTTCTGCGGTGCGAACCGTCAGCATATTCGCTGTTTCCAAGCGTTTCAGAATGGTATATAATGTCGATTCACAAAGTTCAATATACGGCTTCATATCTTTTATGATCTTATAACCGTATGAATCTTCACTTTTAATCGCTGCCAAAACACAGACATCCAAGAGGCCTCGTTTCAATTGAATATCCATACTATACCTCCTTTTGTGCAATACATCGTAGCACGAAGTATATGTTTTGTCAATGAATTAAAAAATGTAGCAAGGAATAGAACGAAGCCAGCGATTGCGCATTGCAAAGACTTTGATATAAAAAAAAGGTTCTATAATAAATGTTGGGGTCAGGCTTAATGAGCCTGACCCCATTATCATAAATAAAAGTTGAGCATAGAGACAAAAATCCTTTACAATGAATGTACCCCTACAACACAGAAAGGAAGACTCTATGCTCATGACAGAT
>JAZOLX010000019.1:0-2481 GCA_045653485.1 Faecousia sp. | reverse complement strand
TGGGGCGGGATATCCGCAAACTGAAAAAAGAACGTGCATAACAAGCGCGTGGAAACGAAAAAAGTAAAGGACAGGCAGCACTGCAATCAGTTGCATCTGTAAAATAAAAGTGGACACCATTAAAAACGCAAGTTTTTGGTGGTGTCCACTTTTTGTATAATAAGAAGCAAAAGGAGCTGATGCATGTGGGAGCACCCAAAGGAAAGAAGCATCGTGTTTTTAGTCAGGAAGAAAAAATAGGATATATCGAAGCTTTTTTAAAATCGCATAAATCAGGCCGCCAGTACGCCAAAGATGCTGGATTGGACTATGGATGTTTTTGCCGGTGGCTCAAAGCTTATCACGAAGAGGGGCGGGACGGTTTGGCATCACATCGAAATAGGTGTGGAAATCGATATGCCGCTCTACATACCAGTAAAAATCTGGATGAACTTGGACAGCTTCAGCTTCGGATGGCAAAGGTAGAAGCGGACATTGCCCGCTTAAAAAAAGAATACCAGGTGAAAGGAAGTGGTTCTCAGAAGGAATTCGTTACTGGCAGCGGCAAGAGTTTCAGATCATCGAAGATTTGAGAAGTAAATATCCGGTTAATATGCTTTGCAAGGTCATGGGCGTCAATCGTTCCGGTTATTACAAATGGAGGAAGCGGCAAGGAACGGAGAACCGATACATCCGAGATCGCAGATTGCTAACTGAATTAATTTTAGAACGGCACCAGAAGCATAAGGTCTGGGGATATCACAGCATTGCCACATCAATCCGAAATGATACTGGATGGAAATTTTCGGACAATCTGGTACACAAGTGCTGCAAGGCAGCTGGCGTAAAATCAAAAGCAAAGCGGTATAGATACCGGAAGCCGGGAGAAGAAAGTGAGATCTTCCCAAACCTTATTCGCGGCTGCTGGGTCGCAGCCAGACCGTTGGAAATCGTTGTGTCTGACATGACTTGCATTCGCTGTAACGGAAAGCTTTATGAGTGGGTCCTTTTTATAGACACCTTCAACAACGAAATTATTGCACATTCTGTTTCTGCGCATCGAGGGGATCCCAAAACCTACTATAACTGCTTGGATCAACTATGCAAGCGTGTGAAAAATGTGAAGGAGCAGACTGCAGGTACGGTCTTGCACACCGACCAAGGCGCAGTCTACTCCTCCAGAGCTTTCTCAAGGGCTCATTCTAATTATAGCATAATTCGCTCAATGTCAAGAGCCGGAACTCCAACAGATAATCCAATTATCGAATCTTTGAATGGATGGATAAAGGCCGAATTAATTCTGGATTTCGATATCAGTAACGCTTCTAACCTCAAAAAAGCGTTAGATCAATATGTCCAATACTTTAACTCTGAACGCTTTGCTGCTGCACTGAATTACAAAACCCCAATCCAGTACAGGACTGAATTGGGGTTCTGAAGCTATGTTTTTTATTCGTGTCTACTTTTACTTGACAAATGCACCCCGTCCAAGGGAGTGGTCCTGTACATTTTACGCTCGTTTCTTGGTTTCCATCGTCAGGTTGCGGCACCATTTGCCCTGTCTGTACCGGAGAAAGCCCACGCTCATACGCACCAGCTGTTCGATCTGGATCAGGGCGAACAGACCGCCGATGGACTGGATCCCCAGCACGGACACGCCGCCGAAGGCCAGCGGTACGCCTACCATCCACAGCAGGCCGCAGTCCATAAACAGCAGGAACAGGGAATCGCCGCCTGCGCGAAGGGTGGACATGAAGATCACGTTGAACAGCCGGAAGGCAATCCGGATGGCGAACAGCCGGACCATTGTTACGGAAGCGGCGGTCACAACGGGATCCGTCAGCCCGAACAGAGAGACCAGCGGAGCGGCAAACAGGGCGATGAGGGAGGCGATCAGGACGGCCAGCACAGCCGACATGGGGAACAGATACCGCACAGTGCGCCGGGCACATTCCAGATCTTTTTTGCCCAGCTGTTCACCCACCAGCAAGCCGGCGGCGTTGTTCATGCCCAGCACGGCAATGTAGAAGAAGGTGCCCACCGTGTCACCGATCTTGTAGACATCCAGTGCTGTGCCTCCCAGCAGACTGTACGCTTTTACATACATGGTGGTGCCAAAGCCGAACAGGGCTTCGTTGGCGATGAGGGGGAGCATGCGCCGGATGATGGGCGGCAGGAAAGTCGTTCCCCAATCGGTCAGCTCCCGGAGGGAACCCAGGAAGGGCTGCTTCGTCACAGCGGCATAGGCGATATGCGCCGCCGCGCCGCAGCCGTTGGCGATGACGGTGGCCAGCGCCGCACCGGCCACGCCCATCCGGGGCAGACCCAGATGGCCGAAGATCAGCAGGAAGTTCAGCACAACATTGATCAGGTTGATGCCGATGCCGATGTACATGGGCACCTTGGTTTTGTGGATGGCCCGGTACATGAAGCTGTAGGCGCTGATGATGCTGCTGAAAACAAAACCCCAGCAGGTGATGCGCAGATATTCCCATGCTGTTT
>JAZOLX010000018.1:0-5089 GCA_045653485.1 Faecousia sp. | reverse complement strand
GATGCGCAGGCGGGACTGGTTGTCCATGCTCTTAAACGCCGCCCAGGCGGCATCCAGCGCCTCTGTCTCTGCCTCGTCGCCGTTCTTCCAAGCGGAGGTGATTCCGTTGAGAGCATCTGTGACGGAGGAGACGGCGACCTTGTCAAGGATAACAGCGGCCGGATCGTTTCCGACACCCTCCATCCATGCATCGGAATAGCCGGGGTAGTCGGAAAAGACTTCCATACGGGCAGTCTCCCGGGCGTAGGCATAGGCGTATTTGATGGCCTTTGCTTTGTCTTGGTCGGAGAGGGCGGCGTAAGTTGACGAGCCAATAAGATCCTCTACGACCTTTCGGGCGGTTTGGCCTTGCGCGGTTTGCAGGGAAACATATTCGTCCGCAGACAGCGTGTGCTTCTCATCATTGTAGGTCACTGTTTTTCCGACACGAGAGGGGAACACATTTTCTCCTTGTGCGGAATGCAGTCGATTCAGTTCTTGAGAGACGGCATCATCTTGCTCAACGCTGTAGTAGGAAGGAGACAAAGTGTTATACAACAGATTCAAGCCGGCGGCAGGATTTTCTTCCGTCTGCCCCCATGCGTTGATATAGGGGATCTGGCTGTAATCCAAACCGGGCGTTTTTGCCGAGGCATTACCCACAATGCGCTGTAGCCAATTGGGTAGAGCGCTTTCGGGATCCACATAGGTCTCCGTGCGGTTTTTCTGGAATCCGCGCTCCAACTGCCCGAGAGCCGTATTTGTCAGGCCTTGCGTCAGGTAGCTCAAACATGTGCTTATAAACAACTGCCCCAGATTGTTGTCAGTGTAGCTGATACTGTCCAGCGTGTCGTTTATACCCTGCAGCATGGACATCTCGATCATGGGATCAGCCAATGACAGCAATGCCGATTCAATATCCTTGAGTTGGAGCCCATCGTCTTGTATCAATTCCCACAATTGAGCGCCCATTAGCATTGGCACAGCGGCAGGCGACATCCAGTCGATGGAGAGACTCAAATCCCCAATTTGAATGGAGTAGTTTTGCTTGCCGTTTAGCTTGTCAAAGGCTTCCTGCTCTTCGTCATCATCCGGCCCTGCATTCAAAATGCTCAAATTACTCAAGAGCATACCAACCGCAAACAGGCCTGTGCCGGTAAGTGATTTTGCCCAGGAGTTTACCACCTGAGCACCGGAGATCTGCGCGCCTTCCCGTGCCAAATTTCCCAGCACGCCGCTTTTCTCTGCCAAGGATGTTTCGCTGAGCGCCTTTTTGGTGCTGGTATATAGCGCATTCACAAGACCCAGGGGAGAGTATTCCGCGGCGCGGACAAGAATATTGGCAGGGGTCTTGCGGAAGGGGACAGTGCCTTCAGAAACAACCCTTGCGATGCCGGGCGTATCCTTGCGCCTGCCCACTTTGGAGACCCAATCGGAAAGCCAGTTGTTATCACGGAAGGTGACTTCCTGTGCTTCTTTGATTGCGTAAGTGCGTGCTTCGTCCAGAAGGTTGGGGTCTGCCTTGGACAGGTCCGAACCGGTAAAACCATTGGCTTTCAGATAGCCGGCAAGGGAGCGTGCGTAGGCGCGTTCAGAGAAGAACAGGTCGCCTTTTTCCATCGCTGTGTTAGTTGCCTTGCGATAAGCCTCCAAAGCTTTGCCCTTAAATATTGTTCTCTTATCCTGTACACCCTGCGCAAATCCCGAAGCTGCGGTTTGGTCGGAAAACTTACCAGCACCGACGGTAAGGGATTTTACATTCGCAAAGTCCTGCCTGCAGGACTGCAACAGCTCTTTGCCTACGGCGAAAGATTTTGTGCGATGGAATTTGCCGCCGGAGGCTTTGTGGACGATTGCTTCCAGGGCTGTGGCGACTGTGTTTTTCAGGGAGTTCACTCCTGCCATAGTAACATTGCCGGCAACATTTCGAACCTGTGTGCGGAGATTGCCCAGCATATTCACATAGCGAAGGGCTGTCCACTTTTCCATCCAGGTGGAGGGAATTTGGTCTGCCACAGACTGCTGGATCTTGTCAAGGACTGCATCTCGTTGGGCATCGTCCGTTTCGGTTTCGTACTCGTGAAGCAGATCAGCATCCAATTCGATCTGTGTATCCAAATGCATATCTTTACACATTTGTTCCACCGACCGATGAATCAGATAAAGCTTGTCGGACGGCTCCAGAGTTTTGAGAATGCGCAATGCCTGCGTGGCTTGTGCTGCGTTTGTTCCCATGATTTGGTAGTCATGCAGAATATCCAACCATGCACTGCGGTCGCCTGCCTTGGCTGCGTTGTTGAGAAGAAGTGCACCCACAGCGGACATTTTGGCGCTGGCCTTTCCCGCACGAACATCGGCACTCCACAAGGTGCGAGCGGATTCCCAACCCTCGGCGGTTATGTAATCGATCGCTTCCTGAGTGGCTGCGCTGTTGGTGACAGGAAGGTAAGAAAGGCCGCCGCTAACTGTTTCCCGATTCAACAGATCGACAAATTCGTCCGGGGTTGCTTTGGCTCCCTTGACTGTACGAGCAGTATAAGAGACTTTTTGACCTGTGTAGTCACGCTTTGGCAAATCATCAGGACGTACAGGATTTTCGCCCTCAGGGATCGTGCCATACTCATATTGCAATCGAGTTGTGGGGTCGTACCAAGCCGGCGCAGCACCGACGGATGTATTGGGGCCGGATGTAGGGTTGCTTTGCTCAGAGCTTTGGATTAATTTTGGAGAGTGTCCTTTTTCAACGTCGTTGTTGTACCAGTCGTATCCTGCGAGGAGGTCTGCTGGGACTGTGCTGTTTTTTGCTGTTCCACTAACTTGCGCAGCATTTCCAGATGCCGATCCTCTGCTCGAGCGTAGATTTCCTTCCAGTTTGCCATTTGTTATTCCTCCTTGTCCAGTTAAATACAAATATGTTTGTGTGGGTTTATCACCATACCCCACAATCAATTCGGGGGATACATAGCGGCCAAGACTTCCGCCCTCGGAAATATATCTGCCAATTGCCCTTGCGAGGGCCTTGCTGTTTGGAAGTTCGTTTAGATGAAGATAGATTTGATAACCTAATTCCTTATAGCTAGAAATGCGGTCAGCAAGTTTTTGGGCGTTATCACCTATTGTAGAGAGTAGGATGTTGTCTCCACTAAGCAGTGCCGTGCGGAATACCCGATCTCTTATCTCGGAAGCTTCTTCGTGGACGATTGCGGCGTTTGTTCCATTGTACTCGGGAATATAATCCCGAAAATCGTCCGTGTCGATGACACGGCTTTTGTGTTCTTGCGACAGCCGTTCAGTATAAACAGAAGACTTTCCACTACCAGGCAAGCCGATGACGATATCCATTCGTTTTTCCTGCCGCACTTCGCCAGAATAGTCCTTACCGTCCCAACTACCTTTTTGCATAGCTTTTTGATAACCACTTTCGCGGATCTGTTCACGATCAGGGAGATTGATCGTTTCAGCTCCCTCGTTCGCTGTTTCTGCATCAGCAATCTCGGGTATGGACATTATTTCTTGCATAGTGGGAGCGTTGCTACTGTTGCTGTTTAGGCGAGTAATCACATCGCTAGCTTGCCTACTTCTACCACCATTATAAGCCGGCCTTTTAGATGTGTCAACCGGAGAGGTCTGGGTCGGTTTAGGCATATCGTCAGTCACATTCTGCGCCGCCAGACTGCCTCCAGATGTCAGCTCCGCATAGGTTCTTTTCCATTTTACTTTAAAATCGGGATCGTTTGCGAGTATCCACCTGATTGCGAATTCCGCAGCTTCACCGAAAGAAGTTAACCTATCTTTCGCAACATCGACACCAGCAAATGTACCTTCTCTGTTTTTACTTATCACAGAGACAGAATAAGAACCATCACTCTTATGCGTTACAACATATTCACGGTCCATCAGTCTTATTGTAGGAGAACTGTCTTGTCCATAGACCTGTTCTGCGTCCTCTGCTTCTGCTCTGATTGCCGGTGTAGTAGGAAACAGGGAATCTGCGCTATCTTGAATGGAAGCTCCTTGATCATCTGTAGCAGCCTTGGGCACAATAGATGCCAGATAGTCTGCGACGCTCCGGTTGCTACTTTCGGAGGGTAGGGTGTTTTCTGCACTGTGTTGCGTTACGTCAGTACCGGTAGAGCGAGCTGATTGGCCGGATGCATCAGAGAAAGGCGTGATTTCTGTGCGAATAATTTGGTGGTCGTAGAATGCAATGTAGGAATCCTCGCCGCCTTCAAATTCATTGATGTAAACAATTCCGTCATAGCCTTTGCTTTCGAGAATCTCACGAAGTCGTATGGATGCGGGTGAGTTATAATCCTGCCCTTGAGAGCAAAGCGCATAGACTTCTTGGAACTCCTCAAATGTAATTACATTGCGGCTTCCAAGATGGGCAGCGGCAGTCCTTGCCCGCCAATTAAAATTATCATCCAGATAGACGGGGTTTTTAATATTGAGATAAGCGCGGAATACACGACCGGTCGTGCTGCCTTTTCCCTTTGCGCGATTTGCAGCCTGTTGCTTTGATCCAAAGTGGAAACCAATATCCCCCTCAGCGAAGTTTACGAAATTTTGCTCAGGGGTAAAGTGGTAGACTGCAATAGGGGCACCGGTATCGTCTGTGATTGCAGTACTTTCTATTCGAGAGGATACCTCCGGCGTTATGGGTCTTCCTTCACTATCTCGAGGGCGTACATCTCCTCGGCTTCGTGCGCTGGAATCCCAAGACTCATTGCTTCTTGCTTCAAACGCTCCAGCTTCGTTTGGATTTGCGGAAGGGTATTCTTTGGCATATTGCGAAGATAACCGCCGATCTTCACTGTTATCCATTTTTCTTCCATCAAAATTGCCTCCCTGAGAATTTATAGTGTTATTGTAATTGGTTTGCGTGCCGGTGTCAACCGGGGGAGTAGCTGTGCGCTGATTGGGCGCAGGGACAATAGAGGCTAGATAATCTGCTACGCTCTGGTCGGCTTTGCCAACAGAGGGGTTGACAATTTGGCCGGGGTCGCGTATACTAATATCGAAGAGAGGCGTGGGCTCTGCACCTGTTGTAGAGGGGTTGCCTCCTTCGGAAAGCCCTTCTGGCCTTGCGGTAACCCCGGCCTTGCCAGAT
>JAZOLX010000017.1:0-5097 GCA_045653485.1 Faecousia sp. | reverse complement strand
GGGTTCTGCGTTCGAACTGCTCACGGCTGTCCTTGTACTTATGAACAGCGCGAAGGATAGTGACGACTTCCTTCTTGGTGGGCAGCGGGATGGGGCCGGAAACAGCAGCGCCGTTGCGCTTAGCGGTCTCCACGATCTTTGCAGCGCTGGAGTCGATCAGCTGGTGATCGTAAGCCTTCAGTCTGATGCGGATCATTTCCTGGTTTGCCATGGTTTGTTTTCCTCCTTGAATATCGTACTCAGTTTGCGTAGATGTCTGGGTACGGTCGAACTGTTGTGTTCACGCCTCCGTGCGTATCATTCCAGACCAAGAAAAATGGCCGACACGAGGCCGACCTTTCCCCTGCCGCAGCGATATACGCAGCGCAAACAGAAGCAGTTCAGCCGCCCGATGACCGGACATACTCCGCAGAAGTTACCTCGTTTCCGAGCAATCTCCTGCATCATCGCAGTGCACGCGCAGAATTCCCCTACACGCGCTCGATTATCTTACCACTGATACCGCCATTTGTCAAGTATAATTTCAGAAAAAATCACAAAAATTTCTATGTATTTTTAGTGTTTTCGGAGAAAAGCAAATCTCCAAAGCATCCTCACTTCCACCCTGTTACATAGAAACGGACGGCATTTCGCCGTCCGTTCAAATTAACCTTTATATCTGGGTTCACAGGTTAGATTGACACCCAACCGCTTAAAGGTCTTTTCATCTATGCCGGAAAGGATCACACTGGAGTGGACCTCGCAACCGCGAAGCTTATCCAGTTGTTCCATAGCCTGCTCCGCACGGGGATCTGTAGCGGCACAGATGGAAAGGGCAATCAATATCTCATCGGTGTGCAGCCGGGGATTCCGGTTGCCAAAATGGTCCACCTTTAAATGCTGAATGGGATCGATAACACTGGGAGAGATCAGATGCAGCTCGTCCTCCAAACCTGCCAGATATTTGAGTGCGTTCAGCAGCAACGCGGCGGATGCGCCCAAAAGATCAGATGTCTTTCCGGTGATGATCGTTCCGTCGGGCATTTCCATAGCTGCGGCAGGTTTTCCTGTCAGCTCCGCCCGTTCCAAGGCAGGTACCACAACACGGCGGTCCTCCGGAGAAGTACCGGCCTTTTTCATCAGCAGTTCCAGCTTACGGATCACATCCTCAGATATCTTACCCTGCTTCAGATCGCACTGGGCAGCATAATAACGGCGGATAATCTCCTGTCCGCTGGCTCTACGGGTCTCAGTATCATCGATGATACAGTTACCCACCATATTGACGCCCATATCCGTAGGAGATTTATATGGACACCGGCCCAAAATCTTCTCGAACATGGTCACCAGCACAGGGAAGGCTTCTACATCCCGGTTATAGTTCACCGTGGTTTGATTGTATGCCTCCAGATGGAAGGGGTCGATCATATTCACGTCGCTGAGGTCAGCGGTAGCTGCTTCGTAAGCCAGATTGACAGGATGATTGATAGACAGATTCCATACCGGGAAGGTTTCGAACTTGGCATAGCCTGCCTGCACACCCCGCTTGTGCTCATGGTAGAGCTGACTCAGGCAGGTGGCAAGCTTACCGCTGCCGGGGCCGGGTGCCGTGACCACCACCAGTTCCCGGGAGGTTTCGATATATTCGTTTCTGCCGAAGCCATCCTCGCTGACAATTCGGGCGGTATCGGAAGGATAACCGGGAATATCATAATGATGGTAGACCTTAACACCCATACTTTCCAGACGAGACTGGAAAGCCTTTACCGTGGGCATCTCCTGATAGCGGGTCAGCACCACGCTGCTGACATACAGACCAAATCCCCGGAATACATCCAACAACCGAATCACATCCCGGTCGTAGGTAATGCCCAAGTCACCCCGAATCTTATTTTTTTCAATATCCGCCGCATTGATAGCAATGACCATCTCCACCTGATCTTTCAGCTGCAGCAGCATCCGCAGCTTACTGTCCGGCTGGAAACCGGGCAAAACACGGGACGCATGGTTATCGTCATATAGCTTGCCGCCGAATTCCAGATACAGCTTGCCGCCGAACTGATCGATCCGCTGGCGGATGTGTTGGGATTGCAGCAGCAGATATTTGTCATTGTCAAATCCGATTGTATTCATAAGAAGGCCTCGCTTCCTTTAAACAAAATACCTGTTTATTATATAGGATACCCAAAAAAATAGCAATCCCTTTTCCGCTAAAAAACACACTCTTCAAAAACCTTCCAACAGCAGACGGAGGATCTCAGATAAGAGATCCTCCGTTCTTTATACTATATTATTGGCGGTAGTATGACAGGAAGTCTGCCAGCTTATTGGTTGCGGTCTCCAGATCCTCTACCCGCGGCAAGTAGACCAAGCGGAAATGGTCCGGCTGCTTCCAGTTGAAGCCGCTGCCTGGAACAAACAGGACCCGCTTTTCCTTCAGGAAGTCCAATGCGAATTTGTTATCGTCGGTGATATTAAATTTCTTCACATCCACTTTGGGGAAAATGTAGAAAGCAGCTTTCGGCTTAACGGCACTGATACCCGGAATATCGTTCAATGCCTTATAGATGAATTCCCGCTGCTCATAAATACGGCCGCCGGGAACGATGTACTCATTGACACTCTGATAGCCGCCCAGAGCCGTCTGAATAATGGACTGGCCGGGAACATTGGAACAAAGACGCATATTGGAAAGCATATTGATGCCCGCGATATAATCCTTTGCCAGAGCCTTGTTGCCGGAAAGGATCATCCAGCCAACCCGGAAGCCGCAAACCATGTGGGACTTACTCAAGCCGCTGAAGGTCACACAGAACAGGTCCGGCGCCAAAGATGCGGTAGAAATATGCTGCTCTCCATCCATCACCAGCCGGTCATAGATCTCATCTGAGAAGATGATCAGTTCATGGCGGCGGGCAATATCCACAATCTTCTCCAGCAGTTCCTTGGAATACAAAGCACCAGTGGGATTATTGGGATTGATGATAACGATGGCCTTGGTCTTGCAGGTAATCTTGCTTTCGATATCCGCAAGGTCGGGATACCAATCGGACTGTTCGTCACAAATGTAGTGAACGGCAGTACCACCTGCCAGATTGGTACAAGCTGTCCAGAGCGGGTAATCGGGAGAGGGCACCAGCACCTCATCACCGGGATTCAACAACGCATTCAAGGAAAGTTGGATCAGCTCACTGGCACCATTGCCGGTGAACACGTCCTTCATCTCTACATTGGGAATATGCTTGATCTGAGCATACTGCATCACCGCCTTACGGGCAGCGAAGATACCCCGGGAATCGGAATAACCCTGACAGTTAACGATATTATCACGCATATCCTGAATGACTTCTTCCGGTGCCCGGAAGCCAAAGGGCGCGGGATTACCGATATTCAGTTTCAGAATATTCATGCCCTGCTCTTCCATCCGGTTGGCTTCATCCACTACAGGGCCGCGGACGTCATACAGCACGTTATCCAGTTTGCTGGATTTTGTAAATGTTCTCATAATCGTTTCTCCAAAGAGTCACAGGCTGCCGCTGGCGCGGCAGCCTATGGTGTTTCTTAGAAATCGCACTTTTCGGCGATGTAAGCCTTCAGCTCACTGATAGGAATACGGACCTGCTCCATGGTATCACGGTCACGAACAGTGACGCAATCATCAGCAGGGGTATTCTCGTCGCCGACGGTCTGGAAGTCAACGGTAATGCACAAAGGAGTGCCGATCTCGTCCTCACGGCGATAACGCTTGCCGATGGAGCCGGCATCGTCGAAGTCCACCATGAAGTCCTTCTTCAGCATCTTGTAGATCTCCTCGGCCTTGGGGCTCAGCTTCTTGCTAAGAGGCAGAACCGCGGCCTTGAAAGGTGCCAGAGCGGGATGCAGATGCAACACGGTACGGATATCGGGGTTACCCTTCTTATCCATGCCAACCACTTCTTCATCGTATGCTTCACACAGGAAAGCCAGTGCTACGCGGTCGCAGCCAAGGCTGGGCTCAATGACGTAAGGAATATAATGCTCGTTCTTTTCCTGATCGTAGTACTCCAGATTCTTGCCGGAAGCCTCCTGATGGCGGCCCAGATCGTAATCGGTACGGTCAGCAATGCCCCACAGCTCGCCCCAGCCGTTGCCGAAGGGGAACTGGTATTCGATATCGGTGGTAGCACGGGAGTAGAAGGCCAGTTCAGCAGGATCGTGGTCACGCAGGCGCAGGCTGTCTTCCTTGATGCCCAGACTCAGCAGCCAGTTCTTGCAGAAATCCTTCCAGTAAGCAAACCATTCCAGGTCGGTGCCGGGCTGGCAGAAGAACTCACATTCCATCTGCTCGAACTCACGGGTACGGAAGGTGAAGTTGCCGGGGGTGATCTCGTTACGGAATGCCTTACCTACCTGGCAGACACCGAAGGGCAGCTTCTTACGGGTGGTACGCTGAATATTGTCGAAGTTGACGAAGATGCCCTGTGCGGTCTCGGGACGCAGATAAGCGATGGAGGAGGAGTCCTCGGTAACGCCGATCTTGGTCTGGAACATCAGGTTGAAATTACGGATGGAGGTGAAGTGATGCTTGCCGCAGACGGGGCAGACCACATCCTCATGATCCTGGATGAAATCATTCATCTCATCGGTGTTCATGGCATCCACATTGACTTCCTTGCCGGACTCGGAAGCGGAGATCAGCTGGTCGGCGCGCTGACGGCTGCCGCAGCCCTTGCAGTCAACCAGAGGATCGGAGAAGGAACCCACGTGGCCGGTGGTCACCCAGGTCTGGGGGTTCATGATGATGGCGGCGTCCAGGCCGACATTGTAGTCGGACTCCTGCACGAACTTCTTCAGCCATGCCTTCTTCACATTGTTCTTAAACTCAACACCCAGAGGGCCGTAGTCCCAGGAGTTGGCCAGACCGCCGTAGATCTCGGAACCGGCATAGACATAGCCACGGTTCTTGCAGAGATTTACGATCATTTCCAGAGTCTTTTCGCTGTTTTTCATTGTATTTCCTCCACTCATATGGATTATTTTCCTTTGAAACCCCATTATACATAGGATTTCTCAACAAATCAAGTGGTAGAATTGGGAAAAGTTCATCCCCAGGGGATGGACTTTTGTATATTACGCTAC
>JAZOLX010000016.1:0-26291 GCA_045653485.1 Faecousia sp. | reverse complement strand
GGATTCATAGTGGTCATCCACATCATCTCGGGATCGTTCTCACCAAGACCCTTGGAACGCTGAATGGTCACCTTTTTACCATCCAGCTCTTTGAGGATCTTTGCCTTTTCCGATTCATTGTAGGCAAACCATGTTTTGTCCTTACAGGTGATCTCAAACAGAGGAGATTCCGCAATATACACATAGCCATCCCGGATCAGTGTAGGACAAAGCCGGTAGAGCATGGTCAGAATCAATGTGCGAATCTGGAATCCGTCCACGTCCGCGTCGGTACAGATGACCACCTTATTCCAACGAAGGTTGTCAATATCAAAGGTAGACAGTTCCTTTGCTTTCTTACCTTGCACTTCCACACCACAGCCAAGGACTTTCACCAAATCAGTAATGATGGGGCTGGCAAAAATCTTGGTATAATCCGCCTTCAGACAGTTCAGAATTTTGCCACGAACCGGCATAATGCCCTGAAACTCCGCATCACGGCTCTGCTTGACACTACCCAATGCGGAGTCACCCTCCACGATATAGAGTTCACGTTTTTCTATATCTTTACTGCGGCAATCCACAAACTTCTGCACCCGGTTGGCAATATCCACCTTGGCGCTGAGATTCTTCTTGATATTGGTCTTGGTTTTTTCTGCAGATTCTCTGGCCCGCTTATTGATTAGGATCTGCTCAGCCGCCCGGTCTGCCTCCTGCTTATTTTCCAAGAACCACACCTGCAGCTGGTCTTTGAAAAATGCGGTCATAGCTTCCTGGGTGAACTTGGAGTTGACAGACTTCTTAGTCTGGTTTTCAAAGCAGCCAATGGTAGAGAAACAGTTGGTTACCATCACCAGACTATCCTGGATATCCTGGAAAATGACCTTGCTTTCCGTTTTGGTATACTTATTATTGTCCCTTAGGTACTTGTCAAAGGCCGCTGTAAAGCCTAACCGCACGGCACGGTCCGGGCTGCCGCCGTACTCCAGCCACGAGGAGTTATGATAATACTCAATATGGCTGACCTGCTTACTGAAACAGAACGAAGCTGTGATCTTCAGCTTCATCTCGGGACGGTTTTCCGCATCGCGGCCCCGGCGCTCTGTTTCCCAGTAGATAGGCATAGTAAAGGCATTGTCCCCTACCAGCTCCTCAATGTACTGCTTGATACCGTCAGCATAGCAGTATTCTTCCTCTTCGAACTTTTTACCCACCTGATTGCGGAATTTAAAGGTAATACCCTTATTGACAACAGCCTGCCGCCGCAGAACGTCCCGGTAGTAGTCCACAGGAATGTTGATATCCGTAAAGACCTGAGGATCCGGCTTCCAGTGAAACAGGGAACCGGTCTTTTTCCGGTCAGTGGGTTCCTTTTTCAGACCACCCTTATTTCTGCCCTTTTCGAAGTGCAGGTCATAACGGAAACCGTCACGGCGGATGGTAGCATCAAAAAATTCGGATGCATACTGGGTAGCGCAAGAACCAAGACCGTTGAGGCCCAGGGAGTACTCGTAGTTCTCACCGTTCTCACCATATTTGCCGCCGGCGTACATCTCACAGAACACCAGTTCCCAGTTATAGCGCTTTTCTTTTTCATTATAATCTACGGGGCAGCCGCGGCCAAAGTCCTCCACTTCCACGCTGAGGTCTTCATAACGGGTCACGATAACGGTGTCACCGTGGCCTTCTCTTGCCTCGTCGATGGCATTGGAAAGGATCTCAAACACCGCATGCTTACAGCCTTCCAGATCGTCAGAGCCAAAGATAACGGCCGGGCGTTTACGCACCCGTTCTTCCCCTTTGAGCATAGAAATACTGGAATTTCCGTATTGTTCTTGTCTGGTTTTTGCCATATTTGTCAACCTGCCATATTTCTCCATAATACTATGATACCATTATACGAAATTTTTTATACAAAGTCAACTCCCGCCACCATAGGTTGTGGTATCTATGGATACTACCCACGAAATAAGCCGCTGCACATACCTGCGCAGCGGCTTAAAGTCAAAAGAATCGATATACGGTTTCACTGTGGTAGTGCTCCCCTGCCTTTACAAAAGGCTGCTTCCACTCGGGATGATTGACACTGTCAGGATAAAACTGGGTTTCCAAGGCGATACCGCCCCGGTAACAGTAACTGACACCGCCCTTACCGGTTTCTCCTTCCAAAAAATTGCCGCTATAGAACTGGATACCGCAGCAATCGGTGGAAATCGTCATCGTCCTGCCGGATTCCGGGTCTTTCAATGTTGCGCAGGGGTTGCAGAAAACCTCAAAATTATGGTCATAGCCACCCTGATTCCTCAGCGCATCATACTCCTCGCACAGATCCCGGCCGATGGCCTTCGGCTCCCGGAAGTCCATTGGTGTACCGACAACACTTCTCAGCTCACCGGTCGGAATGCTCATCCCGTCAGCAAAAGTGAACACACGGGCAGGCATGGACAAAATCTGCTCCATTGCTTTCTCCGGACGGTCATGGCCCGCCAAGTTAAAGTAACTATGGTTTGTCATGTTGAACACGGTATCCTGATCACACACACCGTCGTAAACAATGTGCAATGCATTGGTGTTGTCCAGTGTGTAGGTCACATAAATCTCCGCATTGCCGGGAAAACCCTGATCTCCGTTGGGACTTTCCAAACGGAAACGGATGCTTTCTTCCCTGTGTTCCACTACCTGCCACAGGCGATTTTTGTAGGCATCAAAACCACCGTGGAGATTATTGACGTTATCATTTGCGTCCAGATGGTACTCCTTATCGCCCATGGTGAAAACAGCCTTACCAATACGGTTGGCATTACGGCCTACGGTCGCACCAAAATAGGTACCGCTGGCGGTATATTCGTCCGGTGTATCGAATCCCAATACTACATCCGCAAGATTGCCTTGGCAATCCGGAGCAAACAACTTCACCAGTGTGGCGCCGTGATCAGAAATTTCAGCAGTCAGTTTTCCTGCCTTGATTGTGTATAAATAGGCCATCTGCCCATCACAGCGAAGGCCAAATTCCTTTTTCATTGTTTATTTCTCCTTGACTGGTCGCCCTGTTTCGGATTGCAACAGGTATGTTATTTCAGCTCCCACTGTTTGATCTGACTCGCTTTTTCATACAGCCTTAGATAGCTGTCATAACGGGTAGATTCCAACATTCCATTCTCTACTGCAGCACGGATCGCACACCCTGGCTCTTTCCGATGGGTGCAGTCATGAAACTGACAGTTTCCGATGTGGACACCGAAATCCGGAAAGGCATACTGCAGATTTTCTTTGAGCATTACGTCCATCTGATCAGTGTCAAAGGATGAGAATCCAGGGGTATCCGCCACATAGGTATTCTCTCCCAAATTGTACAGTTCCACATGCCGGGTGGTATGCCGTCCGCGGCCCAATTTTTCGGACACTTCACCGGTAGCCAATCCCAGCTCAGGGCAAAGAGCATTGAGCATACTACTCTTGCCTACACCGGAGTTTCCGGTAAAAGCTGTCAGCTTTCCCCGAATCAATTGGCGCAGTTCCTCTACACCATCGCCGGTCTCAGCACTGGCACAAATCACTTGGAATCCAGCATTCTGATAAATACGCCTCAGATCAGCAGCGGGATCCAGGTCGCATTTATTGATACAGATATACACCGGCACTTCCCGGTCACCAGCAATTGCCGCCACCCGATCGATCAAAAATGGTTCGGTAACTGGATTCACATTTGCCGCAAACACCACCAGCGCATCGATATTGGCAACTGCCGGTCGCACGAAGCTGTTCTTCCGGGGTAAGATTTTCTCTATCATACCCTTGCCCTTTTCCACGGAAATCTCTACCAGATCGCCCGTAAGGGGTGTTTCTCCTGTGCGGCGCAAACTTCCCCGGCCGCGGCAGGTAACACTGCCGCAGTCCGTCTGCACTTCATAAAAGCCACTGAGCGATCGCATGATGCGTCCTGTTTGTGTTTTCATCATGGAGTTTCGAAATCCACCTCTTGCTCATAGGAGTTCCCTTCACCGAGGGTCACCACATAGGTTATCTTACCGGTACCCGTAAGCTCCAGTTCAATTGCCGTCTTGGAAGCGGCAATGGTTGCTTCAAACACAACATCTCCTGTATCCTTACGGATAATTTTCACCGGATATGCTTCCAGTGCATCTTCCATAAGACCGAATCTGACCATTTTCGTTACTTCTTTCGGTTTTGGACCTTCGCTCAGCTTCAAAACCACCGTTGTTGTCACCGGCACTTCATCACCGGATGCAACAGACTGCTCAACCACCGTATCCTTGGGTTCCTCACTTTCCACATACTCCTCATATGTGATGTTGGTGAAGCCCGCGGCATTGAGCATCTTGAGTGCTGTGGTAATATCCTCACCCACCAGCGAAGGCATTTTCGCCTTTTCAGGGCCTTTGCTTACATACAGGGTGACGGTATCACCGGTTTGTACTTTCTCTCCGGCAGCAGGTTCCGAGCGAATGATATAGTTCTCTTCTACCGTATTGCTGGTTTCTTCTACTTCCTTGACCACCAGCCCCAGCCTCTGGGCATCCAAAATGGTCTTGGCCGTTTCCAGCTTCTGTCCCGTTACAACAGGCATATCCCGTTTCTTGATCTCCGGCCCCTTGCTGATATAGATCGTGATTTTCTGACCATCTTCCAGGGTTTCGCCTTCTTTGGGGTCGGTACGGATCACACGGCCTTCTGCAATTTCATCACTGTTCTCTTCCTCAATCAGCACCTTCATCCCCTGACCGAGCAGGAAATTCTCCGCAGTGGTCCGTTCCTGATTTACCAGATTTTCCATTGTCTTGACCTGCGGCTCCGGACCACGGCTGACCCAAATATGGATCTCCGTTCCGCGGCCTACCTGTTGGCCCGGATCTGGCATCTGCTTGAATATCTGACCCTTTTCATATTGATCATTATATTCCAGATTCGGCGGTTTCAGCACAAAATCATCGTCGATCTGCAGCATGTCGTAGTTTTTTCCCACCAGCGTCGGAACACTCACCAGATTATTATCTCCGGAAGCACTGCTTCCAAACAGCGCGATCAAGAAGACGATGATTGCAATAACCGCCACAGCTGAACAGGCAACCACAGCAATCGTTGCAATCCTGCTGCGTTCTTCCTCTTCCTCATAAGCATCCTTACGTCTTTTGGGTGGATTGTTTTTAGGTGTACCGGATTGTCTGCTGGCAGGCTCCGTTTTCCGTTGGGGTGCTCCGGTTTGAGAAGGAGTCCTGCGTCTGGGCGTTCCGCCACCGGCAGCAACACGTTCAGCCGTTGTCTTTGGCGGCATCATGGTTTCCAAATTGGCCTGCAGCTGCGTGACGGCATCCGTCGGCGGAATATTATAATCAAACAGGATGCTGGGTGCCTTACGGAACTCATCCATGTCATAGAGCATAGCCGTAGCCGATGAATACCGGTCTGCAGGGTCATGGGCCATGGCCTTCATGATGATCTGCTCCATGCCGCCGGGAATATTGGGATTGATGGTGGAAGGCATCTTCGCACCGCCGTTAATATGCTGGATCGCAACCGCCACAGGGGATTCCCCGTTATAGGGAGGACGACCCGTCATCATCTCATACATGACCGTGCCCAGAGAGTAAATATCTGAGCGATCATCCACACGGCCGCCCTTAGCCTGTTCAGGAGAAATGTAATGCACAGAACCAAGTGCTTCCTTGGTTAAGGTATTACCCTGAGACATGACTCGGGCAATACCAAAATCAGCCACCTTTACACTGCCGTTTTTCAGCACCATAATATTGTGGGGTTTGATATCCCGGTGAACAATGCCACGGGAATGGGCATGTTCCAAAGCCTTGCTGATCTGAATACCAAAATGGAGTGTCTCCTTCCAGTTCAGAACGCCCTTCTTTTCCATGTACTGCTTCAAGCTGATGCCATCGATCAGTTCCATAACGATGTAATCCGCGCCATTGACCGTTGAAACATCATACACAGCTACAATGTTGGGGTGACCCAGCATAGCAACAGCCTGACCTTCTGCCTGAAAACGGCGTCGGAAATCCTCGTCCTTGCAGTACTCATCTTTCAAAATTTTAATAGCGACCAGCCGGTTCAGCCGGTGGCACCTTGCTTTATATACAATGGCCATGCCGCCGATACCGATCACTTCCAGGATCTCGTACCGGTTGTCCAGCAAGCGGCCAATATACTTATCATTATCCATTGGGTTACTCCTTTCGCAGCCGGACCGAAATTAAATCTGAATCAAAACGCTGGTCACATTGTCCGGCGCTCCCCGGTTCTTGGCAATACCCAACAGCCGCTTGCAGCAATGCTGCTTGCTGACACCGTGAACAACCTCAAACAGGATTTCTTGGTCATCCATCATATTGGAAAGACCGTCGCTGCATAGCAGCAGGCAGTCACCACGTTCCATAGTATGGTGGAACAGGTCACACTCTACAATTGCTTCCGTGCCGATTGCTCGGGTAATAAAATTCTTTCCCGGATAAGTTCTGGCCAATTCCGGAGTCAATTCGCCCCGATCAACCATCATCTGTACCAGTGAATGATCTTTTGTCAGTTGGCAGATACCATCTGTGTTGACGGTGTATACACGGCTGTCACCAACGTTGACAATGGACACGCTGCTTCCCTTGATCAACACAGCAGCCAAGGTCGTGCCCATACCGGAAAAGTCTTCGATTTGTGCAGCCTGATCATAGACCGTAAAATTGGCCAATTTGGTGGCCCTCTGGAGCATTTGGTCAATTCGCTCCTGATTCATATTTGCATTCCATGATTGTTTGATTTCCTGAACAAACACATCCGCGGCCAGTGTGCTGGCAATATTACCGGACTTCGCACCGCCCATGCCGTCACACACCACGCAAAGGAGCGTATGACGGTCCAGCTGTTCAATTAGATACGTATCCTGATTCTGTGTTCTCACACAGCCAGGATCTGTTAATCCCCAGCTTTGCATAGGATCTACACTCCTTTCTCGTTAGGATTGCTGATTTTTTGTATATTTGCGCCGTAACTGACCGCAGGACGCATCAATGTCACTGCCTAAAGTCCGGCGAACGGTGGCGGGAACACCGCCATCTTCTAAGATCTGCTGAAATCTCGCGACCGCCTTCTTGGTACTGGGTTTCAGCGGACTTTCTTCCACATGGTTAAGCGGGATCAAATTCATGTGGGCAGGAAGGCCTTTCAGACGCTTCAGCAGCAACCGGGCATCCTCCTCCCTGTCGTTGACCCCATCAATCATGGCATATTCAAAAGATATACGTCTGCCGGTTTCGGCGTAATAATCCCGGCAGGCCTGCAGTAATTCCTCTGTGGGGTAAGCTTTATTCACAGGCATGATGGTGTTGCGAACACCGTCGCTGGGTGCGTGCAAAGACACAGAAAGTGTCAGCTGCAGCTTTTTTTCTGCCAGTTCCCGGATCTTGGGTACAAGACCGCAGGTGGACAGGCTGATATGGCGCATAGAGATATTCATACCCTCGGCATCATTGATCAGCTCCAGAAACCGCATCACATTGTCAAAGTTATCCAGCGGTTCTCCAATGCCCATCAGCACAATGTGGGAGATCGGCAAACCGGAGTCCACCTGGGTAAACAGCACCTGATCCACCATTTCAAAAGGCTCCAGAGGCCTTACCAAGCCGCCCAAAGTAGACGCACAGAACGCACAGCCCATACGGCAGCCTACCTCAGTAGAAATACACACGGTATTGCCGTAATGGTAGCGCATCAGTACCGTTTCCACGCAGTTGCCATCTGACAACATCCACAGATATTTTATGGTGCCGTCCTTTTGAGATTCCTGTTTACGGACCACTTGGGGTGGTAAAATAGGGTATTCTTCTGCCAGCACCTTACGCAGACTCTGGGGCAGATTGGTCATCTCGTCATAAGTACGTACGCCCTTATGGAGCCAAGAGAATATCTGCTTGGCCCGGAATCCGGGTTGTCCCAGTTCCTTCAGAACCTGTGTAATCTCCGGCAAGGTCATGGATTTCAAATGCTTGGTCATGCCATCCTCCGCATCCGGCAAATAAAGAAGCCGTCGGTATCATATTGTCCCGGTATCAATGCCAGCATTCCCGATGTGTTGGTGGGAAATACATCCGGCAAAGGCAGCGGTTCTAACACAAAATTGGTATTCTCTTTTAAGAATGCTTCTACGATGCCCTCATTCTCCTGCCGCACCAGTGTGCAGGTGGAATACAGCAGCACACCGCCGGGCTTTACATAGGAAGCTTGCGTCTGCAGAATCTGCTTTTGCAGCAGGGGAAGTTCTTTCATTGTAGCAGGGTCTTTATAGCGAATATCCGGCTTTTTGCGTATGATGCCATAACCGGAGCAAGGTACATCCGCGATCACCGCGTCCATCCGATTAATCCATTCCGTACGCAACACGGAAGCATCTTGCTGATACACGGAAATGTGGTCAAAACCCAGCCGGGCAGCGCCGTTTTGAATCAGCCCTGTCTTGTGGCTGTGGATATCGCAGGAATGAATGTGGCCCTTGCCTTCCATAGCAATGGCTGCTGCAAAGGATTTTCCGCCGGGGGCGCTGCAACAATCCAGCACCTGGATATCATCACCCTTAGGAAGCTGCGCACACAAAACGCTGAGCTTTGCTGCGGCATCCTGCACATAGAAAAGGCCTTCCTGGAAAGCAGGCAGCTGCTCCAAATTACCCACATGAGAAAGGATCAAACAATCCTTCATCCAGGGATGGTACTCAGCGGTAATCCCCGCCTGATGGAGCTGTTCTTTCAGCGCATCTGTGGCAATACGCAGGGTATTGACCTGCACCACTGTATCCGGTGCGCTGTTATTTGCTTTCAGCATGGCTTCCATATTTCTGTGACCCACATAGCCATCCAGCAAGTCGATGAGCTTTTGGGGGTGGCTGTACTTATCCACCCAGGAAGCAGGCTGTTTCAAGTTTTCTTTTTCCCGCACCGCGCTGCGCAGCACACCGTTCACAAGGCCCGGGGCATAGCGCTGCTTGGGGCAGTATTTTTTCGCCAGAGCTACCGACTCATTGACGGCGGCAGACTCCGGAATCTTATCCATTTCATAAAGCTGATAGAGACCCAGATGCAGGATATCATGAAGCACCGGGTGCAGATCCTTCAACTTACCCGTCAGAAGCTGTTTGAGATAAAAATCCAGCTTCAGCTTATTTTGCATGACACCATAGCAGAGCCGGGTAGCAAGTGCCGCTTCACGGCCATCCAGACGATCCCGCTGCAAATATTCTTTCAGCACACCGTTGGACCAAGCGCCGTCTTTCCGGCAGGCAATGAGCACATTCAGCGCTGTTTCTCTGGCACCCATGGTTAAATCTCCAAGGGATGACCCCGGAAGTAATCCGGTGCCGCCATACGCTTGCCGCCCTCAGCCTGTAAGGAACGGATCTCTACAGCACCTTCACCGCAGGCCACCTGCAGACCGGTCTTGGTCAATGCCAAGATGGTTCCGGGAGCTGCGTCATGGTTACCGTCCACGATCACGGTGCTGTGAATTTTAAATTTTGTACCTGCGATCTCCGTAGTGGCCACAGGCCAGGGGTGCAGACCACGCACTTGGTCATGAACCTGTTGTGCGGTCTTGTTCCAATCAATGGGGCACATGGACTTATCCAGCATAGGCGCGAAGCTGACACAAGCCGGATCCTGCGGGCGACCGCAGCACTCGTCGCCACATTTTGCGCGGTTCAAAGTCTTACATAGCAACTCAGCACCCAAAACTGCCAGCCGATCCAGCAGCTCACCTGCTGTTTCATTTTCGCCAATGGGTGTCTTTGCCACATCGATCACGTCACCGGCATCCATTTCATGCACCATGTGCTGCGCAGTCACTCCGGTTTCCTTCTCTCCGTTCAGCACGGCCCACTGATAAGGGGCGCTGCCGCGATACTGGGGCAGAATACTGGCATGGATGTTGATACAGCCGCACTTGGGAATATCCAGCACCCGCTGGGGCAGGATACGGCCATAAGCCACTACTGCAACCACATCCGGCTGCAGATTCCGCAGCTGCTGCACAGTTTCATCTTCCCGGAAGTTCTCCGGCTGAAACACCGGAATCCCCTTCTCCAAGGCTACTTCCTTTACGGGAGAATATACCATTTTCATGCCCCGTCCCTTAGGACGGTCCGGCTGGGTATAGACACCGACGACCTCAAAGCCCTCTTCCAGCACCTTTTTTAAGCAGGTGGCTGCGATATCCGGTGTACCCATAAACACAACGCGCATGAATGTTCCTCCAAAAAATTATTCTTCCGCGCTCAGTTCCTCTTCGGTCAGGAAGCGCTCCATTACTTCGGTATAAATGATGCCGTCCAGATGATCCAACTCGTGGCAGAAGCAACGGGCGATCAGTTCCTCACCCTCGACCTCATACCAATCTCCATAACGGTCCTGGGCACGGACCTTCGCATAATAGGGTCGTCTAACCAAACCGTATTTTCCGGGAACACTGAGGCAGCCTTCTGCGCCTTCCTGTTCACCATCGGTTTCCAGCAGTGTGGGATTCACCAGTTCCAAAATTTCTTCACCGGTATCCACAATTACCACACGGCGCAGAATTCCTACCTGCGGTGCAGCCAAGCCAACACCGTTGGCCTCTGCCAGTGTTTCTTGCATATCATCCAAGAGCTTATGAAGCTTATTATCAAACGCCGTCACGTTCTTGCAGACTTTATGCAGAGCAGGCTCTGCGTCTGTCAATATCTTACGCAATCCCATATTGTTTCCTCTCTTTAATCGTATCCGTTAATATCTGCAAAGGCAGAAATACCTCTGTTTTCTTTGTCCAGAGAGAACTGCCGCAGCAGATGCGCCAAAAGCAATCGCTTCGGCCTATCCAGCGAACACCGCAATGTGACACGGTAACGGAAGTTATAGTTGATCTTCGGCACAGGGCAGGGCGCCGGCCCCAGCACGGTACAATTCTCTGCACGATAGGTAGGGTCATGAAAGCAGTTTCTCAAGCTGTCCCTAAATTTTGCAGCACCACGGAGGACCGCAGCGTCATCCAAACCTGTGAAGGTAATCTGTGTCAGATCACCAAAGGGTGGAACACCCTGCATCTTTCGCAAACCGATCTCTAATTCATAGAATCCTTCATAATCCTGCTGGGCAGCCAGATTGATCACCTTATGTCCCGGCACCATAGTCTGAATCATGGCGCGCCCGGAGTTCTGACCTCGGCCCGCCCGGCCAACCACTTGGGTCAGCATATTAAACGTAGTCTCTGCACTGCGGTAGCTGTCCGTATACAAGCTTAGATCCGCGTCCAGCACACCAACCAGTGTGACGTTGGGCAAATTTAAACCTTTTGCCACCATCTGTGTTCCAAGGAGCACCGGAACATCTTCATTTTTGAAGTGATCTAAAATTTTTTCGTGGGTATTGACCGCACTGACCGTATCCGCATCCATACGGTCTACAGCAATCCCGGGAATCATTTCCGTCAGTTCCTGCTGGACCTTTTGGGTGCCGTTTCCAATTCGTTTCCAGCTTCCTCCGCAATTGGGACAGCAGACACTGACCTTTTGGGAATAGCCACAATAGTGGCACATCAGTCGCTCATTGGCGCTGTGGTAGGTGAGTCTTGCGCTGCACCGGGGACATTCCGGCGCACTGCGGCACTCCATACATACCAACGCGCGGCTGTTACCACGACGGTTTAAGAATAAGACCGTCTGTTGACCTGCGTTCGTAGTATGGCGGATGGCATCTAAAAGCGGGTAGCTCAAAGAAAGGTCATTGCCTTCTCTCAATTCTTCCCGCATATCTACGATTTCAACCTTGGGCAGCGGCATTCCGTTAAACCGCTGTGTCAGGGTATATAATTTGTGGCGGCCCTCTTTGGCGTGATACATGGTCTCCACTGATGGCGTGGCAGATCCCAGCAGTACCAAAGCTTTTTCTTTCAGGCCACGCCAGAATGCGATCTCTTTGGCGGAATATCTGGGCGCATTCTCCGATTTGTAAGAGTGCTCCTGTTCTTCGTCCAAGATGATCAAGCCAAGATCCACACAAGGCGCAAAAACAGCGCTGCGTGTTCCTACTACCACCCGGGCTTCCCCGCTACGAATCCGCTTCCATTGATCATACCGTTCACCGGCAGGCAGGCTGCTATGCAGCACCGCTACTGTCTGCCCAAAATGGGCTGCCAGCAATCCAAGAAGCTGCGGAGTCAAAGCAATCTCCGGTACTAGCAACACCGCACTTTTTCCCACATCCAAGCAGGACCGAATCAGTTTTAAATAAACGGATGTTTTACCGGAGCCGGTTACACCGTAGAGAAGCGCCGTTCCCGGTTCCTGAGTCGACAGCTGAGCACACAGGCCCTCAAAGGCCCTTTCCTGCTCCTCATTCAGCACCAATGGCCCATCCAGCCGCACAGGCCGGATCTCCCGACAACGCAGAACTGGACGAACGGATAGTTCCAGATATCCCAGCTTTTCCAACCGATTCACTGTGGCAGTACTGGCACCCGTATAATAGCACAGCTCTTTAACGGATACACTGCCTACCGCGCAAAGGGTTTGGATCACAGATCTCTGCATGGCTGCAGATTTCGGCCTGCTGTCAGCATATGCCATTGCCTCTTCAGCAGATACTGCCAATGTGGCGATTTTTTCTGTTTTGTCATCGGTTCGGCGATGATAATCCGTGGTTGCGGTGATCCATTTCTTGCGGAGCAAATAGCTGACAGCCTTTTGACGGGCATCTTCGTCAGCCACCGCTTCTTTTAACTGTTGTTCATCCGCTTTGCCACCCAGTGCTTGGAGCGCCTCCAGCAGCTTTCGTGCATCCGGCTGACGGATCACGGCTTCCTGCCATGCAGCATCCTCCGTCAACGTATAGATATCCTTCGTCTGAAACCAGAGTCCTGCAGGCAACATGGTGCGAATTGCATCATAGAAAGTACAGAAATACCGTTCACGCATAAATGCGGCCAACCGCAACATCATTGCGTCCAATAACGGCATTTCATCCAAACAGCATTCAACAGTTTTCAGTTTTTCCTCGTTTCCCGGTTCTACACTGAGCACAACGCCCTCAGTCAATTTATTGCCCCTTCCAAAAGGAATCTTGACGCGCATACCGGGAAGAAGAGTCTGTCCATAGGGAATACGGTAGGAATAGGGCTTATCAATGGCAAAGGTAGCCGCAGCAACGGCGATTTTTGCGATCATAACGCCCCTCCTCTCTCGTATTTACGGCAATTTAGTTCTTGTATTCTGCCTTAACAGAGGCAGTCAGCTTGCCCTCGGCAACCTCACGGATGGCCAGGGTAACAGGCTTGTCTGTCAGTTCCTCCTGAAAAGCCTCAGCCTCCTCAGCGATCTGGCGGGCGCGCTGGGCCACCACATTCACCAGCAGGTAACGGCTGTCCACATTCTTCAGCATATCAGCAACAGGGGGGTAAAGCATAATAAATTCCTCCAATGATTATTCATCCGCCGCTTGGGCGATAATGTTCAAAATATCTTCCGCACAGGTTTCTACCTGATTGTTGGTTACCGCATGATCGTACCAGCTAACCTGATCCATTTCCCATTTTGCCCGATCCAAACGGATTTGAATCTGGTCTTCAGAAGTATCTCCACGGCTGCGAAGGCGCCGTTCCAATTCCTCTGCAGAGGGCGGCAAAATAAAGATCAGTGTTGCATCGGGCCGCTTGTCCTTAACATTGCGCGCACCCACCGGTTCGATATCCAAAATCACATGGCCCTTTTCCATCTTTTCCTCCAATTGGGAGATGGGGGTACCATAGTAATTCTTGTTATGATTATCGTATTCCAGGAATGCATCCTGGGCGATCATTTCTTCAAACTGCTCTTTGGTGATAAAGTAGTAGTGAACACCTTCCTGCTCACCGGGTCGGGGCGCTCTTGTGGTGGCAGAAACGGAGAAAGACAGATCTCCCCGGCCAGCCATCACTTTGCTCAGCACGGTACTTTTTCCCACACCGGATGCGCCGGAAATCACAAACAGTTTTCCCATATTACGGTTCTTCCTCCTCTTTTTCTTCTCCCATCCATCGGGCAGACAAGGTATCCGTCGTCATTGCAGACAGGATCACATGGTCCGTATCCATCAGAATCACAGCCTTGGTTTTTCGGCCATAGGAGGCATCGATCAGCATTCCCCGATCCTTTGCTTCCTGCATCACACGCTTAATAGGCGCAGAATCCGGATCCATGATCGCAAGGATCCGTCTGGCAGCAACCATGCTGCCAAAACCAATATTGATCAATGTCATAACTGCCTCTTACTCAATGTTCTGGGTCTGCTCCCGGATCTTCTCCAGTTCAGCCTTGATATCCACAACAATCCGGGCCAGACGCACATCCGTACACTTAGAACCGATGGTATTGGCTTCCCGGTTCATTTCCTGCAACAAAAAGTCCAGTTTCCGTCCAATAGCACCGCCGCCGGTCAGCATATTGTTCATCTGTTCCAAATGGCTGCGCAGACGAACGGTTTCCTCATCCACAGCCACCTTATCAGCGAAGATCGCTGCTTCTGTCAAAATACGGCTTTCGTCGATGGCCGTATTCTCCAGCACTTCCCGAAGTTTGTTTTCCAAACGGGTACGGTAATCAATCACCGTCTGGGCGTTCCCCGCTTCTACCTGAGAAACCAGTTCCAAAATAGTCTGGCCTCTGCTGCGCAGGTCATTGTCCAACGCCTGGCCCTCTGCGCTGCGCATGGCATCGTAACCCTCCAGCGCCTTGCCAACTACACACATCAGATCTGCACGCAGTTGATCTTCGTCAATTTCCTGCTTTTCCACGGTAAAGACCTCAGGCAGACGAGAAACAGTGGAAACACTGATGTCATCCTTAACGCCAAAGTCCGTTACCATCTGCCGCATAGCAGACAGATATCCTTCCAGTACAGCTTTATTCAGTGAAACCGCAACATCGCCCTCAGCTTCCGAGCGTAGGGAAATATAAACATCTACCTTACCTCTGGAGATGGAAGCTTTCACAGCCTGCTTCACGGTTTCCTCCGCAAAGGAAAGCATTCTGGGCAACCGCACCGAGCAATCCAGATAGCGGTTATTGACAGAGCGAAGTTCCACCGTGAATTCGCGGCCATTTACTGTTTCTACCGCACGGCCGTAGCCGGTCATACTTTTGATCAAATCGATTATCCCCTTTTTCAGAATCCGTGCAGGTCAACCTGCGCGTATCCCGTAATTGTGTACTCCGTTTGTTTCTTTTTTGCCGCCACTCGATCATACAAAACTGATACAGCAATTCCCAATGCAAATGCAAGACACGCGCACAGCGGTCCTTTATCCCATTGTAAGCTGCCAATTAAGTAACCTAGGAAAAACAGCACCAGAGGCAGCACATACAGTACCGCCGCAGCCGCCAGCACCGGCCCGGATCGAGATTCGATCACCACCAAATCTCCGGGGTTTGCACCGATGGAATTCCGGGCTACCAGTATCACCGCTTCCTGAACAGCACCACACCCGGAGCATTTGTGGCAATCTCCCGAACAAGCGCTCTGCCGAAGATGTACGACCTGAGCTGTACCATCACCAAGAAGCTTTTGTACCCGAACTGTCTGGGTCATTTCTGATTATCCTTTTCGTCGATTTCATTCAAGGTTGCAGATATGGTGTAGTTACCCATAGCACCTATGCCCTTGAAGCCATTTCCAATCACGATATTCGCTTTAAATGTGGCGTTTCCGATTTCCGCATTTGCAAAGTCAACGGTTACAGAAAGATCATTTGCCGTTAACTTTTTGATCAAATCCTTCGGACCGCGCACACTCACAGTCAGTTCTTCCGTGATGAACTCAACTTCCATGCCTTCCGGTACATTCAGCGCCGCAAAATTCGTAATTGCTATGTTGGCAGTCATGAGTTCCGGGAACTTTACTGTCACCTTTGCACTTGTCTTGCCGGATAGATTTTCCAGACCGTCGGGCAAATTGATCTCAAAGGTATTCTCGGAGTCCTTAGTCAGTTCTCCAAGATTGATCGTGCCCAGATTGATCTCATCGATATCCTCAAGAGCAGTTTCATTGCCAGCCACCTTGATGGTCTTCGGATCAATGGTGATATCACTGGTTGCTTTTGTTGCACCGCCGCCGTCAACCACGGTTACTACCAGATTAATTTCCTTCACACGCTTGATGTAAAGCGTCAGATTGACCTCCGCTATGTTGGTTTCCACCATTTTGGCATCCACCGGCACTCCCTCGGCATCACATAGTGTAAAACGATGGGACTCCATAAAGGATTCGCTCTTACCCTGCAGATCTACCGATACAACCGCTTGTGTGATCCGGTCGACCGCGGATGCAGGTCCTGTGATCATAACAGTTGGATTATCCAGTTCCACATTTTCCTTATCCGCAATGTAGTCTTTCTGCACACTACCCTTATAAGTCACATTGACAGGAATCTCTTTTGTAATGCGGCGTTCCACATCCACTTTAACCATGCTAGGATACTGACTCTGCACCGTAAAAGTATTGTCCGGAATATTTCCCGGGTAATAGACATTGTAGCGCAAGCTGTGAATACCAGCTTCACCGATTTTCGACAGGTCAGCAATGATGGAGATATTGGAACTATCCAACTTGTTCAGTTCCCGGCGATTGCCGTAGAGTGTCAGCGTAACAGTGGGTTTTTCTTCAGAAACGATCATCAAACCTCGTTCCTCAAGCAACGCCTCACCCTGATAGGAAACCGGAATGTCAGAGAAAGTACCTTCCCGTTCAGAGCTCACAAATGTGATCACATAGGCCCACAAGCTGAAAGCAACTACCACAGACAGCAGCATCGGGAGGATCTTATTTTTGAACATTGCTGTCATCCCCCTTTCCCTTCTTGTTCAACTTCTGGCGAAGCATCACAACCAAATTTTCTTCCTTCGTTTCATTGTCGTGGCACAATTCGTTGCGCAGAAGCCGCTCCAGCGTCTGGGGTGCCAAATACCGCTTCAGCATACCACCCACCGCCACGGAGATGGCACCCGTTTCCTCCGAAACGATGATCACAACAGCGTCCGACACCTCGCTCATACCGACACCTGCCCGATGCCGGGTGCCCAGATCGGCACTCAGGCGGTTGCTATCGGACAGTGGCAGAACGCAGCCGGCAGCGGCTATGCGGTCCTGACGAATGATCATTGCACCATCATGCAAAGAAGCCAGAGGGAAGAAAATGTTTCTTATTAATTGCTCCGATACCTGAGCGTCGATGGTAGTACCGGTCTTCACATAGTCTTCCAGATGGCTGTCGCGTTCAAACACGATCAACGCACCAACTCTGGCCTTACTCATAGCTTCACATGCCATAACTGTCTGGTCGATCACCGGATCCATCTCCTGCTGTTCCCGTTGAACGCCAAAAAGCTTTTTGAGCTTCATGTTGCTCAAGTGATCCAACATCCGCCGCAGTTCTGGCTGAAAGAGAATCACGATTGCGATCAAGCCAACAGCCAACAGCTGATCTATCAGGAAATTCATCGTGTGCAGCTGCAAGGCCTCTGTGACCCAAGAACACACCAGAATCGCCAAGATCACTCTTGCAATTCTGCCGGTACCGGTATTGCGAATCATAGGGATCAGCTTATATACCAGAAACGCTACTAAAACAATATCCAGATAATCAGACCACTGCATGTTTCCCAGTGACTGGAACATTTCTTGCATCTGAGTCATATCGCGTCTACCCCTTTATTTGTGTCATTTTGGCCGCATTTTCGATTAATCCGCATAAGCGCCCTATTATCCATACCATTATAGCGGATTGGCCTTGGGATAGCAATAGGAAATCTGTATTTTTTATGATTTCATTTTCAATTTTTCTGCTGCGCGAAGCATTTTTTCTGTCTGGCAAGGAGCCGCATCATGGCCGAAACTGACTCTTATGGTACCTGTTTCCAATGTTCCCGCGCTCTCATGTGCCAGTGGCGCACAGTGCAATCCTGCCCGAACCGCAATTCCCATTTTTGCCAGCCGCGCAGCTGCTTCCTCGCAGTCTCCCTGTGGAACAAATGACACAGTGCCCCCCTGTCTGTTTCCGGAAAACACAGTAAATCCTAATTTTTTGAGTCCTGCGGCGCAACGTTTTGCCTGTCTGGCTTCCCGTTCTCCAACATTTCTCACGCCCTCTTGCAGCAGATATTCCAGCCCTGCATGCAGGCCCCAGATCCCCGGCACATTCACAGTTCCAGCTTCTCCCCGTTCCGGAAGCTCAGCAGGCATATCCTGCAAAACAGACAGGTTCCCTGTCCCGCCGCAAATGAGCGGTTCAATATTTCTGCCACACAGCAGTAAACCCGTGCCTTGTGGGCCCAGAAGTCCCTTGTGTCCCGGCATGGCAATAAAATCCGCCCCCAGTGTTTCCATGTTTACCTCCTGCGTACCTGCGGATTGCGCGGCGTCTATAATAAATGGAACGCCAAATTTTCTGCAAAGATTTGACAGCTCCTCTACCGGCAGAATATATCCAAACACATTGGATACATGGGTAAATACCGCCGCATCTGCTCCACCGCGCAGCGCTTTTTCAAAGGCCTCCAAAGTGTCTTCCGGGTCAAACAGCCTGCGCCCTGCCACCTGAATTTTGGCCTCCAGAGCATGCAAAGGACGGGTAACCGCGTTGTGTTCAAAGCCGGAGATCACAACCTTGCCTCCGTGCTTTACCAGTGTGCGGATAGCAATATTTAATCCATGGGTACAGTTGGCGGTAAACACCACCTGTTCCGGCCGGCAGACAAAGAGTTCCCCAGCCAGTTCCCGACAACGGTACACCCGCTGAGCGGCCTCCATGGCGGCACCATAACCGCCCCGGCCGGGATTGGCACAATGTTCCATTGCATCCAATACCGCTTTTTTTACCGACGCAGGCTTATGAAACGAAGTGGCGCCGTTATCCAAATAGATCACAGTTGCACCTCCTGCAGCTCACCATCCTCTAACTGCAGATAGATTTTCCGCATGGGGACCTGCTTCTGCCGCAGCAACGACACTGCCTGCGCTGCTTCTCTAACACTTAACCGCAGACAATATCCGCAGCCCTGAACCTCCATCCATCTGGGTGTACGCTGCAGATTGCAGCCAATCCCTGCTTTCTGTAAAACACTTTCTCCCCGCTGTGCGAAGGTAATCGAGCGAAAAGTAACAAAATAGGTCTTCATATAGCAAAACCTCCCGGGTCAGCTTATGCCCGGGAGGTCGAAATCGTTCGTATTTTATTATTCTTCCAATAAACAGACCGCGTGGCAGGACATGCCCGCGCCGCTGCCGGTGAAACCTAAGTGTTCTTCTGTGGTTGCCTTTACATTGACCCGGCTGATATCGATCTGTAGATCTGCCGCAATGTTTTCCATCATCTGCGGAATATGGGGTTTCAGCTTTGGTGCCTGCGCGATCATTGTCACATCCACGTTACTGATCCGGTAACCGGCCACATCCAACTTTTCCTTCACGCATCGCAGCAGTATGCGGGAATCCGCGCCCTTATAGCGCATGTCTGTGTCTGGAAAATGGTAGCCAATGTCCCGAAGTCCCGCAGCACCCAGCAATGCATCCATCACTGCGTGGAGCAGTACATCCGCATCGGAGTGGCCCAAGAGGCCTACGGTATGGGGGATTTCCACACCCCCAAGGATCAGCTTTCTGCCTTCCACAAGCTTGTGAACATCATATCCATGCCCAATCCTCATGCCATTTCCTCCAAAAGCAGCTTAGCAATCGCCAAGTCCATAGGGGTGGTCACCTTCAAATTCCGTTCATCACCCTCCACGATTTTCACGGACATCCCCATTCGTTCAACAGCAGAACAATCATCGGTGATCTCCGCGCCGTCGTCTTTTGCCTTTTTCAGCGCACCCCGCAGCAGAGCAACATCAAACACCTGGGGCGTCTGAACTGCGCACAAGTTTTTTCTGTCGGGTGTTTCCTTAACCACCCCTCCAGTAACTACCTTAACCGTGTCCTTTACAGGAATTCCAGGTGCCGCCGCACCGTAGGAATTCGCTGCCCGCACCGCCCGGTCAATGACCTGCCATGTGATCAGCGGACGGGCACCGTCATGGATGGCCGCCAATTTAACTCTGTCCGATAGTGCGTTCAATCCCGCATTTACCGACTCGGGACGGCTGTTGCCGCCTGCAACCACCGCTTTGACTTTGTCAATACCCGCACACAGGGACATAATAGGCACAACCAGATCCTGCCGGGTCACTACCACGATTTCCTTGATCGCATCGCAATCCCCAAATGTGCGGATGGATCGCATAACCATAGGTTCCCCATCCAAAGGCTCCATGATTTTGTCGATACCGCCCATACGGGATGCGGTTCCCGCAGCCACGATGACTGCGCCACAATATTTTAGTTTTAAAAGCTTTCGGCCTTGCCGGGTCATATTGGAAATATCCATACTCAAAGCTCCATAATCAATTTCTTAAAGAAGGCACCACGCACCATAAAGTTCTTAAACTGGTCAAATGCCGGGCTGGCTGGACTCATCAGCACCACATCTCCAGACCTTGCTGCTGCAGCCGCACTGTACACTGCGCTTTCAAAGTTTTCACACATTACGATTTCCGGAGCTTCCTCGCCGCAGCTTTCTACTGCTTCACGAATCTGCTGTGCTGTGTCTCCGTTCAAAAACAGCTTACTCACATGGGCACAAATTTCCGGACCAAGCACATCGTAAGGAACTTTTTTATCGTAACCGCCGGCAATGAGGATCACTTTCTGAGAGAAACTCCGCAAGCCGGCGATGGTTCTGCTGGGTGAAGAGGCGATGGAGTCATTATAAAACCGCACGCCTTCCTTTTCCCGAACCAACTCGATACGGTGTTCCACGCCGCCAAAGGTTTTGGCCATCTGGCGGATCACATCATCGCTCACGAGACCGTCAACAGCCAGAATCGCAGCCATATAGTTTTCGATATTATGGTCACCGGGAATCAAAATATCCTTGGTTTCCAAAACCGGCACATCATCACGGTAGATCATGCCATTTTCTTCCCATACACCGTTGGTTTTTACTTTTCGAGAGAAACGCCGGGTAACACCAAGGCCGGTAAATCCGCCCGTAATAGCATTGTCCCCATTGATAACCAGTATATCCTCTTCTTTCTGGAATTTAAAGATATTGGTCTTAGCCAGAACATATTCGTCCATATCCTTATGCACGTCCAGATGGTTTGGTGCCAGATTGGTCACAACGGCCACAGAAGGACTCCTTCTCATATCCATCAGTTGGAAAGAGCTCAGTTCCACAACCGCAATATCCGTTTCCCGGATCTGGCGGCACAGGGGCAGCAGCGGTGTGCCGATATTGCCGCCCAGCCACACGGTCTTCCCTGCAGTTTTCAACATCTCAGCAATCAAAGAAGTGGTGGTTGTCTTTCCGTCAGAACCGGTCACAGCCAAAATCCGGCAGGGACAAACCTCAAAAAACACTTCCATTTCGCTGGTCACTTCCGCGCCAGCCTCCCGCAGAGCCACAAGATCCGGATTTTCCGGATGCATTCCGGGCGTTCTGAACACCAGATCTGCTTCAACGCCCTTTAGGTAGTTCTCACCCAAACGGAGTACGCATCCCTGTTTTTCCAGTGCCAGCACTTCCGCATCCAGCTTTTCTCTGGGCGTTTTGTCGCAACCCACAACACTACAGCCAAACTCCAGCAATAGCTTTACCAAAGGACGGTTACTGACGCCCAGACCCAAAACCGCAATTTTCTTTTTCTGAATGCTGTTAAAATATGCTTCAAATGCAGTTTCCATAGCTTATCTTCAACCCCATCTATGTATGATTCATTGCCTATAGTATAACTTGCAAAAAAAGAATTTGCAAGGGCATTTGACATTCAGCCGCCTTTCGGTTACAATATTTCCGCGACCGGGTCGGACAGCCGCGCGCGAATGCTGAAAAGCACCGTGTGAGGAAAGTCCGGGCTCCACAGGGCAAGGATAACGGGTAACGCCCGCCGAGGGTGACCTCAGGACAAGTGCAACAGAGATATACCGCCCACCTAGCACAAGTGCAAGGTGGGTAAGGCTGAAAAGGTGGGGTAAGAGCCCACCCGGCCCATGGAAACATGGGTTGGGCACATTGCAGAAATAATGTTTCACGAGCAGCTGGAGATTTCACTTCAACACAAGCATTGGAAGCCGCCGGAATACTGTATGTATTTCAAGGATTCCAATGTGCAGTGCTGAAGTAAAAGATCCGCTGAATCGTGGAAGAGAATTTCAAAATGTGCCCCTAACGATGTAAACTCTATCCGGAGCAACGCCGTGGAGGAACACATAGGTCTGCCCGACCGTTCCGAGGAGGTGGCTGGAACCTGCGAGCAATTGCAGGTCTAGATAGATGGCTGTCAAGACAGGACCCGGCTTACAGGCCCGTGTCGCACAAAAAAGCACCGCTTTGAGCGGTGCTTTTTCTTATTCTTCTGCGGTTTTTTCTGTTGGAATTGCCTGGGCCAGTCCGGCAACATCGGATACCGGCAGGCTGAATACAATACCCTGTGCCGCCTTTGCCATACCCATTTCCTTGTAGAGGGCATTGAGTACCTTGTCACGAATATCCTTTTCCACTACCGTCATCAGAATTTCCTTTTCCGCATGGATGGTAATGCCAAAAAACGCAGCTGCATCTTCCCGGGCAACGCCACGGGCATTCAGAATCGTACCTCCCCGAACACCCTGTTCCCGGGCCACATCCATCGCATCCTGGGCATAGCCGGAATTTACGATGGCAAATATTACTTCATGGTTGTTGGTGGTCATGCCCACTCCTCCTTTTTAAAGCGATTATTGCTCAAAAACTGATAATTGTTTACACCAATCACACTGCTCAGCGGCACTGCAAAGGCAATACCCTTACCGTTCTTAATCGTTTGAAACTTATTTTCCAGACACTTCATGATCTCTTCAACCCGATCCTCACGTACTACACTGATGATCACAGCTTTGTGGATATTCAGTCCCAGCATATCGTGAAGTTCTGATTTTGCCGTGCCCAAGCCGCCGGTAACCATCTGGCAGTTTACCTCGAACTGGCTCAGCACGTCCATATAAAACTCCGCCTTTGGTCTTTCCACTACTGTGAACAGGAGTTTGAGCTTTTTGATTGCGGATTCATTGACTGTATTTGCCATTGCTTCTCCTCCTGTTACATAAAGTTGATGATCTGCTGGTCATCTGCATCCAGAATCCGCTTCATAGCGCGGCGTTCTTTCACACGGTTTTCCATAATTGCCTTGAAGCCTAAAAGCTGAATGGTGATGAGCGGTGTCATGGCAACCAGCGCTACCACACCGAAAGCATCCCGCAGCACCGCATCCACGCCTTGGATGCTGACGCATACACCAATGGCAAAGGGCAGAATAAAGCCGGAGGTCATAGGACCGCTGGCAACGCCACCGGAGTCGAACGCCACAGCCGTGTACATGGGCGGTACAAACAGTGACAACGCAAGTGACAGGAAATAGCCGGGAATGATATAGTATACCAGAGAGAAATCAAAAATGATACGAATCACAGAAAGGGCGATGGAAGCACCTACGCCGATGCACAGACCCATCAGCATGGACCTCTTTGTGATGTAGCCACCGGTTACATCTTCCACCTGACTATTCAGCACATGGATGGCAGGCTCTGCCAGCACTACCAGCACACCCATTAGTAAACCCAACAGAATCAGTACCGGTCTGCTGACCTGTGCCATTTCATAGCCAAGCTTGTAACCGATGGGCATAAAACCGACATTAACACCGGTAAGGAAGATCACGAGGCCTACATATGTAAAGATCACACCCAAACCGATCTTCAAAAGTCTTCTCTTAGGCAAGCGTAAAAAGGCGATCTGGCAAATGAGGAAGAACGCCACGATCAAACCAAGAGCAATTGCCACTTCTTTTGCCGTATGTCCGGCAGTGTGCAGGAAACTTCCCAGAATGTCCTCGCTGACGGTATAGTCCGGCACCGCATAGCTTAGGTCGTTCCGGGCAAAAATACCCAGTACCAACACTGCCAGAATAGGGCCTACAGAGCAAAGAGCCACCAAACCGAATTTATTTTCCTGAGAGTGCTTATCGCCCAAAACACTGGAAATACCAACACCCAAAGCCATAATGAACGGCACCGTAATAGGCCCGGTGGTCACACCGCCGGAATCAAAGGCCATGGGCAGCAGATCCATATTGTCATTAACCGCCAGCATCAGTGCCAAAGCAAAGAGCAGCATATAAAAGAGCATCAGAATATTGGACAGAGTCTTATGAAATACAATACGCAAGATGGCAACCATCAGGAAACCGCCAACACCAATACCCACAGCATAGATTAGAAGGGTACCGTTCATGACCGTCTTCACCTGGTTGGCCAGCACCTGCAGATCCGGCTCCGCAATCGTAATCAGCATACCTAACACAAAGCAGACCGCCAGTAGCAATCCCAGCTTCCGCTGTCGGGAAAGGCCCGCACCAACCTGCGTACCCATAGGCGTCATTGCCAGATCCGCGCCCAAATTAAACAGACCGATACCTAAAATCAAAAGCACCGCGCCAATGGTAAACGATATCAGCTCTGCCTGAGTAAAATTGAACCAGGGTAACAGGGATACCAAATACACAATAGCAGTTATGGGCAGTGCAGAAACCAAAGCTTCCAGAATTTTTGACTTCAGTTCCTTCAATACCATCACCTCATAGTTACATATTTTTTATATTATAGCAGAAAAAGTGACCTTTGCCAATAAACAAAGTATGAACTTCCCCGTGCATTGACATCTTTACCGTTTCTTTGCCTCGTAGTTAATACGCAGAGAGATATTGACAGGAAAAACAACTTGTGGTAAAACCGCAGTAGAAATGTCGGAGGAGATTTTCTATGAAACCTTTGATTCTGATAACCTGCAAACCCAAGGCCGATGATTTCAGTGTGGGCGGTTTGTGTTATACCCCTGCCAATTACTGCAATGCCATTATCAAGGCCGGTGGCCTACCGGTGATTTCCGCCTTGGCAGATGCCGGAGAATATGCCGACCTTGCCGACGGTATCGTCTTCACAGGCTCAAACTGTGATGTTTCCCCTTCCCTTTACGGGCAGGAAAATCGGAAGTCTGAATTGTGCAGCGATGCGCTGGATGAAATGGAGTTAAAGCTTTTCAATGCCTTCTCTGCGAGAAATAAACCAATTTTGGGTATTTGTCGTGGTATTCAGATTATCAATGTTGCGCTGGGCGGTACACTGTTTCAGGACATTCCCGATGAAGTGCCTGCTTTGACCGTCCATGACAAAGTCTACAAAGGGCAAACGCAGTTCCACGCTGTAAAAGCCAAAGAAGGCAGTATATTGCATCAGCTTTTTGGTGCTGAATTTATAACAAATTCTTACCATCACCAAGCCGTCAAAGATTGTGGAAACGGTCTGATCCCAACTGTCATCACAGAAGAGGGAATCATCGAGGCTGTGGAACATGAAAGCAAGCCAATCTTTGCGGTCCAGTGGCATCCGGAACGGACTATTGGACAAGAGCAGTTAGATCTGCCCGATATGACTCCCCTTTTTCAACATTTTGTTGATCTGTGCAAATAATACTATCATTTGAGGAGCTATCAAAATGAATGTCAGCATTCGTGACTATGAAGAATACCTATACGATCACTACAAAAACCATGGTATTGATTCCAGTTTATTCATGAAATTGGTAGAGGAAGTTGGCGAAGTAGCCGAAGTTCTCAACAAACGCGATGGAAGGAAAGCTTCTGACCACGAGGATTTAAAATCTCAGCTGGCAAATGAGCTGGTAGATGTGATCCACTATGCCTTTGCGATTGCGTCCCTAAATAAAATTGATTTGAACAGCGCCATATTGGAAAAAGACAAAAAAGCATCCATTAAATACAATCATAAACAGAATCTCGAACACTTTTTGATAAATCGCTGAGTTCTAACTCACAACGCATAAAAAAGCACCGGCCGAAAGGCCGGGGCTTGCTATTTAGCTTGTTTTTGAGAATCTAAGATTACTCGTAGATCTCGGTAACAACGCCGGAACCGACGGTACGGCCACCCTCACGGATAGCGAAACGCAGGCCCTTCTCGATAGCAATGGGGGTGATCAGCTCAACGTTCATAACGACGTTATCGCCGGGCATGCACATCTCAACGCCCTCGGGCAGGTTGATGATACCGGTAACGTCAGTGGTACGGAAGTAGAACTGAGGACGGTAGTTGTTGAAGAAGGGAGTATGACGGCCGCCTTCTTCCTTGGACAGGACGTAAACCTGGCCA
>JAZOLX010000015.1:0-14787 GCA_045653485.1 Faecousia sp. | reverse complement strand
GATAAGGTACAATAAGTTGCGCAAATTGAAAATCGCATAAAAAATAGACACGGCTTGCCGGTCTCTGGTAGAATGAAGTTGCGACACAAACATTCGAAAGGAGACAGCAAACCATGTCCAACAACATTGTACAATTCAACGAGGAAATTATCAAGGGGCAAATCAAGGAATTGGTCCGCGGCAGTGTGGAGGAGACCCTTAACGAGCTACTGGAGGCCGAGGCCGAGAAACTCACTCAGGCAGCTCGCTACGAGCGCAGCGAAGCCCGTCAGGGCTACCGCAGCGGTCACTATGACCGGAACCTTACAACAACTTCCGGAGATGTGACGTTGCATGTACCCCGTCTTAAGGGCATCTCCTTCGAGACTGCCATTATCGAGCGCTACCGCCGCCGGGAAAGCAGCGTGGAAGAAGCTCTTATTGAGATGTATCTGGCAGGTGTGTCCGTGCGTCGTGTGGAGGACATCACCGAAGCCCTATGGGGCAGCAAGGTTTCTGCCTCCACTATCAGCGATCTGAACAAGAAGGCCTACATCAACATCGAAGCCTGGCGGAACCGTCCTCTACAGGGAGGCAAGTATCCCTATGTGTATGTGGACGGTATCTATCTCAAGCGAAACTGGGGTGGAGAATATGAAAATGTGGCCGTTTTGGTGGCGATCGCCGTCAATGAGGATGGTTATCGTGAGGTTCTGGGTGCCGCTGAGGGTATGAAGGAGGACAAGGCCAGCTGGATCAGTTTCCTCCAGTGGCTCCGTGGACGGGGTCTGAGTGGCGTGAAGCTCATTGTAGGAGATAAATGCCTCGGTATGCTGGAAGCCGTGGGAGAGGTGTTTCCCGAAGCCAAGTACCAGCGCTGCGTGGTACATTTCTACCGGAATATATTTTCCGTTGTGCCCAAATCCAAGGCAAAGAATGTGGCAAAAATGCTCAAGGCCATCCATGCTCAGGAGAGCAAGAAGGCTGCCAGAGAGAAGGCAGCAACAGTAGTTGCGGATCTAAAGTCTATGAAGCTGCCGGAAGCTGCGAAGAAAGTGGAAGCTGGCATTGAGGAAACACTGACCTATTGCGATTTTCCCTCTGAGCACTGGACGAAGATCCGTACCAACAATGTAATCGAGCGTATGAACCGGGAGATCCGGCGCAGAACCAGAGTGGTGGGCGCATTCCCGGACGGCAATTCTGCGCTGATGCTGGTATGCGCTCGGCTGCGGCATGTGGCCGGTACTCAGTGGGGCAGTAAGAAATACATGAACATGAAACACCTGGAGGCCATGGAGTGTGAACTTCTGGTCGGGTGAGTAGCAGTCAGTTCACAAAGTGTCAAGGGCAAGACGAGCGGCTAACGCCGCCCTTGACACTTTGCGCCCTGACCGCTGTAAGATAACCAAGGGGTGCCGAAGCACCCCCTGTAATAGATTTCTACCAGATACCGTAATCAATTTTGCGCATAACTCTTGACACTACCCAAACAGCAGAGTCGTTGTTATCGTCTGAAGTGATAAAATCATGGTAGACACGAAAGTGCCTACCATTATTTTATCACTTCAGCATTTTCATGCCCCGTTGTTTTTTAATTTTATCAGTAGCTGAGTCCATCTGGGAGGAACCGGTCCCCGCTTTCGCCGTAACATGTCATATTCGCGCCATAACCAAACACTCTGATCTTCCTGTGCAGCGTGTCGATATTCACCACATCGAAGGCGTTCTGGGTGCAGGTTCCGGGGATCCTCGCCACTCTGGGATCGCCGGAGATGCTGGAGGCACTGTTATTGATGATATATATGATATTGATGCCCTTTCGCACAAAATTCTTGCGTTCATGGTCATGTCCCAGCAGCCAGCAGATCACTGAGGGCTTCTTTTCCTCTTTTGCATACCGTGTGAAATCCGCATTGATCTCCATATCAAAGAAGCTGTTATTTTCGTGCTGGTAGCTGTGGGAGTAGGTCTGCTGTGCATTGAAAGCTGCACAGATATCCAGAAGTACATCGGCCGCGTTTGCGTGGAAGGCAGGTGCCTTGGGATACATATGCAATGTCAGTACGACACCCCAATCTTTTTCCAATTTATCGTCAAAGTTCAGGGCCTCATTTACCACCCAGTTCATCTGCTCGTTGGAGATATACCAGGAGTTGCCTCCATGGAGCTTACAGGTCCCTTTCTCGGTTAGAACCGTTTTATCGGTATCCATGATATCAATGGCAATAATGCGTACCTTTTTGTCCTGAATGTCGAAATAATGCCATGTGGATCTTTCGCCGTTTTTCTTACGCTGCCGTTTGATCTTGTACTTTTCCTCTGCAAAGTTTAAGAACAACTCGCCCCAATCTTTATCCGTCAGTACATTTTTCGGCAAATTGTCCCAATCATTCAGATCATGGTTGCCCTTGGCGAAAATAAACGGCCGTTCACTCTTTTTCGCAATATCAAAAAATGTCTTGGCCCGCTCATACGCAACCTTCTTTTCCTTTAATCCAAAGGGTGTTATGATATCACCTGCATGGATCACCGCATCAAATTCTATCGGTGCTTCATTGGCAAATTGCACCGTTCTTTTCACATTGTCTACACATTCCGCTTTGGAAAAGCCGTCGATATGACTGTCGGAAAAGCAAACCAGATTTACCCGCTGGTATTGGTCTGTATACTGCGTCATGTAAGTGGGTACAGGTTCGGGAGACCCTACGGAGTAGGGTAGGAACCGTCTGAAAAAGTCCGCGGTCTCCAGCTTACACACGCTTTCGTAATCAAGAACTGTTTTCTTCTTTTTTACTTTTCCGTGTTCCGCTTCATACTCACGCCAATTAAACACCTTGTTCCCCCGGATCAAGTATGCCATCTGGGCTTTACGGGCAAGGGGTCTGTCGGAAAAAGAATCGGAAAAGAAGGTTTCGATGGTCCTGCCTTGGAAGATTTCGTTGAATCTAGCCACCTTTTCTTCGCCCCAGCAGTTCTTGCCGGTTGTCTTGCCGGTGTGCTTATCCACCCTTGAGGCGATGAGTGTAAAATTCATTTTCTTCGCAATGGGCTCCAGCAGAAATTCGGGAGATGCGGAAATCAGGATATCATCTTTTTTCCGCCAGTCTGGGAACCATGTTTTCATATTGCTTTCATGGGTTTTCCAAAACAGCTTGACTTCAGAATCAATATCCTTTATCCCTGTGAGAAAAATGTAAAACTTCTCTTTAAATTTGGTTTTATCGATAAATCCCAATGCATATCTCAGGAAATGAAAGCCTTGCCCCGGCAAGAATTTTAAAATGCTCTTGTGCCGTTTCAGGCAAAAGAAATAGAAATCCCGAGTACTGTCAGCATTGTAAATCGTTTTATCAAAGTCATATACATTCATGCTGATGACCTCCTTTTTACTTTGCCGTTCACAATATGCTTTACCGCGTTTATATCCTGTTTTTTCCATGAGAATCGTATCACAGCTTGCTATTATTTTCAAGCATCTTTACCCTTTTGACCATTATTCTTTTCGGGCATAAGCTCTGTAGCTTGCGCCTTACGGTTGCACAAACCTGCATATCACCTATTTCCCAAAAGCAACCCTTATGAAGTAAAAGACTGGGTCAGACAAAATGTCTGACCCAGTCTTTTTATCATTTGATTAAGAAATACAGCAAAACCAATACACCCAGAGCGATCCGGTATACACCAAATACACTGAAGCTATGCTTACGGACGTACTGCATCAAGCCCTTGATCACTGCCAGACTCACTACAAAGGATACCAAACAGCCAACGATCAGAACACCGATTTCCAAGCCGGTTGCAGCAGCGCCTTCCATCATGAATTTCAGCAGCTTCAGTGCGCTGGCACCTAACATGGTAGGAATTGCAAGAAAGAAAGAGAATTCCGATGCGGCGCCACGGCTGACACCCAACAGAATACCACCCAGAATGGTGCTGCCGCTGCGGGATGTACCGGGGATCAAGCTCAGACACTGGAAACAGCCAATGAGCAGAGCCGTTTTCAGATCGATGCTATGTACATCCTTGATGGCAAACTCTTTCTTTGCGTTATTACGCTCTACAAAAATAAAGGCAACACCATAGATGATCAAAGCAATGGCGACCACCACATAATTGTAAAGATGTTCATCCATCCAATCGTCCAACAGCAGACCGATCACCGCAGAGGGAATTACCGCAACCACGACCTTAAACCACAGCTGCCATGTTTTTTTCTTCTGCTTCTCATTTTTCTTGGGAGAGAAGGGGTTCAGCTTATGGAAAAACAGCAAAATGACCGCCAAAATCGCACCCAACTGGATGACTACCTGAAACATTTCGTAGAAGGCATCGGATACCTTCAATGTTACAAGCTCATCCAGCAGAATCAGATGGCCCGTGGAAGAAACCGGCAGCCATTCCGTGATACCTTCGACAATACCAAAAAGGATCGCCTTTAAAATCTCCAGCATAGTTAGCTCCTTTCAAATATAGCTTTTATTATGATACTGCCAAATGGCCCAATTTGCAAGGGAAACTTGCGTGTTAACAAATTACCTCCTAACTCTTTACAATTTGTTCACCCAGGCAGGCTTTTTTCGGTTATAATGATAAAAAACAAAACTATTCAGGAGGACTGTCTTATGGCTATTTCTGTCTTGGTTGTTGAAGATGACCGCAATATTGCGGAGCTGCTGCAGATGTATCTGGAAAAGGAAGGGTATGCCGTTACTGTTGCCGGAGACGGCGGTTTGGGCCTTACCAAATTCCGTGCCATTAAGCCGGATCTGGTATTGCTGGATGTGATGATGCCTGTGATGGACGGTTGGGCCGTATGTAAAGCAATTCGCGCTGAAGGCCAGACCCCTGTGATTATGCTCACCGCCAAGGGTGAGACCGATGACAAGGTAGCAGGTCTCAAGTCCGGTGCCGATGACTATATTACCAAACCCTTTGAAATGAAGGAAGTGCTGGCCCGGATTGAAGCGGTCCTGCGCCGCGCATCCGGTATCACTGCCGAAAAGAAGGCCCGCCGGCTGGTGTTTGACAAATTGATCATTGACATGGATGCCTTTGAGCTTCTGGTCGATGGTGCGAAGGTGGATACTCCGCCCAAGGAGATGGAACTGCTGTTCTATCTGGCCTCTTCTCCCAACCGTGTCTATACCCGTAATCAGCTTCTGGACGAAGTATGGGGTTTCGACTATTTCGGCGATTCCAGAACCGTGGATGTACACGTCAAACGGCTGCGTGAAAAGCTGGAAGGCATTTCTGAAAACTGGAGTTTAAAAACCGTATGGGGTGTTGGATATAAGTTTGAGGTGTTGTAAATGAAAACAACCTTCAGCCGGACTTTCTTCCCGGCTGCTTTACTGTTGCTGACTGCGCTCTTGTTGGTTGGCGCCTCCTTTCAGTTTCTGGTCAAAGATTACTTGGTTAAACAGGCCTATGAAAATCTGGAAAATGATGGTTCTGTTATCGCGGCGCTGGCATCGGCTTATTATACGGAGGGTTCCTTATCCCGCCGGGATTTTGTTGTCAATCTGGATGTCGCTTCACGGATCTCCGATGCAAATGCGGTAATATTCGACAAGCAGGGAAAACTGATCCTTTGTTCCGATGCTCCTTTTGGATGTGAGCATCAAGGCTGGCGCATCAACTCTGATTACGTGCGGCAGGTCCTTAGCAACGGTACTGCCCGTCATACCGGTCTTTTTTCCGGTCTTTATGATGATGTCCGCTATGTGGTATCAGCCCCCATTCTTGATGCAACAACCGGTGATGCCATTGGACTTGTCATGGTGTCTACCCCCATGAGCGGTACGCTCACAATTTTGGATAAACTGTCGGATATCTATTTATTTGTATCCATCCTTGCTGTGATTGCCGTTATGCTGATCATGAGCTTTTTTGCCCGGCGACACAGTAATCCCCTTCGGGAGATGGCTCAGGCTGCCAGCGACTTTGGTCACGGAGATCTGAATGCCCGGGTCACCGTCAAGAGCACCTATCCCCAAGAGGTAGAAGAGTTGGCCCTTGCGTTTAATAATATGGCGTCTTCTCTGCAAAAAAGCGAATACCAGCGGCAGGAGTTTGTTGCCAATGTGTCCCATGAGCTGAAAACTCCCATGACCACCATAGGTGGCTATATTGACGGCATTCTGGACGGTACGATTCCGGAAGAAAAGCAGCGTCATTATATGCAGTTGGTTTCCGATGAGACCAAACGTTTAAGCCGATTGGTACGCAGTATGCTGGATATTTCCCGGCTGCAGGATCAAGGCGGCATTCCCGATGAAAAGAAAATCCGCTTTGATATTGAAGAATGTGTGGGTCAGGTTTTGATCACCTTTGAGCAGAAGATCCTGCAAAAAGGTGTCAATGTAGAAGTAGATATGCCGGAACATCCGGTCTATACCTTTGCCAACGAAGATTATATAACACAGGTGATCTACAATCTTCTGGATAACGCAGTAAAATTCTGTCCGGAGACAGGTACTCTGGGACTTTCCGTCAAAGAGGGTAACAACAAAATTTATGTCAGCATTCGTAATGACGGCGAAACGATTCCTCCGGAAGAGCTTCCTCTGGTGTTTGATCGCTTTCATAAGATGGATAAAAGCCGCTCTCAGAACCGGGATGGATGGGGCCTTGGCCTGTATATCGTGAAAACCATTGTCTGCAGCCATGGCGAAGATATTTCCGTTTCCAGCCTGGACGGAAAAACCGAATTTACATTTACATTACCTCTGGTAAACTAATTGCATCGAGGTTATTTTATGAGCTATGAATACAATTCAAACCATACGCCCGATCAAGATCCATGGGATCAAGGAGTATATCGCACCGGTTCCACCAAACCACCGAAAAATCACAGGGGTTTGATTGCCGTTCTTCTGGTGACAGTCATCCTTCTGTGCGGTATAGTCAGCATTCTGGGCATTATGAATATCCGCTTGTTTCAGCAGGTAAGCAATACAAAAACGGATAACTCTCTGCCCATCATGTTTTCCAATGAAGCGGAGCAAACCTTTCCGGTAGAAACCGCATCTGTTGATGCTACACAAAACACCGTCTCATCTGTTGATTCTCCGATTTCCGTTGAGAACATTCCCCAAGAGGGTGGTCTTTCCCTGCAGGATATCTATGAAAAAAATATTCCCAGCGTGGTGTCCATCTCCTGTAATTATGCTTCCGGAAGCTCCACAGGCACCGGTGTGATTCTTTCTGCGGATGGCTACATTGTCACGAACTGCCATGTGGTGGAAGATGCGAAAACCATTGATGTGCTTCTGTCTGACGGGAGGACTTTGTCCGCAGATCTGGTGGGCATGGATACCGTCTCTGATCTGGCAGTTCTGCATGTCACAGCAGAAGATCTGATTCCCGCTGTGCTGGGCGATTCCACTGCATTGCGCGTGGGCGATGTGGTGGTGGCCATCGGTGATCCTCTCGGTATCGAACTTCGGGGCACTATGACCGACGGCATTGTCTCTGCTATCAACCGGGATGTGGATGTAGGTGGCAGAACTATGAGCCTGATACAAACCAACGCCGCATTAAATTCCGGTAACTCCGGTGGGCCTCTTATCAATTGCTACGGACAGGTGATTGGTATCAATACCATGAAAATGGGCGATTCCATGAGTTCTGCTGGTGTAGAAGGCCTTGGTTTTGCTATTCCCAGCACCACTGTAGAAGACATTGTCAATCAATTGATTGAAAAGGGATATGTTTCCGGAAGACCCTACTTGGGAATTGAAGGCGAAAGTATATCCAGCTTCTACCAGTTTTATTATCGGCTTCCCAAGGGTTTGTTTATTACAGCCATTACCCCGGGAAGCAGCGCAGAAAAAGCAGGTCTGGAAGTTGGTGACATTCTGATCAGTCTCGATAATATCAATATCACCAGTAGTCATGTACTGGAAACCCTACTTTATGGATATGTGCCCGGAGATGACATTAATGCTGTTGTGTATCGCTCCGGAAAACAGTATAGCATAACCTTGACCGTTGGAGAGGCAAACGGCTGAGAGGATCAATATGGAAGCAATTTACAGACAAAAATTTATCATCGATGATATGGCTTCGGACTGCTTTGGCAGATTAAAACTTTCTGCTCTGCTCTACTATGCACAAGAAGTGGCCGGTAAACACAGTGACTTACTGGGTGCTGACTATGATACATTGATGCTGCGTCGACTGTTTTGGGCAGTGACCCGTCACCGGATCCAGATCACCCGTTTACCGATGCGGGGCGAGACCATTACCGTAGAAACATGGTCTATGCCCACCACAAAAGTTGCCTATCCAAGATCCATGGTAGCTTATGACGCGCAGGGACTTGAGCTGTTCCGTTCTATCAGTCTTTGGGTTTTGATGGATTTGGATGCGCGTACCATGGTTCTTCCCGGAAAAAGCGGCATCACTGTCAGCGGTTCTTTGACAGGTAGTGAGTTGGCAGTTCCCCATTCTATCCTCCCGAAGCCAATGTCCAACACAGAGACACGATGTGTAACCTATTCCTGTCTGGACCGTAATAGTCACATGAACAACACCCGCTATCTGGATTGGGTGGAAGACCTGCTTCCCAGCAGCTTCCATAGCAGACACAGCGCCCGTGAATTTATCATCTGCTACCATAGTGAAGCTAGAGAGACGCAGCAGATACAGTTAAACTGGGAACTGTCTGACAATGGCTGCCTGCAGGTAGATGCACACCGGAAAAAGACAGATGTCTCCGGTAAACAGGACCGTGTTTTTTCTGCACAGGTTCTGTTTTAACAGATGTTCTGTAAACCGACAAGTGTCCACAGATTTTTGTCAGAAAATGTTTAAAAACCGTGAAATCCCTTGAAACATCAGTGTTTTCAAGGGATTTTTCTTGTTTTACCTGTGGAGAAACCTGTGGACAATGTGGAAAACTAAAAGCAAAAAAGAATGAAAATGTGTCGAACTTATAAAATTATGTAAACTGATTTTCTGTTGTTTTCTTTTATTTTTATTGAAAAAAGTGCGCTGCCCGGTGGGCGCTATTTCTTTAAAGTCTTCTGCGCTTTCTTTCGATAAGAGCGGAAATGGTACCTAAAGAAAAATATAAGACACCTTCCTCAAAAGCGTTGACGGTAATCAGAAGGCGACATGCCCACACGTTTTTTAAAGATACGGGAAAAGTAGTTGTGATCCTGAAACCCGACGGATTCCGCAATTTTATGGATGGAAAGTTCTCCCTCTATAAGCAGTTGCTTGGCTTTTTCAAGCCGCAGTGAAAGGACATATTCAATGATGGAAACGCCCATATCATTTTTAAATACGGTGTCACAGTAAATAGGGGAGAAACAGGTTCGTTCACCAATTTGCTGCAGCGTGATTTTCTCGGTAAAGTGGTTATGAAGATAGGTAAGAATTGTCCTCGTCAGCGGGTGATGCTTCTGGGATACTGCCCGTTCCCGGAGAATCAGCAAAAGGCATTTCAGCAACAGTTCATGTTTGTCGCGGTGTTCGTGATGAGTGCTCTTGTTTATGGCATCATACGCCGCCAGAAGCGCAAAGATATCGCCGTTAATGACATTGTGCATAACCGTTGGCAGTGGAATCGTGCGGTCGCTGTCAAAATTAAAAACATAGTGGTCATGCTGCTCCTTTATTTCCTCCCGGATCCGCCGGCTTCCTTTGGGAACATACAGCATATCTCCCGGCATCAGCAGGATTTCCGTTCCGTCAATCTGATAGCGCATGCTCCCCTTTTTCAGAATAACCAGATTATGAAACTTGAGTTGTTCATTGTGCAGAGGGAAAATCGGTTGGGAAATATTATGATTTGAATAAAGCAACTCTATGGAGTCCATCTTAATATTGTGCTACCTCCCCATGTTTTTTCTTGATATTTTCGCTTTTATTTCATTTATAAAATGCTATAGTAATAATAATAGTTCACAGATGTGCTGTCAATACAGAGAACGAATATAACCGGACGCGCAGAAAGGAAATGACGAACATGGGAAAATGGATCAAAGGTGATCTTCATGTACATACACACAATTGCCGCGATGGCAGCCTGCCAGTAGAAGAGATTATCAAACGAAGCCGCCAGTATCTTGACTTCATCGGTATTTCGGGTCATTCCTATGACACCCCAGACTGCTTTGTGGGGCAGTACGCAGAGGTTCTTGCCGCCAGACAGTCTCACCCTGATTTGCCCATCTTTCACACCGCGGAGCAAAATTTTCCGCTTCAGCGGCACGCCATGTTCCTAACGGTGCCGGAAAACAATGAATTTGCCCTACAGCGGGAGTTGGTCCGGCATTTTCACCGACAAAACGGTCATGAGGGTCAGCAGGAGGCTTGTGCTGAGCTACGGTATGTGAGAGAACACTTCGGAGAGGATCAAACCTTTATGATCTACAATCATCCCAATGATCCTGATGTACCGATAGAAGACTTCCGTGCGATTGCCGAAGAAAACGACGTGTTTAAAGTCATCGCCTGTGTAGATCGCGGCGAACGGCGTGCCAAGCAGACGTGGGAGATCGGCGAGGAATGGGACCAGCTTCTCCGTGAGGGACACCGTTTATTCGCCCGTAACGGTTCGGACTTCCATAAGCATTTTAACGATGGAGGACACGATTATTATCCGGGAGAATTTGTACAGGATTGTCTCTACGTAGAAGAAAACACTTATGAAGAAATCCTTCGCGCATACCGCACGGGTAATTTCTACTGTATGGTGGGAAACTGCATTGAAAATCCTGTATTCACAGCAAAGCGGACAGAGCAGCCCGGAGAATACTGTGTAAGCCTTTCTTTTGATACCAATGTAAAAATGGAGCAGGTAGACATTATTTCCGATGGCGTATGTGTTTGCAGTCTCACCGATATCCCGGATCATTTCACCTTCCAAAACACGCTTTCCGCCAAGCACTATTTCCGTGTCCGCGGTTGGGGAAAGGGTGTAGATCGTCCCTACTCCGACGGGCAGTACACACCACAGTTTTTACTGAACCCCATCTTCGTCTCGGATATTTAAGGAGGGTGAGAAATGCTGTTAATATGTCCCGTCCATACGCCGCATTTTCTGCGTCAAAACAACCTGTTTGTAGAGGCGCACATTGGACGTTATGACGCACTTCCCGATTGGGAAGCCTATATCCCATTTGTGCGTGGTGTACATTTGCCATACGCCAAATTGAATCTTGCCGCCCTCGATGACGAACATCGTCTTCACTCTATCCAAACGGTAAAAAACGCCATCGACGTGGGATGCCAATATCCGGTGGATCACATGGTGATGCATACGATGGGAATCGAATCGCTGGACGGTATACGTCTCGGTTCCTACGAGCGCATGATCGACGGTATTCGGATTCTTGCCGATTACGCTGCATGTAAAGGAATTACGCTCTGCGTAGAAAACCAAGCGCAGCATGTTCCGCATCGTGTCATTTATGGGGTGTACGCAGAAGAGTGGTATCAGATTTGCGAGGATGTTGCCCGCAAAAATGTGCTGCTGACTTTGGATACCAGTCACGCCGCCTGTGCCGCTGCGACCTTTGCAGGTGCGGAGAAACGGTTTGCGTATATGTATGCGTTTTTAAAGTATCCCGAAAAGATTGGCAGAGTTCACTGGTCTGATTCCCGTTTAAAATACGCGGAAGCTTACTACAAGGATTTGCACTTAATTCCGGGAGAAGGGGATCTGCCTCGTGAGTTTCATCAGCAAATTAAAAAGCTGAATGCCGTCAAAACCCTTGAGCAAAAACGTTCCGAAGAAGACGTTATGCAGGGATTGGCGTTCATTGAAAGCCTATAAAGCCAAAAGTAATGTCAGGATAGATGCAATCTGGTATGTACTGTACCAGCAAAAACGGACAATAGACAATAATACCCCCTTATGTAGGATAATAACTACATGAGGGGGTATTATTGTAAGAGAAAACCGGAGTGGCGCCGCTGACGCTTCGCCACTCCGCTTAAAACTTAATTATTCTACTAAGAGACGCATTTTTGTGCTGTCCGCTCAAACTGGGGCAGTATAAAAGAGCAGCGCACTTTCTTCATTATTTCAAGCGTTTTTCCAATGTCTGGGTACCCAAGGCTGTCAGATAAACACGGCTAAAGCCATACTCTGCTGTCAGCAAAAAGGATTTTGGGAGATCGTCATATGGAACAACCTGTCCCTGCTTTTCCGCCTCTTCCAAAAATGCTCTTGTCCGCTTGGAGGTACTGGTATTATCCATATCGAAGATCCCGATAATGGAGGAATCTCTGACCGCCATATCATTGCCGATAGAAAGATACATAGGCACCTCTAAAAACTAAATTTTGAGCGAGAGTCCAGGAATTTTGCTTCAAATTTTGTGTTAAAAACCGCAGGAATACTTTGTGTATTTCAAGGTTTTTATAAGCAAAAGTTGGGGCAAAAGAACGGGCATCTCGCCAAAAGAGAGTTTTTAGAGGTGCCCTTTTATTCTCCCTTGATACGCTTCCACTGGGCAACCGCCAGTTCATCACAGCGGTTGTTTTTCGGATTTTCCGCATGGCCTTTGACCCAATGATACCGCATTTGATGGATGTGGGTCAAAGCAAGAAGCTGTTCCCAAAGATCCGGATTCAAAGCAGGCTTTTTATCGGATTTGATCCAGCCACGCTTTTTCCATCCTTCTGCCCAGCCTTTTTCCAGTCCATCGATGACATACTTACTGTCGGAGTACAGATCTACAATGCAAGGCTCTTTCAGCTTGGACAGACCCTCGATCACAGCGGTCAGCTCCATGCGGTTATTGGTAGTATTCTCTTCACCGCCGGAAAATTCCTTTCCATGCCCCTGGTATTCCAGGATCGCGCTCCAACCACCGGGACCGGGATTGCCGGAGCAAGCGCCGTCGGTATATAGGGTTACAGTTTTCACGCCTGCTCTTCCTCATCCATCTTTTCCACGCGCTCGATGGCAACCAGAGAATTACCCTCTTCAATTCGCATAACGATGACGCCTTGCACATCCCGCTTATAGATATTGATATCGGAAGCAGGCACACGGATAATCACACCGCCATTTTCGATGAGCATAACATCATCCGTATCGCTGACCACACGGCAGCCTGCAACCAGGCCGGTCTTGGGAGTAATGTTATAGTTCTTCAGACCCTTACCGCCACGGCCCTGGGCGATTTTCTCACCGTTAGGACCTGTACGCAGGTATTCAGAAAGCTCGGTACGCTTACCGTAACCCTTTTCGGTAACAGTCAGCAAGGTCTTACCCTCTTCTGCCTTTTCAGCGCCCACAACATAGTCACCGTCACCCAGCAGAATACCACGAACACCGGCTGCGTCACGACCCATGGGACGCACATCGTTTTCATTGAAGCAGATTGCCATACCCTGGGCAGTGGTAATAAGAAAATTATCATCACCCTCGGTACGCATCACATTGACCAGCTGATCGTCTTCGTCCAGAGTGATGGCACGAATACCGGTCTTACGATTGGTATTGAGAGCAACGAAGGGAATTCTCTTGACAGTACCCTTCTTGGTCACCATCACCAGGTACTCATGCTCATAGAATTCACGGGTAATCACCATAGCCGTTACAGATTCCTCAGGCAGCAGCGGCAGCACGTTAATCATAGCCGTGCCACGGGCAGTTCTGCCGGCTTCGGGGATCTGATAACCCTTGCGGTGGTGTACCCGACCCTTATCGGTGAAGAACAGCATATGATCGTGGGTGGATGCCACGTTCAAGCTCTTGACAAAGTCCTCTTCCTTCAGATTCTGGGCATTGACACCACGGCCGCCACGGCTCTGAGTACGGTAGGTATCTACCGGCATACGCTTGACATAGCCCTGGTTGGAAATGGTGAAGGCGCAGGTCTCTTCCTCGATGAGGTCTTCGATGTCGATCTCGTCTTCCACTTCCTGTATTTCGGTTCTGCGCTTATCGCCGAACTTATCCCGGATGGCTTCCAGCTCTTCCCGCAGAACAGCCTTCAGCTTTTCGGGATCTGCCAGCAATTCCAGATAATATTGGATCCGCTGCTGCAGTTCGTCGAATTCATTCTGCAGTTTCTCCCGATCAAGGCCCTGGAGTGCCTTCAAGCGCATATCCAGGATCGCCTGGGCCTGGACATCATCCAAACCAAAGCGCTCACACAAGCGCTCCTTAGCATCGTCATAGGCGCTGCGGATAATATGAATCACTTCATCAATATTATCCTGGGCGATGAGCAAGCCTTCCAACAGATGGGCACGCTCTTTTGCCTTCCGCAGATCATACTCCGTACGGCGGGTCAGCACTTCCATCTGGAATGCCAGATACTCGTCCAAAATCTGCCGCAGAGAGAGGATACGAGGCTGCTTCTGGTCATCCACCAGAGCTAGCAGGATAATGCCGAAGGTGCTTTGCAGCTCAGTTTGCTTGAAGAGGTTATTCAGAACTACCTGAGGATTGGCATCCTTCTTCAGTTCGATAACCATACGCATACCATTGCGGTCGGTTTCGTCACGAAGATCGGAAATACCATCCAAACGCTTATCCTTTACCTGCTCCGCGATCTTCTTGATCAGCTGACGCTTATTGACCTGGTAAGGCAGCTCAGTAACGATAATTCTGGTGCGGTCTTTATTAAAGGTTTCAAACTCGGTCTTAGCGCGAACAACGATTCTGCCACGGCCGGTAGCATAAGCGGCACGGATACCGCTGCGGCCCATGATAATACCGCCGGTGGGGAAATCGGGGCCGGACAGATGCTCCATCAGATCGGGAAGGGTTGCTTCCGAATCGTCCAGCACACAAATGCAGGCATTGATGACTTCTGTCAGATTATGGGGCGG
>JAZOLX010000014.1:0-3928 GCA_045653485.1 Faecousia sp. | reverse complement strand
GATGCGCAGGCGGGACTGGTTGTCCATGCTCTTAAACGCCGCCCAGGCGGCATCCAGCGCCTCTGTCTCTGCCTCGTCGCCGTTCTTCCAAGCGGAGGTGATTCCGTTGAGAGCATCTGTGACGGAGGAGACGGCGACCTTATCAAGGATAGCAGCAATCGGGTCGTCGCCAGCCGATTCTACCCACCCGGTCAGGGCAAAGTCAGAAACGGAGGCTTTTGCGTTCTCTGTGGCGTACTGCTTGGCGTATTCTAGCGACTTCACCTTAAGATCGTCAGACATGCCATCAAACACAGGGGCATTTAACAAACCGTTATAAATGTGGTTGATGTGCCCCATGTAGGTGCGCTGATAGGTTTCGGTCATTTCTTTGCCACTGACCAGAACAGTTTGTCCATCTACGGTGAAGCTCTTGGGAGCTTGCTTTTCCGGATAGATAGTAACATTGCCGGTGCGGTCAGAAAGATCGCCCAGTGCGTTGGCTAGTTTGGGGTCATCCAAGATGGTGACTGTAACCGGGTTGAGTAGATTATTGCGTATACCAAGAAGCGTCTCTTCTGCAGATTCGCCGTAGCGGCGCAGGGGTTGTCCATCGGCGCCGTATTTGGCCGGGAGAGTTTTGCTGAGCCAAGGGATCTGCGCTTTTGTCTGATTCCATGCGGCGTCCGCTGCATTATCGCCGGTGGTATCACGATAAATGGGGTCCACCGTGTGAGCAAACTGGCGGACATAGCCTGGGATGAAGCTTGTGGCCGTCTGCCCGACATACTCGCCGATTGCAATAGCGGTTTCGCCCAGATCTTCTGCTTGTGTAAGGTTTTCTGCTAAGTCCACAGCCTCATTTAGGCCTTGCATCATAGGGCTGTCCATGAGGGATGCCATAATGGATTGGACAGTAGCACCGGTGACATTGAGCAGGTTGAGGTCGTCCTCCTGGGAAAGCATATAGCCTAAATACATTTGGGTGTTAAAAGGCTCCAAGAAGTCAACAGTGAACACCACATCGTCTTTCTTCCATTGGGTGGACTTTCCCTGCAGGCCACGCAAAGCGGCGTCTATGTTGATCTGTGCGCCCGACAGGCCGGTGGATTGTTCCAAGGCTCTGCGGTCTTTATCTTCATCGTCGCCGGCACGGATGATGCCTTTGGCTGCAAGGGCAAAAAAGAGACTGATAAGGCCAAGGCCGGTGACACCGCGGGCGGCATCGGTGACGGCCTTGCGTTGGCGGCTGGGGTCAATCGTCTTGCCATTTTTGGCATCTACCATCAGCTTGAAGATCTCAGCGGCGCCTTTTAATGTGCCTGCGGTGTAATCAATACCGGTTTGCGTTACATTGGAGCCTACGCCAGCAAAGGGTAGAACCATGTCGCCCAAACCAAAACCAGGGCTTACAGATTTTGTAAGTGAATTGGCGGCATTGCGTAAGCCTTTGGCGGCTGTAGCCAAAGCACCATCATCCTTGAAGGTGCGGCGGCTGGCGGTTTTTCGGGAGACTGCGGCAATCTGCTCTGGCCGGAGATTAGACTTTTCGCCAAGCTCCTGTAGACTTTTTTCCACGGCGGCATAGGTACCGCTTTCGTAGAACTTGTCGGTGACCTCTAGCGCGTACTTCAGATATTTCTCATAGGCAGAGAGGAAACGGGTGACGGGGCCGCCTTGGGGAGAGTGGGTGCGGGTGGCATTGCCCTCGTATTTGGTCTCGGTGTCCATGGAAATATCGAGCTCGGCACAGAGAGCGGCCTTTGCGGCACCTTCTTTGGCAGCCTTGATATATTCGGGAGCGTACTTGATGTCGAAGCCTATTGTCCGCTGACCGGTGACTTTGGAGATCAAGAGATCCAAACCCAGACCAACGGTGCTGTCGGAGAGTCCATCCATGATGCCCACTGCGGTGTTACCACCCAGATTGCGCTCTATGGTGAGAAGAGAGGAGAGCATGTTTTTGATGCGGATGGATTTAAGTATTTCACCCTTGGAACGCTTGCGGAAATCGCCGGGAATTTGAGAGATCTGGCGCAGGGCAATCTCCTTGGCGGTGTCAAAATCCAAAGTATTCAGTGCACGCTCGGCGGACTTGGTGAGGTTGGAGCTGGCACCAAACCATGCAGTAGTTTTGCGAAAACGTGCGATGGAGCGGATGATCTGCTTCATCGTTTCCACATCGCCATCCTGCACTCCGTCGACTTGCTTGATCAGATCGAAGGCAGTGGCGGACACATCCTTTTTCCAAGCTTCAAAACCCTGCTTACGGAAGTGGTTGGGGCTGACGGTTTGGGTCGTTAAAGAGTCCAGCTGTTCTGCCATGGTCGATGCGGCGTTGGCGCGAGTGTATTTTGCGGCAGCTTGAATCAGCTGGCCGCCGGCAGTCATAACGGCGCGCTGCTTGCGAGCCAGTTGCTGGAAACGGTCTGTGTCACCTTGGTCCAGCAACTTTTCCAGCACTATTTTTGCGGTGTCCAAATCTTCGCCAGACCAGTGCTCCTTGGCTACCAGATCCGCATACTCGGCATCGATGGCCTCCGGAGAGGAGGTGCGCAGAGCGGCATTGTGCAGGCTTTCTTTTTCTGTGATTACATCATATTGGTCGACATTGGGATCCAACGTCTTTGCCTGCTCGCCTACCTGACGAACAGATGGGTCGGTGGCGTTGGCGTAGGTGTTGGTGTACAGCTGCGATCGCTTCACCTCGTGCTTAAACTGAGACTCTGCGCTGCCAACGGTATTCTGCCCATAGCCTCCGCCATCAGTTGTACCGACGGATGGGTTGGGGCCGGATGTGGGTCTGCTTTGCTCAAAGCTTTGGATTAATTTTGGAGGGTGTCCTTTTTCAACGTCGTTGTTGTACCAGTCATATCCTGCGAGGAGGTCTGCTGGGACTGCTGTGCTTGCGCGGCCTTCCGGCGTTGTGCTCGTTCTTCCAATAGCCTCAAGAGATTGTCCTCGGCTCGATCGTAAATTTCCTTCCAGTTTGCCATTTGTTGTTCCTCCTTGTCCGGTTAAAAACAAATATGTCTGAGTAGGTTTATCACCGTATCCTGCAATCAATTCGGGGGATACATATCGTCCAAACTTTCCTTCCTCGGAAATATATCTGCCAACAGCTCTGGCGAGAGCTTTGTTGTTTGGCAACTCATTCAGGTGAAGATAAACATGGTATCCTTCTGCCTTAAACTGGGTAATTTGCCTGAATAGTTTTTCTGCATTTGCGCCAATGGTAGACAGAAGAATGTTGTCGCCATTATCCATTGCGGTCAACAGTACTTGGTTCCTAATTGTAGAAGCTTCTTCATGAACAATTGCCGCGTTTGTTCCGTTATATTCAGGAATATACTCCCGGAAATCGTCGGTGTCGATGACACGGCTTTTATGTTCCTGTGAAAGCCGCTCTGTATAGACAGAGGACTTTCCGCTTCCCGGTAAACCAATGACAATATCCATCCGTTTTTCCTGCCGCACTTCGCCGGAATAGCTCTCGCCATTCCAACTGCCTTTTTGCATCGCTTTTTGATATCCGCTTTCGCGGATCTGTTCGCGGTCAGGAAGATTAATCGTTTCGACTCCCTCGTTCGCTTTTTCTGCATCAGCAATCTCGGGTATGGACATTATTTCCTGTAGAGTGGGGGCATTACTGCTGTTGTCGTTCAAACGGGTAATGGCATCGGTCACCTGTGCACTTCTAGTACCATTATAAGCTGATTTAGCGGATGTGTCAATCGGGGGAGTAGCTGTGCGCTGATTGGGCGCAGGGACAATAGAGGCTAGATAATCTGCTACGCTCTGGTTTGCGTTGCCAACAGAGGGGTTGACAATTTGGCCGGGGTCGCGTATACTAATATCGAAGAGAGGCGTGGGCTCTGCACCTGTTGTAGAGGGGTTGCCTCCTTCGGAAAGCCCTTCTGGCCTTGCGGTAACCCCGGCCTTGCCAGAT
>JAZOLX010000013.1:0-4211 GCA_045653485.1 Faecousia sp. | reverse complement strand
CCTTTGTAATTAGAGGTGTTCCCACCGACAATTACAAGGAGGCCTATATATGTCAAGTGAAATTCAGATTGTAAAAGAAAAACTTAAACACGCAATTGCTCAGCTATGCAGTACATCGTGGATGTTTGTAAAGAATCCTGCCCGCGATTTTACAAGGGAACGAAAACTCCCATTGCATGAAGTTATCTCCATTCTTCTGTGTATGGAGGGAGGTAGTCTTACAGGTGAATTACTTCGCTATTTTCGTTGCCACCGTCATTCCCCATCCAGTTCAGCATTTATACAACAGCGTCAAAAAATTAACGAATTTGCCTTCCCATCTCTTTTTGACCTCTTTGTAAGAATGACCGACAGGGATAAATTGTACAAAGGATATCGTTTACTTGCAGCTGACGGCTCGGATATTCAGATCCCAACTAACCCAAAACATAAGGATAGTTACTTCCCGGGAACGAATGGTCAAGCTCCGTACAGTATTCTTCATTTGGATGCAGTTTACGATTTACTGCAACATACCTATGTTGATGCGGCTGTGTGTGGTCGACGGGATTGGAACGAAAAAGGTGTTCTGTGCAATATGGTCGACCGTTCCAAGATTGCCAACGCTTTAATTATTGCCGACAGAGGTTATGAAAGCTATAATCTCATGGCCCATATCCAGGAAAAAGGTTGGAAATACCTCATTCGTATCAAAGACATCCATTCTTCCGGTATCGCTGCAGGATTGAATCTGCCGGATCGTGATGAATTTGATGTTTTATTTGAGTTGCGTTTTACAAAGCGACAGACCGCAGAAGCGAAACGGTTGCTAAATGACAAACAAAGGTACAAACTGCTTCCCACAACAACACCTTTTGACTATCTTCCGACGAGTAGTCGTAAGTACGACCCTCTTGCATTTTATTACTTGCCATTTCGTATCGTCAGATTCAAAATATCTGACACTACTTACGAAACGGTTATTACAAATTTGGATACCGAAAGCTTTCCTCCTGATGAGTTAAAATGCCTCTATGGTATGCGTTGGGGCATTGAAACCTCTTTCCGTGAACTTAAATATACTGTCGGCTTACTCCATTTTCATGCAAAAAAGGTGGAGAACATTACCCAGGAGATCTTTGCCAGACTGATCATGTACAACTTTTCTGAATTGATTACTTCGCACGTAGTCATTCAAAAGCCCAACAGAAAACACCCTTACAAAGCAAATTTTTCTGTTGCTGTACAGGTTTGCAGACAATTCCTTCTTGGTAATATTTCTCCACCTGATCTTGAAGCCACCATAAGCAAGAATGTTTCTGTCACTCGCCCTGGCAGAAGCAATCCACGTCATATGGTTGTGAAACACGCCGTTAGCTTCCTCTATAGAGTAGCATAATTTTTCTGTTTTGAATAGCTTTTTTAAGCGGATTTTTTAATCCGCTTATTTGTCATGCCCAAATAGCAGAAAAAGTGCATCCGTTGCCAGATGCACTCATTCGTTGAAGGACTACCTTTCGGAACAATATCACTAACTTAGTGACATTGAGCTCAGGCCGTTCCTTTTCTTTTATACAGGCACATTTCGTAAGTAACACCGTTTTCTTCGCCCTTTTGCAGAACTTCAGCCAATTCCCAGTTTGGGTCTGTATCCAGATTGGGGAAGAAGGTGTCGCTTTCCACGGTGTGATGGACCTTGGTGATGTAGGCGGTATCACAGTAAGGAAGCATTTGCTTGTAAATACTGCCACCGCCGATAACCATGGCTCTTTCAGCACCCTTCGCCAAGGAAACCGCTTCTTCGGGGCTATTCACAACCGCAAAACCGGGGATCTCGATATCTTGCCGTGTCAGCGCCACATTCACCCGGCCAGGCAGTGGCTTCTTGCCGGGGAAATCGTCGATGGTACGCCGGCCCACGATGACCATTGCGCCGCGGGTGGTCTCCCGGAAGAATTTTCGATCGGCAGACAGTGCCACCGGCTGAGTGCCGTCCCGGCCAATGCCCCAATCGTCATAAACTGCTACGATGAGTTCCATAACACAAACCTCTTTCCCTACACATCGAATCAGATTGCCATGGGGATCTCAAATTCAAAGGGATGGCACCGATAGTCTTCCATTTGGAAAGAATCCTTGGTGAAGGCGTAGAAATCGTCGATGGACTTGTCCATGACGAATTTGGGAGCGGTGAAGCCCTCCTTTCCCAGCATGGCCTTCACGGCGGGAATATGACGGTCGTAGATATGGCAATCGGCGATGACATGAACAATCTCGCCCACTTCCAAACCGCTTACCTGAGCCAGCATATGGGTCAATGCCGCATACGGCACCACATTCCAGTTGTTGGCGGTGAGCATATCCTGAGAGCGCTGATTTAAGATAGCGTTGGGTTTGTTGCCGGTGGCATTGAAGGTCATGGAGTAAGCGCAGGGGTACAGATTCATCTCGTGCAGATCCTGGAAATTGTAGATATTGGTCAGGATACGGCGGGATGTGGGGTTATTCTTCAGATCATAGAGGACCCGATCCACCTGGTCCATGGGTTCTGCGCCCTGGCTGAACTGATACTTCACGCCCAGCTGGTAGCCGTAGGCCTTACCGATGGTGCCGTCCTCCCCTGCCCATTCGTCCCACACATGGCTGCCAAGATCACAGATACGATTGGACTTCTTCTGCCAGATCCACAGCAGTTCGTCGATGGCAGACTTCCAGTATGTGCGGCGCAGGGTCATAATGGGGAATTCTTCCGCAAGGTTATAGCGGTTCACCACGCCGAAGGTCTTGATGGTATGGGCAGGAGTACCATCGGGCCAATGGGGGCGGACGGGAAGGCCTTCATCGGAGAAGCCTTCTTCCAGGATCTTGCGGCAAGTCTGCTTGTAAAGTTCGTCTGCTCTGCTCATGGTGATTCCTCCATCGTAAATAGATCCGCCGCCGGCTTGGGCAGCGATGCAAAATCGCATAATTGTTTTTCTGTAATTCCAATAGCGCCCATATCCCCCAGTAATTGCTGGGCAGGACTTCCGTCGGCATAGCAATACACAGGACTCCAGCCAAGGCGCAGATTCTTCTCCGTACCGTCCCAGGTTCCGCCTGCGCGGCAGCCGCACTGCGCAACAAAAGTTACTGCGCCAAGACTGTGAATAATACGGTTTCTGCTCAAGGCTCGTTGTGCGGAAAATGGCTCCTCGAAGCTGTTTTCGCTGAGGTAGAGCACATTTTCCTTCTTCGTGTGTTCCAAAAGGCTATCAGCCACCACGCTGATCACTTTGCCTCCTGCATCCAGGCAGGCATTTTGCGCCAATTTGTCTGCGCCACGGGCATTGCCGGAAACCAGCACATATCCCTGCAGCGCTGCCTGACGACCAACCTCTTTTGCAAAGGCTGCATTATCGCTCTGCAGATCCCGGCTGCCCACCAAGGCAATACCGACTCTATCCAGGATAGACAGATCACCCTTTGCCCATAGCGTACCGGGACTATCAAACCCAAGCCGCTTGCGGATAGCAACGGGATAGTTGGCTGTTGCCCGGGTAATGGGATAGCAATCCGCCTTTTTTGCCTGCAGAAGGTAATATTCCAGCAGTTCTTCGTCCCGCAAAAGAGCCACGATATGCCGTGCAAAGGACTCTTTATATCCAACAGACACAAAATCCTGCACATTGACATCCCGGGATCGATCCTGGGATGTCATATTTTTCACCCGGTGGGTCAACTCCCGGAATTGTGCGACCGTCAAAGGCTTTCTTGCCGGGTCTCCCAGGTGGGAGGTCAGCAGCAGAAAGCCACGCTCTGCCCCGGTCAACGGAGTCTCCTTTTCGGGGGTGTGGGAGCCTTTACTTCCTCTATGGCCAAAGTGCCCTCAGCACTGAGGGTCATGGGCTGAACGGTGAAATTACAGAATTTGCAGATCTCATCCAGTTTAGCCTTCTCGGGGAAATTGCTGACGATGCTCCAGGCAATACCCTTCCGCTTGGCACGGCCGGTACGGCCGATGCGGTGAACATAGTATTCATTTTCATCCGGAATGTCATAATTAATAACGCAATCCACATCGTCCACATCGATACCACGGGAGGCAACATCGGTGGCAATGAGGATGGAAAGTTTTCCGTCACGGAACTTCTGCATGGTCTTTTCCCGCTGGCTCTGACGGATGTCGCCGTGGATGCAATCGGCATCCAGTTTGGCTCGCTGAAAATCATCGGAAAGCCGCTGGCACATATGCT